>JASCOJ010000165.1 GCA_029959645.1 Microbacteriaceae bacterium PS02332 | reverse complement strand
ACACCCCCCGGCGTGGCACCGCCGGGCGGCACGCGGCGACCGGCGGGGGGGGGCGCGGCGACCGGGTCGCCCGGTCGCTCGCGGTCAGGGACCGGTGACGGCCCGGTCCGGGCGGAGGTACGGGAGGCGCGGCATGAGCAGGTCGACCCACACCAGTCGGGCGGCCGGTGCGACGGCGAGCGCCCACGCCACCGAGGCGAGCGCGTCGGAGGGGTAGTGCACGGCGTCGATCGACACCGACACCGCCACCACGACGACCGCCACCGACCCGAGCACCACGGCGAGCGTGTGCCACCGGGTGTCGCGGAGCAGCCACGTCAGGGCGATGACGAACGCCACCATGAACACCGTGTGCCCGCTCGGGTACGACGGGTCGGGCTGCACCGGGAACGGGTGGGCGAGCAGGGCGGTGTCCGGTCGGGCCCGGTGCACGAGCTCCTTCGCCAGGTCGGACGGCACCCAGGTGATCGCGACCACCCCGGCGAACGCGGCGGCCGGGCGGACGTTCCGCTGCAGCGCCCAGATCAGACCGGTGACCACCACGGTCACGACGATCGCCGGGCCGGGGCTGATGACGTGGTACACCCCGGACGTGAAGGCGCCGAGGGCTCCGGTGTGCAGCCGGTTGAGCGCCTGGGCGAGCCCGAGGTCGACGTCGCCGAGCACGAACCCGAGCACCGTGATGACCACGACGGCGACGACCGCGATGGTGCCCGTCACGAGCGGGTAGGCCGTCGGGACGAGGATGCCGTTCGCGTCGGGTTCCCGGCGGCGGGGTCGGAGGAGCGGCGCGTCGGCGGTCATCCCCCCATGGTGGCAGGCACGACTCCGGCGCTGCCGCGGGTTCCCGGTCCGGCGCATCAGAGACCGCTCAGCCCGGGCACCACCACCACGCCGACCGTACCGAGCGCGGACCCGCGGGAGTGCCATGCAGTATTCTGCGTACCAGTACTACCGCGATCCGAGCGCCGGTCGGAAGGCGCCGCTTATAGAGCCTTATAGATCCTCAGAGCGGAGACGGAGGCCCAGAGTGATCAACCCGTTCAAGCCGGGCGCAGGGCGAGTCCCGCCTGTGCTCGCCGGTCGCGACGCGCTGCTCGATGCGATCGACCGCACGCTGGTCGAGACCCTCGAATCGTCGGAAGGTGGTCGGCCGATGGTCGTTTCGGGGCTCCGCGGCGTCGGGAAGACCGTCCTCCTCAACGAGGTCGCACGACGAGCCAGCGAGACGGGTCGGTGGTCGGTGGTGAAGCTCGAGGCGAGCAGGGACCGGAGTCTCCAACAGGGCATCGCGCGGCAACTCCACGGGGCGCTCCGGACCACCGTCTCGGTCGGCGCTGCCGTGGCCGTCAAGTTCCGGCACGCGTTGAGTGTCTTCCGGTCGTTCCAGATCAGCGTCGACCCCGCCGGCACCTACAACTTCGGCTTCGACGTGGCGCCGACTCCGGGACAGGCCGACAGCGGTGCGCTCGAACGTGACCTCGAGGACCTGCTCCGCGAAGTCGGCCTCGCGTTCCGGAGTGTCGGGCAGGGCTTGCTCATCGCTATCGACGAACTCCAGGAGGCGCCGAAGCAGGACCTCAACGCGCTGAACCTCGCGCTCCACGCGCTGGGACAGGACGTCTTCCCCGTACCCGTGTTCTTCATCGGTACCGGCCTCCCGTCGCTCCCGTCCGTCCTCGCCGACGCGACCAGCTACGCCGAACGGCTCTACGACTACCGACGCCTGGGCCTCCTGACCGACGACGAGACGCGGTTCGCGCTCTCCGATCCGACCGAGCGCGTCGGGGTGCGGTGGTCGGGGACGGCACTGGCACTCGCGGTGCGGTCGATCCAGGGGTACCCGTACTTCGCGCAGGCCTGTGGGAAGCACGTCTGGGACGCCCGGACGCAGGAGTCCTGCATCGACTCGGACTCAGCCCACGTCGGGGTCCTCCGCGCTCGTGACGAGGTCGACCAGGGGCTCTACCAGTCCCGCTGGGACCGGGCGACGCCGAAACAGCGCGAGCTCATGCAGGCGATGGCGCTCGACGACGAGCGTCCGTCGGCGATCCAGGACCTCGTCGCTCGCACCGGGAAGACCCGGACCAGCGACCTGTCCGTGTCGCGGAACGAACTCATCAAGAACGGGCACATCTACGCGCCCGACCGCGGCTACCTCGCGTTCACCGTCCCAGGGATGGCCGACTTCATCCACCGCAGCGAGAAGGCGTGAACCACGGGGGCCGGTCGGGCCCTCACACCCCCAGCACGAGCGCCCGCACCTGCGCCGCCGCCCCGAGCGCCACCGCGTCGGAGCCGAGGGCCGCCTGCTCCACGCGGATGGCCGCCCCGCTGACCGGGGGTTCGGCGGCGAGCGCCGCGGTCACGGCCGGCCCGAGGAGGTCCCACGACCGTGCGACCCCGCCCCCTACGACGACCGTCGTCACGTCGAGGATCCCGGCGGTGAGCAGGATGGCGCGGGCGATCCCCCACCCGGCGGTGGTGAACACGGCCTGGGCGTGATGGTCCCCCGCCCGTGCGGCGTCGGCGACCTGGTGTGTGGAGCGCCGTCGGCCGGTGCGGTCGGCGTACCGGTCGGCCATGCCACGGGCGCCGGCGACGGTCTCGAGGTGGCCGTGCTGCCCGCACGTGCAGGGGGTGTCGCCGAAGCCCGGCACGTGGCCGATCTCCCCGGCGGCGCCGTGCGGTC
Source organism: Microbacteriaceae bacterium PS02332 (assembly GCA_029959645.1). GTDB lineage: Bacteria > Actinomycetota > Actinomycetes > Actinomycetales > Microbacteriaceae > Curtobacterium. The sequence goes on along the minus strand of JASCOJ010000165.1, from coordinate 4,178 downwards.
CGCCGAAGAGCGTGCCGCCGAGCACGAGGGCCCCGCCGACCCCGGTGCCGAGGGTCATCCCGAGCACGTTCCGCTCCCCCGCGACGGCTCCGGCGGCGACCTCGCCGAGCAGGAACGCGTTCACGTCGTTGTCGAGCGTCGCGGGCACACCGAGCCGCTCGGTCACCGCGTCGGTCACGCCGTAGCCGGCCCACCCGGTGAACGAGTTCGCGGTGACGAGCACGGTGCCGGTCGCCGCGTCGACCACGCCGGCAGCGCCGACGCCGACGCCGAGCAGCGCGGCCCGGTGCCGGTCGAGCAGGGTCCGCACCGCCGCGACGGCCGCGTCGACGATGGCGTCGCCGCCCGCGTGCGCGGGGGTCGGGAGGTCGATCCGGTCGATGGTGTCGAGTGCGGGGGTGGCGAGCAGGACCTTGGTGTTCGTGCCGCCGACGTCGATCCCGGCGACGACGCGGTCCGCGGGGTCGGTGCCGGCGACGGACGGGAGGCCCGGGGCGGCTCCGCAGACCGCTCCGGCCCCGGGGCGGTCGCCGCTCACGAGGTCACCGCGGCGAGGGACGCGAGGCGCTCGGTCCGGCGCTGCCGCTGCACGACCGGGTCCGGGACGGGCACCGCGGCGAGCAACCGCCGGGTGTAGTCCGTGGTCGGGTGCAGGAGGGTGGACATCGTGGGGCCCTGCTCCTCGACGGCGCCGGCGCGCATCACGACGACGCGCTCGGCGAACTGCTGCACGACGGCGAGGTCGTGCGAGACGAACAGGCACGCGAAGCCGAGGTCGGCCTGCAGCTCGGTGAGGACCTCGAGCACAGCCTCCTGCACGCTGACGTCGAGGGCACTCGTCGGCTCGTCGGCCACGAGCAGCCGCGGGTCGAGCACGAGGGCCCGGGCGAGGCTGACGCGTTGGCGCTGCCCACCGGAGAGCTCCCGGGGCGCGCGGGTCGCCAGCGTCCGGGGCAGCCGCACGGCGTCGAGGACCTCGTCGACCCGCTTCCGCCGCTCGGCGCCGGGGAGTCCGCGGCGGTGCACGGCGAGGGGTTCGGCGATGCACTCCCCGACGGACATCCGCGCGTCGAGCGAGGCGACGGGGTCCTGCAACACGACGCCGATGCCCGAGCGGAGGGCCCGGCGGTCGCGACCCCGGGTCCGGCGGAGGTCCGAGCCGAACAGCCGCACGGTGCCGCCGGTCGGGCGGACGAGCCCGAGGGCGACCCGGGCCGCGGTGGACTTGCCCGAGCCGGACTCGCCGACCAGGCCGACGGTCTCCCCGGCGTGCACGGCGACGTCGATGCCGCGCAGGGCCGGCACGGCGCGCGCGCCCCGTCCGAAGGTCACCGAGACGTCCCGGAGGTCGATCACCGGGGTGGGGTCGGGCCTCCCGTCCGGTGCCGCGTCGCGCGACGGTTCGGTGACCTCGAGCCGCGGCGGAGCGGGCATCTCGGCCGTCTCGAGCCGCGGTACGGCGGCGAGCAGCCGCGCGGTGTACTCGTGCTGCGGGCGGAGGAGCACGTCCTCCACTCCGCCGGTCTCGACGATCTCGCCGCGGAGCATCACGGCGACCCGGTCGGCGAAGTCCGCGACGACGCCCATGTTGTGCGTGACGAGGAGCACGCCGGTGCCGGTGTCGGCGGCGAGCGCCCGGAGCAGTTCGAGGATCTCGGCCTGCACGGTGACGTCGAGCGCGGTGGTCGGCTCGTCCGCGATGAGGAGTGCCGGCTCGTTCGCGATCGCCATCGCGATGACGACGCGCTGCCGCTGCCCGCCGGACAGCTGGAACGGGAAGGCCTTCGCGCGCTCCTCGGGCGCGGGGATGCCGACGCGGCGGAGCAGCTCGACGGCCTGCCGGGCGGCGTCGGCGGCGGGGACCCGCCGGTGGTTCCGGATGACCTCGGCGATCTGGGCGCCGACGCGGGTGAGCGGGTCGAGGGCGGTCGCGGGCTCCTGGAACACCATCGAGACGGTCTTCCCGCGCAGTCCGCGGAGGGCCGGCTCGGTGGCACCGACGACCTCGTGCCCGTCGACGACGGCGCTGCCGGTGGCGGTCGCGTTGCCGGAGAGCAGCCCCATCGCGGCGAGCGCCACGGTGGACTTGCCGGAGCCGGACTCGCCGACGAGGGCGAGGGTCTCCCCGGGCGCGACGGACAGGGACACGCCCCGCACGGCGTGGACGTCGCCGGACTCGGTGCTGAAGTGCACGCCGAGGTCGGCAACGCGCAGGATCGGATCGGTGGCGGTCATCCGCGGCCCTTCACGTCGAATGCGTCCCGGAGTCCGTCGCCGACGGCGTTGAGCGCGCAGACGACGAGGATCACGGCGAGTCCGGGCGGCAGGATGAGCCACCAGCGACCGGAGTAGGCGGCGGTGAGGCCCGCCGACAGCATGCCGCCCCAGTCGGTCGCGGGCGGCTGCACGCCGAGCCCGAGGTACGACACGTAGGCGACGAGCAGGATCGCGTCCGCGACCTGGAACGTCGCGGCGACGACGATCGTCGACACCGAGTTCGGCAGCAGGTGCTTGCCGATCGCCCGGGCGTGGGAACCGCCGATCGCGCGCAGGGTGAGCACGTAGTCGCGGTTCTTCAGCGTGAGCGTCTCGGCGCGGATGAGCCGGGACGGCACGAGCCAGGACACCAGGCCGAGGATGACGATGAGCCCGGCGACGCCCGGCGTGGTGATCGCGGAGATCACGAGCAGGATGAACAGCGCGGGGATGGCGATGCCGGCGTCGACCACGCGCATCATCACGGCGTCGACCGAGCCGCCGACGTACCCGGCGACCGAGCCCCACAGCGTGCCGACGACGGTGGCGAGGACGCCCGCCGCGATGCCGACCAGGAGCGAGACTTTGCCGCCGTACATCAGGCGGCCGAGCACGTCGTGGCCGACGGCGTCGGTGCCGAGCAGGTGCGCGCCGCTCGGCCGCTGGTTGGCCTGCTCGAGGAGGGTGTGCGTCTGGTCGGTCGGGTACAGGAACGGTCCGACGAAGCAGAACAGCACGATCACGACGAGGACGACGAGGCCGATCACCGCGAGGGTGTTGTGCCGGAACCGCCGGGCGGCGAGGCGGACCCCGGTCGCGGCGACGGTGACGGGGGCGCCCGGCGTCTCGGGGGCGAGCTGGACGGTGGTCATGCGCGGCCTGCCTTGACTCGGGGATCGATGAGGGACTGCGCGACGTCGGCGAGCAGGGTGCCGACGACGGTCGCGATCGAGATGACGAGCACGCACCCGAGGAGCGTCGGGTAGTCCGAGGACTGCGCCGCGTTCCAGAACAGCAGGCCCATGCCCGGGTAGTTGAAGAGCTGCTCGGTGACGAGCGCCCCGCCGAACAGCACCGGCAGGTAGTACCCGAGCATCGCGACCACGGGGGTGAGCGAGTTCCGGAACACGTGCCGCCGCAGGATCGTCGTCGTCGACGAGCCGCCGGCGCGGGCGGTGCGGACGTAGTCCTCCTGGAGGTTCTCCAGCGTCGCCGCGCGCATGTACCGGCTGAACACCGCGATCATCGCGAGGGCCCCGGTCGCGACGGGCAGCACGAGGCCGGCGGGCTGCTGGAACACCTCGGCGAGCGTGTTGCCGCCGGGCGCCTGGGAAGGCAGCCACGGCAGCTGTTGGCTGAACACGACGATGAGCACGAGGCCGAGGAAGAACGCCGGCGTCGCGTAGAACACGAACGCCAGGGTGGTGGCGGCGTAGTCGGCGGCACCGTTGCGGCGGGCAGCCTGCAGCATGCCGACCGGGATCGCGACCACCAGGCCGACGACGGCGGAGACGCCGGTGAGCACGAGGGTCTTCGGCAGGCGCTCGACGATGAGCTGCGAGACGGGTTCGTTGAGCGTGTACGAGGTGCCGAGGTCGCCGCTGAGCAGGCGTCCGAGGAACCGGAGGTACTGCACGGGCAGCGGCTGGTCGAGGCCCTGCGCCTGGTTGAACGCGGCGATCTGCGCCGGGGTCGCGGAGACCCCGAGCACGCCGCGGGCGGGACCGCCGGGCAGCGCGTGCAGCAGGCAGAACACCACGACGGTGACGATGAGGATCACCACGAGCGCCTGGAGGACGCGTCGGGCGAGGTAGAGGGCAGTGGTCATGCGGCTTCCGTCGGTCGGATGCTTGCTGCGGATCCCGGGCGGGGGGGGGGGGGGGGGGGGGGGGGGGGGGGGCGCGGCCCCCCGCGGGGGGGGG
>JASCOJ010000164.1 GCA_029959645.1 Microbacteriaceae bacterium PS02332 | reverse complement strand
GTGCGGGCCCGCACCGCGCCTCCCGTCCGTCACACCTCGCGGGAGAACGCGCTCGCGCGTGCGACCTGGTCCGGGGTGAGGGCGACGCCCGTGTACCGCTCGAACTGTCGGGCGGCCTGGAGCGCGATGACCTCGGCGCCGGTGATGACCTGCTTGCCGGCCTCGCGGCCGGCGCGGACGAGCGGCGTCTCCGACGGGAACGCGACCACGTCGAACACCGTGGTGGCGGCCCGGACCCGGTCGTCGGGGAAGGCGAGCGTCGCTGCCTCGTCGCCCTGCATGCCCAGCGGCGTCACGTTCACGAGCACGTCGGCGTCCCCGGCCTCGTCGTCGGGACCGACCCAGTCGTAGTCGTACTGCTCGGCGAGGGCCGTCCCGGCGGCCTCGTTGCGGGCGACGACGGTCAGGTGGTCGAAGCCGGCACCCCGGAACGCCGCCGTGACCGCCTTCGCCATGCCACCGGAACCCCGGAGCAGCACCCGCGCCGACCGGTCCACGGCGTGCGTGTCGAGCAGGGCCGCGACCGCCTCGTAGTCGGTGTTCGACGCGGTGAGGACGCCGTCGTCGTTCACGATGGTGTTGACGGACCGGATCGCGGCGGCGGAGTCCTCGAGGACGTCGACGAGGGGGATCACCGCCTCCTTGAACGGCATCGACACCGAGCAGCCGCGGATGCCCAGCGCCCGGATGCCCGCCACCGCACCGGGCAGGTCGGTCGTCGTGAAGGCCTTGTAGACGTAGTCGAGGCCGAGCTCGTCGTACAGGACGTTGTGGAAGCGGGTGCCGATGTTGCTCGGCCGGGCGGCCAGCGAGATGCAGAGCTGCATGTCCTTGTGGAGGATGGGCATGCGGCAGTGTCCCACGCGCAGGCTGATGGAGCGGTCCACCGGCGGCTCGCCCGTGCCTGCCGCCCGACTCCTGCGGCGTGGGGGTAGCCTCGGCCGTCATGAGCGATCTGCCTGACACCATGCGCGCCGTCCGTTTCGACGAGTGGGGCGACCGCTCCGTCCTGCACGTGGCCGAGGTGCCCGTGCCGGAGGTCGAGCCCGGCCGCGTCCTCGTCAAGGTCCGCGCCGCGGGCATCAACCCCGGCGAGTCCGCCATCCGCCAGGGGCTCTTCGACGGGCAGGACCCCGAGAAGCTGCCGTCCGGCCAGGGCACCGACCTCGCCGGCACCGTCGCCGCGATCGGTCTCGACGTCGACGGGTTCGAGGAGGGCGAAGAGGTCCTCGGCTGGTCGTGGGAACGCTCGAGCCACGCCGAGTACGTCTCGGTGCCGGCCGGGCAGCTCGTCCCGAAGCCGCGCCTGATGTCGTGGGAGGCCGCCGGTGGGCTCGACGTCGTCGCCACCACGGCTGCCGCCGCGGTCCGCGCGGTCGACCCCCGCGCGGGCGAGACGGTCGTCGTCTCCGGCGCCGCCGGTGGCGTCGGCGGCTTCGTCACGCAGCTGCTCACGAACGAGGGCGTCGACGTCATCGCGATCGCGTCCGAGGGCAACCACGAGTGGCTGGCGTCGAAGGGCGCGCGCCCGGTGGCGTACGGCGACGGTCTGGAGGCCCGCATCCGCGAGCTCGCCACGAACGGCATCGACGCGCTCATCGACACGTTCGGTGCCGAGTACGTGCACCTCGGCATCACGCTCGGCGTCCCCACCGACCGCATCGAGACGGTCATCGCGTTCGAGGCCGCCGCGGAGGTCGGCGCGAAGGCGTCGGGCAGCGCGGACACCGCCGACCCCGAGATCCTGTCGGCCCTGGCGAACATGGTCGCCGACGGCTCGATCGAGCTGCCGATCGCCGCGACCTACCCCCTCGAGCAGGTGCAGGACGCCTACGCGGAGCTCGAGCAGCACCACACCCGCGGCAAGATCGTCCTCGTCCCGTAGGCGCCCGCGGGGGTGGGGACATCCCCACCCCGGACCCGGGTGCGTCCCGGATGCCGGTCTCCAGGCCGTGCCCGTAGCGTCGAGGACATGACGAACACACTCCACCGGCCCCGCTCCGGCCGCCTGCTCGCCGGGGTCTGCGCCGGCATCGCGGACCGCTTCGGTTGGTCCCGTACCGCGGTCCGCGTGCTCTGGGTCCTGCTCAGCCTGTTCCCCGGGCCGCTCTGGATCGCCTACGTCGTGCTCTGGATCGTGATGCCCACGCAGGGCAAGCGCTGAGCCGCCGGCCGGTTCAGCCCTGCGGTCGCTCCTCGGCGCGCAGCCCGGGCCGCGTGTCAGGATCCGCCTCGCGCCGACATCTCTGAGTGAGCGCACCTGCTCCGACCGAAGGAGAGCACCGATGAACACATCCACCCGTCTCGGCACCACCGTGCTGACCGCCGCTGTGCTCATCGGCGCGCTCGCCGGGTGCGCCACCGGCGCCGCGGTCTCCGCGCCGACCGCGTCGAGGGACACCGCCACCACGACGTCGGTCGCGCCGACGCCGACGCCGAGCCCGTCAGCGGCGACCGTGGCAGACGTCCCGCCGACGCCGACGCCGACGCCGACACCGACGCCGGTGACGAGTGCGCCATCGCTCGCACAGCACGTCTTCGACGCGTGCAGCACCGAGGCCGCGGAGAACGGCGTCACCCTGACCTTCACCCCGGACCCGTCCGGCTCCACGAGCTCCGACGGGAGCTACCAGCTCATCTACCCGTTCACGTTCGACGACGGGCACACCGACCCGTACGCGATCTACAACTGCACGCTCACCGACGACACGATCACCTCGTCGTACGTCAAGGGCGGCCTGGGCGACGCGCACTGACGGCGGGCAGGCCCGACGGGGCCACTGAGCCTGCCGTCCGGACGGCGTAGGCTCGACATCGTGCCGGTCTCCGTCTTCGAGCTGTTCAGCATCGGTGTCGGCCCGTCGAGCTCCCACACGGTGGGGCCGATGCGCGCCGCAGCCGACTTCGCCGCGCGGAGCGCGGACGGTCCCGTGGACACGATCCGCGTCGACCTCTACGGCTCGCTCGCGTCGACCGGGCGCGGCCACGGCACCCTCGGTGCGGTGGCGGTCGGACTCATGGGGGAGCGCCCGGAGGACGTCGACCCCGACGCCATGACCGCCGCGCTCGACGACCTCGAGACCACCGGACGGCTGACCCTCGCGGGCGGCGCCACGGTGCCGTTCCGACTGGACGACATCGTGCTGCACCCGCTGACGATGCTGCCGCGGCACCCGAACGCGATGCGGCTCCGCGCGTTCGACGCGACCGGCAGCCAGACCGCGGTCGAGACCTACTACTCGATCGGCGGCGGGTTCATCGCGCGCGACGGCGACGAGGAGCCCGGTGAGGACGTCGCCGGCACGGCGATCCCGGTCGAGACCGACACGGTGCCGCACCCGTTCTCCAGCGGAGCCGAGCTCTTGGCGGCCTGCGCGACCACGGGCCTCCCGGTCAGCGGCGTGGCGCTCGCGAACGAGACCGCGACCCGCACGGAGGCCGAGGTACGCGCCGGACTGCTGCGCATCCACGCGGTGATGGAGGAGTGCGTCGACCGCAGCGTCCAGCGCACCGGCACGCTGCCCGGCGGGCTCGAGGTCCGCCGCCGCGCGGCCGACTGGTACGAGCAGCTCACGCGTGACGACCCCGACCACGACCCGCTCTTCGCGATGGAGTGGGTGAACCTCACGGCGATGGCGGTCAACGAGGAGAACGCCTCGGGCGGCCGCGTCGTCACCGCGCCGACGAACGGTGCCGCCGGGATCATCCCCGCGGTGCTCGCCTACGCGCTGACCTACGTGCCGGCGATCACGCCCGACCGCCGAGACGACGCGATCGTCCGGTTCCTGCTCACCGCGGGTGCCGTCGGTTCGATCTACAAGGAGCGGGCCTCCATCTCCGGCGCCGAGGTCGGCTGCCAGGGCGAGGTCGGCTCGGCGGCGTCGATGGCGGCGGCCGGACTCGCCGAGGTGCTCGGCGGCACCCCCGAGCAGGTCGAGAACGCGGCGGAGATCGCGATGGAGCACAACCTCGGGCTGACGTGCGACCCGATCGGCGGGCTCGTCCAGATCCCGTGCATCGAACGGAACGCGATCGCCGCGAACAAGGCCGTCAACGCGGCACGGATGGCGCTGCGCGGTGACGGTGTGCACCACGTCTCGCTCGACCAGGTCGTCGAGACGATGCGGCAGACGGGCGCCGACATGTCGACGAAGTACAAGGAGACCGCCATGGGCGGTCTCGCGGTCAACGTCCCGCTCTGCTGACCGCCGGGAGGCGCGACACCTGTCCGCGGGGCCCCGGAACTGGGGCTGCGGTCGGGCCGTCGCCGCGGGTTAGCGTGCACCGTCCGCCACCGTGGACCGGCGACCCGTCGCGGTCGTCGTCGCCGCCCACGGAAGCGACCGCCGATGTCATCCCGCACCCCGAGCCTCCTGGCCGCCACCGCGGTCGTGGCGGCGCTCGCCCTCGCCGGTCCGGGCCTCCCGGCACAGGCCGCGACCGCCGCGGCCTCCGCCCCCGTCCCCGCAGCCGCGGCCCCCGGCGGTGTCCCCGCCTCGTCCGACCCGACCGTCGGCGCGACGCCCGGTGACACCGCCGTCGACCTGACCCTGGTGCTCCGCGCGGTCGACCCGGCGGCGCTCGCCGCACTGCCCACCGCGACCGCGGGTGACACCGTCGACGAGCGGGCGGCCGCCGTCGCGTCGGTCGCGCCCGCCGAGGACGCCAGGACCCGTGCACGCACGGTGCTGACCACGGCCGGCTTCACCGTCACCGACCCGGACACGTGGGAGGTCGAGGCGCGCGGCACCGCGGCCCAGGCCGAGGCGCTCTTCGGCGTGCACCTCGTGGGCACCGGTGACGGCATGCACCCGACCGCGGAACCGACGGTGCCGCAGGCCTTCGGCGGTTCGGTCGTCACCGTGCTCGGACTCGACACCCGTCCGGCCCTCGCCCACGCGGCCGTGCCGGGCGGGTACGCCCCGGCCGACCTCGCGCGGGCCTACCGGTCCTCGGGCTCGGCGACGGCCGGTGCCGGGGCGACGATCGCCACCGTGCAGTTCTCGGGCTGGGACCGCAACGACCTCAGCGCCTACGCCGCGGCGACCGGGCGACCGCTCCCGGCGCTCGACCAGATCGCGGTCGACGGCGCGGACCCGCACGTCGCCGACGGCAACCGGGGCGAGACCGAGGTGGCACTCGACCAGGAGGCGCTGCTCGCGGTCGCACCCGGCGCCCGCCAGCGCGTGTACGTGACGCCGAACTCGTTCCAGGGCAGCTACGACGCCTACAGCCGGATCGCGGACGACGTCCGGACCGCCGGCATCACCGCCGTGAGCATCTCGTGGGGCAGCTGCGAGACGCTGACCTCCGCCGGCGCCCGCAACGCGCTGGACGCCGCCCTCGCCCGCATCGTCGCCGCCGGCGCCACCGTCTTCGCCGCGACGGGTGACGACGGCGCCCGCTGCCCGACCGGTCCGCAGACCTCCATCGTCGACGTGTCGTACCCGGCGTCGTCGCCGGTCGTGGTCGGCGTCGGTGGGACCTCGCTCACCAAGACGTCGTCCGGCTGGACCGAGTCCGGCTGGTCGAACGACCTCGGCGCGGGTGGCGGCGGCACCTCGACCGCGTACGCCCGACCCGCCTGGCAGCAGGGCGCCGGGATCAGCGGCACCAAGCGCGTGCTGCCGGACGTCGCGGCCCTCGCCGACCCTGCGAAGGGCCCGGCGATCTACATGTCGACGCTGCACGGCTTCGTGCTCGGCGGCGGGACGAGCCTGGCCTCCCCGGTGGTCGCCGGACAACTCGCGGTGGCCTTGACCGCCCGGGGCTGCGCGGCCGGTGTCGGTGACGTCCACCGGGCCCTCTACGCGAACCCGACGGCCTTCCGTGACGTCGTCACGGGCGGCAACGGCACCGCGTCCGCCACCCGGGGCTGGGACGCCGCGACCGGACTCGGGACCCCGGACTGGTCGGCGCTCGGTCGGGTGCTCCCGACGGCGGCGGACTGCACGCCGTCGACCACGTCGGCCGCCGCGGCGGGTGCGGACCCCACTTCGGTCACCTCCGGTGCCACGACCGTCCCCGCCGGCACGTCGATCCACTCGCCGAGCGGCCAGTACTGGCTCGACATGCAGACCGACGGGTCCCTCGTCGAGTGGGGCAACGGCCGACGCCTCTGGCAGAGCAGCGGGCAGGCGGACGGCGCCGGCCTCCGGCTCGACTCGACGGGGCGCCTCAGCGTCGTGGGTCCCTCCGGCGCGGTCCTCTGGTCGACGACCGCGCAGACCACCTCGGGTGGTGCGCGGCTGACCGTCGACGACACCGGGGACGTCCGGGTGACCGCGCGGGACGGTGTCGTGCTCTGGCGGAACGCCGCACCCGGCGCCGACCAGCTCGTCCCCGGCGCCACGCTCGTCGCCGGCCAGTCCGTCCGGGACACCACCGGCACACGACGACTCTCCGTCCGGGCCAGCGGCGTGCTCGCGGTGACGGCAGGCGGGCGCGTGACCTTCATGAAGGCCGGCGGGGGAGCCGGGGCCTCGCTCCAGTTGTTGCCCAGCGGCGACCTCGTGCTCAGCGGCCCGCTCGGGGCCAAGCGGTGGTCGTCGGGCACCGCCGGGTCCGGCGGTACGGGCATGCTGCTCCGGATGCAGGCGGACGGCAACGTGGTGCTCCGCACGGGGTCGACGACGGTCTGGGCCACGAACACCCGGGGCTGACACACCGGGTCGGTGCGGTGCCGCCCGGCGTAGTGTCGCGGGCATGAGCGGACCGGATCGGGACCACCTGGACGACGGCGTCGACATGACCTTCGAGGAGCGTCGACACGACACCCTGCGGCGGATGTCGGGCTCGGACGAGCACGACGAGGCACCGCGGGTCGAGGTCGAGGAGACCCCGTCCGGGGACGTCCGGATCGACGTGGCCGACACCGCCGCGGTGCGCCCCGGCGACTGACCCTCGACGTCAGTCGCGGGG
>JASCOJ010000163.1 GCA_029959645.1 Microbacteriaceae bacterium PS02332 | reverse complement strand
CGCGGACGGGAGGCCCGGCACGGGCTGGTGAGGGGCCTCCAGACGGTCCGAGGAGCGGTCGGGTCAGTCGACCGCCAGCGCCTCCGTCGGCGGCACCCGCATCGCCCGCCGCACCGGCGCGACGGTCGCGACCACCGCGAGCACGAGCGACCCGACCACGACGATGCCGATCGTGAGCGGCGGCAGCACGGGCGTGACCACCGAGCCGAGCGACCCGAGCAGGGTCTGTCCGCCGAGCCAGCCGTAGAAGGTGCCGAGGACGAGGCCGGTGACGACGGCCGCGACGACCATCTGCACGGCCTCGGTGACGATCATCCGGCGGACCTGCGCGCCGGTCAGACCGAGCACGCGGAGCAGCCCGAGTTCCCGCCGTCGCTGCAACACCCCGAGGGCGAGGGCGTTGACGACCCCGACGGCCGCGATGACCGCGGAGAACCCGACGATGACGCTGACGACGGCGTTGAGCTGCTCGAAGAACCGCCGCTGCTCCTCGAGCATCCCGGGTGTGATGCCCTGCTGCCCCGAGAGCGTCGACTCGGTCACGTGCTGCATGATCCCGAGGGCGACGGCGAACGTCACGAGCAGGGTCACGCCGATCACCAGGCCGATGGTGGCGCGCGAGGCCCGGGCGGGCGCGCGCATCGCGTTGCGGCCGGCGAGCAGGACGACCGGGTCGCCGGCGCCGATCCGGCCGATCGCCTGCAGGACGGGCGGCATCACGATCGTCGCGCCGACCGCGACACCGGCGAACGACACGAAACCGCCGAGGGCCGCCGGGAGGACGGCGACCGGGCCGGCCGGGCTCATCGCGAGCCCGAGCAGCGCGAGCAGCGTGCCCGACGCCATCAGGAGGATCGCCCAGACCTTCCGTGCGGTGCCGGAGCGGACGTCCTCGTGACTCGGCTCGACGCTCGAGGACAGCGCCTGGAGCGGTGTCACCGTGAGGACGCGACGCGACCCGACGGCGAAGGCCCCCCAGGTGGCGAGGACCACCGCGGCGACGGGCAGCACGAGCTCCCACGGCAGCAGGGCGTAGGACGCGTCGGGCAGGAAGCCGGAGTCGCGCAGCACGGCGACGAACACGGCGACGAGCCCCGTGCCGACCACCGCGCCGGCGAGCCCGCCGACCAGGCCGACGAGGAGCCCGGTGCGCGTGATCCGCTGGCGGATCGACACCCCGGTCGCCCCGACGAGGCGCTGCAGGGCGATGGTCCGGGTCTGCCCGGCGATGAGCGTGGCGCAGGTGTTCGCCGTGACGATCGCACCGACGTAGAGGGCGATGCCCAGGAAGAGCCACCCGATGACGGCGAGGACGTCGTGCACCGAGCGGAGTCCGTCCAGCCCGGACGCACCCATCGCCGTGGTGACGATGCCCGGCGCGATGACGAGGGCGGAACCGAAGGTGGTGCCGAGCGCGGCGACGAGGACGGTCGGGGCGAACTGCTTGAGGCCGTTCACGCGGCAGCCTCCATCCCGAGCATCGTCGCCGAGATGTCGGCGGCGGACATCGCCGGGCGGTCGTCGACGATCCGGCCGTCGGCGAGGAACAGGAGGCGGTCCGCATTGGCCGCGGCGACCGGGTCGTGCGTCACCATCACCACGCTCTGGCCCCACTCGGCGACGGCACCGCGGAGGATCGCGAGCACGTCCCGCCCGGTGCGCGAGTCCAGCGCGCCCGTCGGCTCGTCGGCGACGACCACGGCGGGACGCGAGGCGAGCGCCCGCGCGATGGCCACCCGCTGCTGCTGCCCACCGGAGAGCTGGTGCGGCCGGTGCGACAGCCGGTTGCCGAGGCCGAGCATCTCGACGAGCCGGTCGATCCACGCCGACTCCTCGCGGTTCGGCTTCTGGCCGCCCAGGAGGAACGGCAGCCGGATGTTCTCCGCGACGTCGAGCGTCGGCACGAGGTTGAAGGACTGGAACACGAAGCCGAGCCGCTGCCGACGGAGCTCGGTGAGCTCGCGGTCGCCGAGCCGGGTGATGTCGACGCCGTCGATCGTGACCCGCCCGTCGGACACCGCGTCGAGGCCCGCGGCGACGTGCATCAGGGTCGACTTGCCCGACCCGGACGGCCCCATCACGGCGGTGAACTCACCCGCGCCGATGTCGATGCTGACGTCGTCGAGCGCCGTGACCCGACGAGCGGGGTCGCCGTGGTGCTTGGAGACGTGGTCGAGCCGGATGATCGCTTCGGAGGTCGTGGTCATGCCTCCACGATGACGGCCAGGAGGCCCGTCCCGCGTCCGTCCGGCGGCTCGCGACCGTCCGTCGGAGGGCCCGTCGGTGTCATCCCGGAGGATGACCGCCGCCGCTAGAGCCCGACGCTCCCCTGCGAGATGCCGCCGTCGATCGTGACCGTGGTGCTCGTCATGTAGCCGGCCTTGCCGGACGCCAGGAACACGACGACCTCGGCGATCTCGTGCGGCTTCGCCGGTCGGCCGAGCGGGATGGCGGCGTCGAGCTGCTGCAGCTTCTCCGGGTCCGACGTCGTCGCGGTGTTGATCGGGGTGTCGACGGCGCCGGGTGCGATGTTCACGATCCGGACGCCGTGCGGGCCGAGCTCGACGCCACCGCTCCTGGCGAGCATCCGCATGCCGCCCTTCGACACGCAGTAGGCGAGGTTCCCGGGCATCGGCCAGTCCTCGTGCACGCTCGAGATGTTCAGGACGAGGCCGCCGTTCCCCTGCGCGATGAACTGCTTCGCCGCTGCCTGGGTGCCGAAGAAGGCGCTCTTCATGTTCACGGCCATCACCTCGTCGTAGCCCTCCTCGGTCTCCTCGAGGAGCGACTTCCGGTCCTCGATGCCGGCGTTGTTCACGAGCACGTCGAGCGACCCGAACGCGTCCACCGCCTTCTGCACCATCCGGTGCAGGTCCGCCGCCCTGGTGATGTCCGCGTCGACACCGACCGCGTGGCCGCCGGCCTGCTCGATGCGCTGGACCAGCGAGTCGGTCGCCTCGGGGTGGGCGACGTAGTCGATGACGATGTTCGCGCCCTCGGCCGCGGCGGCGAGGCAGATCTGCTCCCCGATGCCGCTGTTCCCGCCGGTGACGACGATGGTCTTGCCTTCGAGCAGCATGCTTCCTCCTGGATCGGTGTCCCCCGTCCACGCTGCTCCTCGGTGCGCCCCGGTGCCTGGTGCCGTCCGCCCGATGTGCTGAAACACCTCGCAGACCGACGCCGCGGGCCCGCGCTCAGTCGCGCTTGCCGACCAGGCCGTGCTCGTGCGCGAAGACGACCAGCCGGACCCGGTCGCGGAGGTCGAGCTTCGTCAGGACGCGGGAGATGTGCGTCTTGACCGTGGCCTCGCTCACGTACTCGTGCTGCGCGATCTCCGCGTTGCTGAAGCCGCGGGCCGCCAGGTCGAAGATCTCCCGCTCACGCGGGGTCAGGTCGGCGAACGACACCGGCAGGCTCGCCCGCTGCTGGGTCGGGTCCTCCCACCGGCGCAACAGGTCGCGCGTGGCCGACGCCGCGAAGACCGCGGTGCCCGCGTGCACCGTGCGGATGGCCGCGAGCAGGAACTCCGGGTCGGCGTCCTTGAGCACGAAGCCGCTGGCGCCGGCGCGGATGGCCTTCGCGGCCGCCTCGTCGAAGTCGAAGGTCGTGAGCACGAGCACCTCCGGGCCGCCCGTGCCGCTGTCCTCCACGATCCGGGCCGTCGCGGCGATGCCGTCGAGGACCGGCATGCGCACGTCCATGAGCACCACGTCCGGTCGGGTCCGCCGGACGAGTTCGACCCCCTCGGCACCGTCGCCGGCCTCGCCGACGAACTGGAGGTCGGGTTGCGAGTCGATGAGCATCCGGATGCCGGTGCGGAACAGTGCCTGGTCGTCGACGAGTGCGACGCGGATCGTCGGTGCGGGGGGCGTGGTCATCGGGTCGTGTGCTCCTGCTCGGTGTCGGCGGTGCTGGTCGGACCCCGGACGATCCCGCGGGGCATCTGGCCGGTCGCCTGGTGGGCTGGCATCCGGACGGCCACGGCGAAGTCGTCCCCACGGAGCCCGGCGGTCATGCTGCCGCCCGCCATCGTCGCACGCTCGCGCATCCCGACCAGGCCGTGGCCGGTCCCGGGGCCCGGACGTCCGTCGACGGCCGGACGGTTGACGACGTCGATCTCGACGGTGTCCGGTCGGGAGGACAGCCGAACGTGGACCGGTGCCCCGGGCTCGCCGTGCTTGTACGCGTTCGTGAGGCTCTCCTGCACGATGCGGTAGACCGCGAGTTGCGTGCTCGTGTTGAGCGAGGTCGGGTCGCCCTCACGGTCGACCTCGACCTGCAGTCCGACCTGCCGCATGTCCTCGACCAACCGGTCGAGGTCGTCGACGTCCGGTGTCGGGGCCGTCCCCTGCTCGTGGCGGAGGGTGCCGAGGAGGTCGCGGACGTCGCCGAGCGCGCGTCGGGCGGTGCCGGCGATCGTCGTGAGCGCCTGGTCGGCGGTCTCCGGCGAGGCCCGCAGCGCGTACCGGGCGCCGTCGGCCTGGGCGATCACGACGGCCAGCGAGTGCGCCACGATGTCGTGCATCTCGCGCGCGATCCGCACGCGCTCCTGCTCGACCGCGACGGCCCGGTCGGCCCGGGCGGCGTCGCGCTGTGCCAGGAGCTGGGCCTCCCGGCTGAGCTGGGCGGCCTGGCGGGACCGGCGGAGCACGCCGGCGATCCACGGCAGCAGGATCAGCGCGACACCCACGAGCACGTAGAGGCCGATCCGCTCGGCCAGCTGCTGTCCCGAGTAGCTCCCGACGCCGAGCTGGACGTAGTCGCGGATGCCGATGTAGAGGCCCGCGGTCACCGACCCCACGACGGCACTGACGAGTCCGGCGATCCGGACCCGGCGGCTGCCGTAGGCACCGGTGGCGTAGACGACCGGGCTGATCGCGAGGTCCTCGACCCCCGGGTACATGCCGCTGGTCATCTGCACGATCGCTGCCGCCCAGGCGATCCCGAGTGCCAGGGCCGGGGACGCCCGACGGAGGGCGACGGCGACGACGAACAGGACGATCGAGGCGAGGCGATGCGTCGGGTCGTCGGCAGTGCGGTTCTCGAGCAGCGCGACGCCGGCGAGGACGGCCGCGACGAGGAGGTCGACCACCACCTGGGACCGGAGCATCGGACGGAACACCCGTCCACGGTACGACGCCCTCGTCGGCGGCGCGTCCGACCCGGGGATGACCTGCGCGCTGCGGCTGGTCAGAACCCGAGGCGCCCGAGTTGCTTCGGGTCGCGCTGCCACTCCTTGGCGACCTTCACCCGGATGTTCAGGTAGACGTGTCGGCCGCCGAGCAGTGACTCGATCTCGACACGGGCACGGGTCCCGACGTCCTTGAGCCGGCTGCCCTTGTGCCCGATGACGATCGACTTCTGGCTGTCCCGCTCCACGAACAGGTTCGCGAAGATCCGCAGCGGCCCGTCCGGGTCCTCCTCCGGGTCGGGCTCGACGATGTCCTCGATGACCACGGCAAGGGAGTGCGGGAGTTCGTCGCGGACGCCCTCGAGCGCTGCCTCGCGGATGAGCTCGCTGATACGCTCCTCGTCGGTCTCCTCGGTCACGGCCTGGTCGTCGTAGAGCTGCGGCGACTCCGGCAGCAGCGACACGACCTCGTCGAGGAGGTCGTCGAGCTGCAGGTGCTCGGTGCCCGAGGTCGGGACGATCGCGTCCCACTCCCGCAGGCGCGAGACCGCGAGGAGCTGCTCGGCGATCTTCTCCTTGCCGGCGCGGTCGGTCTTCGTGACGATCGCGACCTTCTTGGCGCGCGGGTACTGGTCGAGCGTGTCGTTGATGAAGCGGTCGCCGGGGCCGATCGGCTCGTTCGCCGGCACGCAGAAGCCGATGACGTCGACGTCGCCCAGGGTCGACTGCACGAGGTCGTTGAGCCGCTCACCGAGCAGCGTGCGCGGGCGGTGCACTCCCGGGGTGTCGACGACGATGACCTGACCGTCGGGGCGGTGCACGATGCCGCGGATCGCCCGCCGGGTGGTCTGTGGCTTCGAGGAGGTGATCGCGACCTTCTGCCCGACGAGGGCGTTCGTCAGCGTGGACTTGCCGACGTTCGGCCGCCCGACGAAGGAGACGAAGCCGGCCCGGTAGGGCTTCGCGGTGCTGTCGGGACCGGTCCCGGTGTCGGTGTCGCTCATGCGTGTCGTGTTCCCGTCGGAGAGTGGTCGGAGTCCGGCTCGAAGGCCTGCTCGGCGTCGTCGAGCTCGGGAGTGGCCTCGGCGAGGACGGTGACGAGGTCGCGGCGTTTGCCCTCGACCCGGTCGGCGGTGAGCACCACGCCGGAGACGGTCACGGTGTCGCCCGAGGACGGCAGGTGGCCGAGTTCCTTCGTGAGGAGGCCGCCCACGGTGTCGACGTCGTCGTCGTCGAGCTCGATGCCGAAGAGGTCGCCGAGTTCGTCGATGGGCAGCCGCGCGGAGATCCGCCAGCGGCCGGGCTCGACCTCGGCACGGTCGACGACGGCACGGTCGTACTCGTCGGCGATGTCGCCGACGAGTTCCTCGATGAGGTCCTCCATGGTGACGAGGCCGGCGACCCCGCCGTACTCGTCGACGACGAGCACGAGGTGGTTCTTGGCGGCCTGCATGTACCGGAGCGTGTCGTCCGCGGGCTTCGACTCGGGGACGTAGTCGGCGGGGCGGAGCATCGTGCGCACGAGCCGCGAGGCCGTCTCCGGACGCTCGTACAGCGCCCGGGCGAGGTCGCGCAGGTAGGCGACGCCGAGGACGTCGTCGTTGTCCCGCCCGGTCACCGGCATGCGGGAGACGCCGGTGGCGAGGAACTGCTCCATCACGGTCGACACGGTGTCGCGGGCGTCGGCGGTGACCATGTCGGTGCGGGGCACCATGACCTCGCGCACCAAGGTGTCGCTGAAGGCGAAGACCGAGTGGATGAGCTCGCGGTCGTCGGCCTCGAGGACGTTGCTCTCGGCCGCCTCGTCGACGAGCGAGAGCAGCTGCTCCTCGCTCGAGACGCTCGAGGCGCTCCGGACCCGACCGGGCGTGACCCGGTCGCCGATCGCGACGAGGAGGCC
>JASCOJ010000162.1 GCA_029959645.1 Microbacteriaceae bacterium PS02332 | reverse complement strand
CCCCCCCCCCCCCGGGGCCCCCCCCCCCGCCCCCCCCACCCCCCCCGCCCGGGGGCCCCCCCCCCCCGAGTCTCGTGCCGTTGAAGAAGACAGGATGGACGCATGAGCGAGACCAGAGGGCGGCAGCTGCTCGCCGAGCAGACCAGCCGCGTGCACGTGTACGACGTCGGAACGCGGACCGCCCGGACGGTGTTCGAGTCCGCCTCCGTGCTCGTCGAGGCGCCGAACGTGCTCGACGACCTGACGCTCGTGCTCAACGCCGACGGCGACCTCTGGCTCCTGCCGCTGCCGGCACCGGGGACGGTCCTCGACGAGACCGCCCTCGTGCCGGTGCCGATGCACGGCGTCCCCGAGATCAACAACGACCACGTGCTCGACCCGTCGGGCACGTCGGCCGTGGTGAGCGCACGGGACGGCGAGCTGTACCGCGTGCCGATGCCCGGCGGCGGCACCGGCACCCGGATCACCGACACCGCCGCCGCGCTGCCGGTCGTGCGCAAGTACTACCTGCACGGCATCGCCCCCGACGGCTCGGCACTCGCGGCGATCGTCGGCGAGCGGACCGAGGACGGCGTCTGGACGACCGACGTCGGGATCGTCGACCCCGACACCGGTGCGACGACGTTCCGGACCCGGGACGAGCACCCCGATGACGGCTGCGCATGGACCCCGGACGGCAGCACGGTCCTCTTCAACACCGAGCGCTTCACCCCGGGCACCGCGCAGCTCGCGAGCCTCCGGGACGGCTCCGCCGAGCCCGTGCAGATCACCGGCGACGAGCGGGTGAACTGGTTCCCGCACGTCTCGCCGGACGGTGCGCACCTGCTCTACCTGTCGTACGAGCCGGGCGTGCAGGGGCACCCGGCCGACCACCGCGTGGAGCTCCGGCTGCTGCCCGGGGCCCTCGCCCGCGGTGCGCGGATCGCGGTCGTGCCCGAGACCCTCGTGGCGCTCGACGGCGGGCAGGGCACCGTCAACGTGCCGCCCTGGGCACCGGACTCGACCTGGTTCGCCTACTGCGACTACCCGGTCCGCACGGCCTGACAGGACCGCCGCGGACGAGCGGGCAGCACTACGCGTGGCCGGGGGCCGACCCCGCGGTCTGCCTGCCCGGACCGGAGACGAGGGGGGGCCTCCCGCCGGTCGGACGGGAGGCGAGGGCGCCCGCGCCCCACGGACGGGAGGCGGGAGCGCTTGCGCCCGACGGACGGGAGGCGAGGGCGCTCGCGCCCGACGGACGGGAGGCGAGGGCGCTCGCGCCCGACGGACGGGAGGCGAGGAGGCGCATCCCGCTCCACGGACGGGCAACAGGGGGGCCTCCCGTCCGGCGGGTGGCCGTGACGGGCTGCCCGGGCTACACGTCCCGGACCCGCCCCTGCTCGATGAGCAGCCGACGTTCGGCGCGCCGCGCCACCCATGAGTCGTGGGTGACGATGACGACCGTGAGTCCTCGGTCCTGCCACTGCCGCTCGATGAGCACCATGATCTCGTTCCGGGTGGCCTCGTCGAGGGCGCCCGTCGGTTCGTCCGCGAGCAGCACGCTCGGGTCCTTGACGAGTGCCCGGGCGATCGCGACACGCTGCTGCTGCCCGCCGGAGAGCTCGGAGGGCAGATGGTCGAGGCGCTCGCCGAGTCCGACCTCCTGCAGGGCGCCCGTCGCACGGTCCCGCACCTCGGCCCGGGACCGGCCGGCGAGCGACCCGGCGAAGGCCGTCTCGACGTTCTCGAGCGCCGTGAGCGTCGGGATCAGGTTGAAGCCCTGGAAGACGAAGCCGATCTCGGCCGCGCGGAGCTCGGTCAGGGCACGGTCGCCCAGCGTCGCGACGTCCCGGTCGCCGAGGTGCACGGAGCCGGTGCTCGGGCGGTCCAGTGCGCCGAGCACCTGGAGCAGCGTCGACTTGCCGCCGCCCGTCGGCCCCTGGACCGCGACGAGCTGGCCCTGCGGGATCTCGAGGTCGACGCCGGTGAGCGCGGTGACCTTCCTGTGCTTCTGCTCGTACGTCTTGGTCACGCCGGCCAGGCGGTACATCGGCCGGGAGGCGGTGGGTGCGGTGGCCGTCGATGCGGCGGTTCCGGTGGTGGTCACGGTGGCTCCTGGGTGGTCGGGGGTCGGCACGGGTCGCGGACGGTCGTTCATCAGGCCACGCTCCGCAGGGCCTCGGCAGGACGCAGTCGGGAGGCGCGCCATCCGCCGAGGGCACCGGCGATCAGCCCGCCGAGGACGGCCAGCCCGACCGCGAGCAGGATCACCTCGACCGTGACGGGAGCGTGCAGCACGACGTCCGTGGTCGCCGCCGTCCGGCCGCCACCGCCGAAGCCACCCGCGGGAGCGCCACCGGCCGTGCCGCCGCCGGCCGCGGCCGTCGCGGCTGCTCCGGGCATCCCGCCGCCTGCGCCGGGTCCGGACCGGGTGTCGGACGCGGCGCTGGCCGACACCGTGGGGGCGATGACGTTGACGACGAGGATGCCGACCAACCCCACCGCGGCGCCGATGATCCCGCCGATCAGGCCCTGCACCAGGGACTCGCCGGCGACCTGGCGGGTGATGCGGCCGTTCGACCAGCCGATGGCCTTGAGGGTGCCGAACTCGCGGGTCCGCCGGGTGACGCCGGAGATCGTGAACAGGATCGCGATGAGGAACGCCGCCGCGAGGACGACGATCGACAGCCACCGGCCGAGGTTCGACACGAGCGTCGACGCCGTCGCGAGGGAACCGGACACGCTCGAGGCGAGGTCGGACTCGGTGGACACGGTCGCGGTCGAGAGCTGCTTCTGCAGGGCGGTCTTGATCGACGCGACGTCCGAGGACGAGTCGGCGGAGACGTAGATGGAGGTGACCTCGCCGGTCAGGTCGGCGAGGGTCTGTGCGGTGTCGAGCGGGATGTACGTGTTCGAGCCGGTGGTGGATGCCGAGCCGGTGGAGGCGACGATCCCGATGACGGTGAAGGTCTTCCCGCCGATGGAGAGCGTGTCGCCGACCGCCTTCGACTCGCTCTTCGCGTACGCGGCGTCGAGCACGACGACGTCCTTGCCGGCGTCGGCCGAGGTGAAGGTGCGGCCCTTCGTGACTTCGGTGCTCGTGAGGGGTCCGACGGTGTCGCCGGAGACCGGGATGCCGGTGACGGTGAAGGAGTCGACGCTGAAGGAACCGCCCCCGAAACCACCACCGCCCTGGCCACCACCACTCGGCGGGCCGCCCTGCGCCGCGGTCCCACCGCTGGTGCTGCCGTCGCTGCTGCCCTGGTCCTGCTGGACCTGGCCGGAGAACGTGCTGTTCTCGAGCGTCAGGACACCGGTCGCTGCCTTCACCCCGTCGGTGCTCGTCACCTCGGCGAGGTCCGCGGCGCTCAGCGTGCTCGCTCCGCGCGACACCGCGAGCCGCGACTGCGACAGGTCCGTCGAGCCGCTGCTGCTCGAGGAGCCCTGGTTGCCGAAGTCGAACGAGGGCCGGCCGGTGCTGCTCGACGTGGGGGTCTCGGTCTTCGTGACGGTGATGTCGGTGCCGACGCCGTAGACGGACTGCAGGACGCTGGCCTGGGCGGCCTGCACGCCGCTCGCGATCGACGACACGATGACGACCAGGGCGATGGCGAGTGCCATGCCGACGGCGATGATGACCGTCTGCTTCTTCCGGTTCGTCAGTTCGCGCCTGAGGTAGGTCAGGAACATGGTTCTCCTCGATGGTGCCGGCTCCGGGAGCGCCCGTCGCGCGGATCGCGCGGCGGGCGTGCCGACGAGGAGAACCTAGGAAGGGCTGCCATGGGCACCCCTTCGGTCCGCTATGAGGATCGGAAGACGTCAGCTCCCGTCGCCGTAGGTACGACGGAGGTGGTCGGCGTAGCCACCGGGCGTCCGGCCGTCGAACCGGCCGCTCGTGACGACCGGGAGGTCCGTGGTCGCGTCGACACGCAGCCCCAGCGCGCGGGCCCGCTCGACGAAGCGCACGTCCTCGTGTTCGGGCACCGGCTCGAAGCCGCCGAGAGCGTGGTAGGCGTCGGCCCGCACGCCGAGGTTCGCGCCGTGCACGTGACCGAGCGTCGCGCCCGGCGGATGCGCCGCCTCCCACCGTGCGAGCACCGCCGGGTCGAGGTCCTGCGGCTCGGGGACGACGGCGCCGACGAGGAGGTGCGCACCGTCGTCGAGCGCGGCGAGCTGCTGGACGAGCCACCCCGCGTCGACCCGGGAGTCGGCGTCGGTGTGCGCGAGCCACCGCCGGGCGGGCGCGGCCGTGCCGTCCGTCCTGGTCGGCGTCTCGGTCCTGTCCGGCACGGCGAGCGCGGCGGCGGCACCGAGCGCCCGGGCACTGCCCACGCCGACCCGCGCGGTCTCGAGGACGTGCAGCCAGGGGTGCCCCGCGGCACGCACGGCGTCGAGCGTGCCGTCCGTGCAGCCGTCCAGCACCACGGTGACGGTGGCCTGGACGTCGGGGCGCTCGGCGTGGAGCCGTGCGACCGCGTCAGCGAGGGCTGTCAGGCACGCGGTGATGCGGGCCTCCTCGTCGTGCGCGGGCACCACGACGTGGACGCGTGCGGCGGGCCGGCCCGTCCGGTCGTCGTCCTGCAGGGCACTGTCGACCAGGCGAGCGTCGGGGGCACCGGGGCTGGTCGCCCGAGGAGGTGTCGTGGTGGCGGTGCGGGCAGCGCGGGTCTCGGGCTGGTCCGGAGCCGGCCCGCGGCGGACGGACCCGGTCGACCCGGCGGCCTCGTGGTCCGTCACCGGACGAGGCCCTCGGCCCGGGCCACCGAGGTGACGGCGGCACCGGGCAGGACGCTCAGCACGAAGTCCGGCTCGACGTGCCGGACGAGCGCCGGACGTGGCCAGCGTTCGCTGAGCCGGGCGTCGACCGTGTCCCCGTCGCTGACGGCGTCGTCGTCGGGGTGTCGCCAGTGGCAGGCCACCAGCACCCCGTCGTCGTCGAGGGAGGCGAGCACGCGGTCGATGGTGGTGTCGAGGTCGGCGGGGGAGAGGTAGTAGCCGACCTCGGAAATCACCACGAGGTCCCACCGGCCGTCCGGCCACTCCGTCGGCAGCGTCGCCTGCATGAAGCGTGCCCGGGGTGCTCGCATGCGGGCCCGTTCGAGCGGCGCGGCGGCGATGTCGGTGCCGAGCACGGCGTCGGCCCGCTCGGTGAGGGCAGCGGTCAGCACCCCGGTGGCGCACCCGAGCTCGAGGGCCGAGCGGTAGCGCTCACGGGGGAGCGCCGCCGTGGTGACGGCACGCTTGCGTCGCTCGTACCAGGACCCGTCGAAGTCCCACCCCTCGGGCTTCCGGGCGTAGTGGGCGTCGAAGGACGCGCGGGACCGCGACGTGGGCGCGAGCGGCCGGAGGAACCACTCCGAGTCGCGCAGGTGGTGTCGCGCGTGCCGGTCGTCGACCACCGGTTCGTCGCCGGGCGCCGCCGAGAGCGGGAGGACCTGCGACCGGTGGGCGGCGAGTGCCCGGCGCTTCCGGTCGAGCACGTCCGGGGTGAGGGTGAGCGCGGCCGCCTGGTCCCAGGGCATCAGGGACCGTTCCGGGTCGTCCCAGTGCCAGGCCCAGACGGGGTAGGCGAGCAGGTCGACGTCGGGCCGCTCGTCGGTGACCGCCTCGGCGACCTCGCCGGCGATCCGGTGGTCCCGGTGCCCGTCGCCGCGCCAGGGGGCCACGAGCAGCACCGGGCCGTCCGCCGCGTCGAGGAGGTCGGTCAGGGCGGCCCGCAGCGGTTCCGGGTGCTCGCGCAGGCCGCCGTCGGGGACGTCGAGCACGCGCGAGGTCACGTCCGGGTGCAGGGCCCGCAGGGCCTCGGCGAACTCCCCGGGGCGACGGCCCGCCAGGTCGGCGCGGCTCGTGGTCGGTGAGTCCGGGTGGGAGCCCTCGCCACGGGTGACCAGGACCACGTGGACGGGGACCCCGGCATCGGCGGCGGACGCGATCAGGCCGCCCGCACCGAGTGTCTCGTCGTCCGGGTGCGGCGCGACGACGACCACGGAGCGGTACGCCGTCGGGTCGACCGTCGCCGGTGCGGTCCGCGCCAGGACCGCGGACCAGGCCGCCGGGTCGGTGCCGGGTTCCCGGTGGTCGAAGCTCACCACGCGACACCACCGCGCTCGAGGACGATCCGACCGATCCGGGCGAGGTCCCGTTCCCCGTGGTCCTGGAGCACGTAGAGCCCGAGGTCGGCGACCCGCGCGGCGACCGCGGGGTCGCTCGTGAGCGGGCCGGGACCGATCGCCCCGACGACCCGGGACGTCACGGCGTCGACCGCGCGCCGGACGCGGGAGCGGACGACCTGCGCCAGGAGCGCCCAGTCCTCGTCGGCGCTGGCGGTGGCCTCGTCGGCGCTGGCGGTGACCTCGACCGGGGTGGCGGTGGCCTCCTCGGCGGTGGCAGCGGCGCCGGCGGTCGCGTCGATCCGGCGGGCGGCCCCGGCGACGGCGTCCTCGGCGTCCGCGAGGTCGGCGACCACGGCCCCGAGCGCCGCGCGGAGGAGTTCGCTGTCCGGGCGGGCGGCGGCGTGGTCGCGGAGCACCCGGGCGAGGCCGACGGCGCCGCCCCACCAGCAGGCCGCGACCCCGATGCCGCCCCAGGCGAAGCCGGGTCGGTGCAGGTACCAGCCCGGGTCGCCGACGGCGCGGGCGGGGACCGCCCGGAAGTCGACCGGTCCGCTCGGCACGTCCGGCATGCCGCGGGCGACCCACGCCTCGTCGTGCGCATGGACGCCCTCGTGCCGCAGGTCGACGGCGAACAACTGCCGGTCGGCACCGACGTGCGCCGTCACGAGCGCGTGGCTCAGCGTCGAGGCGAGGGAGCACCAGGGCTTCGTCCCGGTCAGGAGGAACGGGTCCGGTCCGGCGTCGGCCGTCCGGTGTGCGTCGAGCTGGAGGCCCGGCCCCTCGGCGGCGAAGACGCCCCACGTCGAATCCGCGGGTGCGTCGATGCCGGCCTGCGCGAGGACGCTGAGCGCGTCGAGGTGCGGTTCGACCGTGCGGGCGAGCGCGACGTCCTCGGCGGCGACCGCCGCGAGGGTGGCGAACACGCGTACGGCGGTGCCCGCTGCCAGCGGCGGGGTGGAGTCCGCGAGGGCCCGGGCGGCGGCGAGCCGGTCCGTCGGAGCGGCACCGGGCCTCCCGACCGCCGCGGCGCCCGCCGCGCCGGCGCCGGCGGCCGCGGCGGCGGGCCCTGCGGCAGCACGGAACAAGCTCCAACGCTAGAGCCGCGCTGGCTCGTATA
>JASCOJ010000161.1 GCA_029959645.1 Microbacteriaceae bacterium PS02332 | reverse complement strand
GGCCCGGAGCGGCGCCGCCCCGGGCCTCCCGTCGGGCGTCAGTGGAACTGCGGGACGATGAGGTAGATGCCGTAGAGGACCGTTGCACCGCAGACGACGAAGCAGACGACCGCGAGCGCCCGGAGGCCGCGTACGGCGGTCGTGACGCCCGCCGGGTTCGGGAACCCGGCGGTGGCGGGGCCGATGGTCCCGTCGTCCTTGACCGAGTACTTGCCGGCGCGCGAGTCGGCGGCGCTGAGGAGCCGGAGGCCCGTCGAGTACACCGTGACGACGAAGCACGCGGCGACCACCGCGACCAGTGCGACGACCGCGAACGCGGCCCAGTCGATGCCCATCAGCGACGGCCTCCCTTGCGACCCGCCATGCGGCGGAGTGTGCGTTCGCGGCTCAGCTCGGCGCGGCGGGCCGCGACGTCCTCGGCGCGCTTCTTGCGCTGCAGGTCCCGGAGTTCCTTCCGGGTGAAGACCGCGTTCGCGGCCACGTCGACCTCGATGGCCTGTTCGTGCGGTTTGCGGAGCGACCACAGGTAGAGACCGAGGATCACCACGGCACCGATCACGGCGTCGATGACCAGACCGACGACCCCGAACCGGGCGATGCCGGACGCGATCGCGCCGACCGCGGCCGAGGCCGGCAGGGTGATGAACCAGGCGATGACGATCTTGCCCGCCGTCGACCACTGGATCTTCGACCCGCGACGACCGAGGCCGGCACCGATGATCGAGCCGGAGGAGACCTGCGTGGTGGAGAGGGCGAAGCCGAGGTGGCTCGACGCGAGGATCGTCGCCGCGGTCGACGCCTCGGCGGCGAAGCCCTGCGTCGCGCGGATCTCGGTGATGCCGGAGCCGAGCGTGCGGATGATGCGCCACCCGCCGGTGTACGTGCCGAGGGCGATCGCGAGGGCACAGGCGATCACGACCCAGAACTGCACGCCCTGCGTCGACGACTGGGCGCCCGAGGCGATGAGGGTCAGCGTGATGACGCCCATCGTCTTCTGTGCGTCGTTCGTCCCGTGCGCGAGGGAGACCATCGAGCTCGTGAAGACCTGGCCGATGCGGAACCCGCCGCGCTCGTTCGGGAACACCGGGCGCCGCGTGATGCGGTACGCGATGCGCGTCGAGAGGAGCGACACCAGCGCGGCGATCACCGGCGACAGGAACGCCGGGATGATCACCACCGTCATGAGCGCGGCGTAGTTCACCGACTGGAAGCCGGCACCCACGATCGCGGCGCCGATGAGACCGCCGAACAGCGCGTGCGACGACGACGACGGGAGGCCGCGGAGCCACGTGATCATGTTCCAGACCACGGCACCGATGAGCCCCGCGAAGATCATCTCCGGGGTGATCGCGACGCCGCCGGGGCCCTCGTTGATGAGGCCGTGCGAGATCGAGGTCGCCACCGCAGTGCTGAGGAACGCACCGACGAGGTTGAGCACCGCGGCGACCGTGACCGCGACCTTGGGCTTCATGGCCCCGGTCGCGATCGGTGTCGCCATCGCGTTGGCGGTGTCGTGAAAACCGTTTGTGAAGTCGAAGAAGAGGGCCAACGCGATGACCAGGACGACTATGAGTGTGATGTCCACCGCGGGACAGTGTTCCAGCCCCGGCCCCGTTGAGCAAACACGACCGGCAACCCGCTGTTCACCCGCCGGTCACCCGCCGCAGGCCCGTGTCCCCTGCCGATGGGAGAATGGGGGACATGGACACCGCCGAGCTCCTCATCCTGCTGGTCGGATCGCTGCTCGTCACCGGCTTCGCCCGCGCGAAGGGGTTGCCGGCCCCGCTGCTCGTGACCGCGGTCGCCCTCGGCGTGTCGTTCCTGCCCGGCCTGCCGCACATCGAGATCAACTCGGAAGTGATCCTCACCGTCGTGCTGCCGCCGCTGCTCTACTCGGCGGCGCTCGACGTGTCGTGGCAGAGCTTCCAACAGTCGATCAAGCAGATCCGCCGACTCGGCATCTTCCTGGTCATCGTCACGGCGCTCGCGGTGGGCCTGGCGGCGTACATCATCATCCCCGACATGGACTGGCCGGCCGCGATCCTGCTCGGCGCGATCGTCGCCCCGCCGGACGCGGTGTCCGCGGCGGCGATCGGACGCAAGCTCGGACTCCCCCGGCGCGTGATGACGGTGCTCTCCGGGGAGAGCCTCATCAACGACGCCGCCTCCCTGACGCTCGTGCGGGTGTTCACGCTCATCGCCGCCGGCACCTCGCTGACGATCCTGCAGGACGTCGGCATCTTCGCGCTCGCGATCGGCGTCGGCCTGGCGGTCGGGATCGTCCTCGGTGTCCTCGTGCACTGGATCCGGATGCGGATCAACGACCCGGTGGTCGAGACGATCATGAGCATCCTGCTGCCCTTCGTGGCGTACATCCTCGCCGAGGACCTCTCCGGCTCGGGCGTGATCGCGGTCGTGACCGCCGGGCTCTACATCGGGTACAACTCGCCGAAGGAGGGCTACGCCACCCGGCTGCAGGAGCGCCCGCTGTGGACGAGCATCGACGTCATCCTCGAGGGGTTCGTCTTCGCGCTCATCGGCCTGCAGCTCAACACCGTCGTCGACGACCTCGTGAAGAGCGAGCGCAGCCTCGGCCAGACCATCACCGCGGCCTTCGTCGTCCTCGCCGTGGTGATCCTCGTCCGGCCGCTCTTCGTCTTCGAGTCCTACGTCCGGAACCGGTTCAACGGCCGGTGGTTCCGTCCCCTGCGCGTCCGACTGACCCGAGGGCACCCCGCACTGCGGTGGATGCGCGGGTCGGCGGAACCGAAGTTGAACTGGCGCGAACTCACGGTCATCTCGTGGACCGGCATGCGCGGCGTGGTGACCCTCGCCGCGGCGGTCTCGGTCGTGTCCAACCCGGTGGACATCAAGGCGCAGGACACCATCTTCGTCATCGCGTTCATCGTGACCGTCGGCACGCTGCTGCTCCAGGGCCTGACGCTCCCGTTCGTGATCCGCGCGCTCAAGGTGCAGGACCCGGCCGAGGGCGAGGAGGACGTCCGGAGTGAGATGCGCCTCAACCAGCGCACGACGGAAGCGGCCATCGCGCTCCTCGACGCCCGTCGGTCGGAGTGGGCACGGCAGTACGGCGAGCAGGCGGTCGACTCGGTCGTCGGACGGCTCAAGATGCGCCTCGAACGCCAGGCCGAGACGTTCCGCCGGGACGCCGAGGAGGAGGAGTCCGAGGACCGGAACGCCCCCGTCCGGCTCCGCGGCTCGCAGATCCAGGACATCCGACGCGAGCTCCTCGACCGCCGACGGGAGATCGTGCTCGAGGAGCGCGAGAAGGGCAACCTCGACGAGGAGGTCATGCGCCGCGTGCTCGTGACGCTCGACGCCGAGGAGCTCGCGATGGACTCCGCCCAGGCCTCACGCAGCCGGTCCTGAGCGGTCTCGCAGCCGCCGCCACAGCCGGGTACCGGCCGGGGAGGCGCGGCGTATCCTCGCAGGACCGACAACCACACGAGGAGCACAGCGCGCACGTGAGCACACCGCGGAACGACGTCCCGAAGACCACCGACACACCGGATCGTTCCGGCGCAGCCGTCCAGCGGCCCGCTCCCCCTCGACAGCGCACCTCCCGACCCTCGACGGGCGGCTCCGGTCCGCGCCGTGGCGCGAAGGTCGCCGGGACCGGCCGGCCGCAGCGCACGCAGGCGCCGGTGCCCGAGCCGCAGCACATCAGCGCCTACCGCCGCTGGTACAGCACCCTCCACCCGTCGCTGCAGCTCATCGGGCTGCAGCTGTGGATGCCGTTGTTCTTCATCGTCGGCTTCTGCCTCTGCTACGTCTTCGCGTTCCACGCCCCGCACCCGCACGACGTGCCGATCGCGCTCGTCGGCAGCGACCCCGGCCTGGTCGCGGCCGTGCAGAAGGCCCTGCCGGGCGAGTTCGTGTTCCACCCGTACGACTCCCTCATCGCCGCGAAGCGGGACGTGCTCGCCGGGACGATGGCCGTCGCCTACGACCCGTCGACGAACGAGTTCTTCAAGGCGAGCGCGCACCAGTTCCAGGTCGCGAGCCTCGTGCCCGCGACACTGTCGGCCGTGCTCACCGCCACCGGCGTCGCCACCCCGAAGGTCACCGAACTCGCCGCGCTGCCCGCGTGGGACGAGTACGGCACCGTCCCGATGTACGTCATGCTCGCCTGGTGCATCGGCGGCTACATGGTCGCGATGTTCATCGGCATCATGGGCGGTCCGCTGCGCCACCGCACCCGGATGACCGTGATCGTCGTCGGCGGACTCGTCATCTCGGTGATCACGAACACCCTCGCCGGACCGGTCGTCGGGGCCATCCACGGCCACTGGCTGCCGCTCGTCCTCATCGCCTGGGGCTGGATCGTCGCGATCGGCCTCGCGGTGAACGGCCTGAGCTACTTCGTCGGCCGGTTCATCGCCGCACCCGCGATGATCTGCTTCGTCTTCCTGTCGATGCCGTCGTCGGGCGGCGCGTACCCGAAGTGGTTCATGCCGGAGCCGTTCGCCTGGCTGAACCACGTCGTGGTCGGCTCGAGCATGGTCGACATGATCAAGCACCAGGTCTACGGTGTCGGCCCGGGCCCGGCCCGTGGGCTGATCACCATGGCGTGCTACGCCGGAGCCGGGCTCGTGCTCATGTTCCTCGGCAAGCTCTGGTGGGAGCGACGCCGCATCCGTGCGATCGTCACCGGCCGCACCACGATGTTCCAAGACGCGCAGACCGCCAACCGCGAGTTCCTCGGCGCGCAGCGCGACGCCGAGCTCGAGCGGCACGGACTGGCCTCGACCGAGACCGGCACGCTCCAGGTCATCCGCGACGACGAGTGGGAGGACGACCGCGCCGGCGGCGACGTCTTCACCGGTGCGCCGGACGGCCTCGAGAACGAGCCGCTCACCACCGGTCGGATCCCGGTCGTCCGCGCCGGCACGACCCGCCCGGGCCGTTCGTCGTCAGCCCCCCGTTCGACGCAGGCACCGCGGCAGACCGGGACACGTGGCGACCGCGCCGGTTCCGGCACGCCCGCGCAGGAGTCGACGCCTCGCCACCGCCAGCCGGGCCGCTGAGTATCCTGGTCCGACCATGACCCGTACCGCCCTGCACCGCCTCCTGATCGCGATCTGCGCCGTCTTCCTCGTGATCGCGGCACTGGCCTGGGTCACCGGCGTGGTGCGCGCTCCGACCGGCGGACCGAGCGTCGCCGGGCGCTGGGACGGCTGGGCGATGTTCGCGCTCGTCGTCGCGATCGCGGTCGGCACGGTCGACTTCTTCGTCCGGCCGCTCGGAGGGCGCAGCGGCGACGCCGACGTGCTGGCGGACGCCGAGGAGGCCCGCACCGGCAGCACACGGACGCACCGGCCGCGCTGACCCCGCCGCCCGGTCAGGCCGCGTCGACGATGCCCGTCCCGGTGAAGCCCGCGACCGTGGCGTTGTCCTCCGCGAAGACGAAGCGCGCGCGGACGCGCCCACCCGCGAGGACGCCCGGCAACCACCAGCGCGCGTCGTCCCACATGGCGTCGTACGGGACGGCGTCGACGGGGACCCACCGCGGTTCGAGTTCGTCGCCGCCGGTCGGGGTGCCCTGCCAGCGGCGGCAGACGAACACGTCCGAGACCTGCGACCAGGACGGCCGGAACGGGAACCGGTAGTCCAACGTGCCCCGCGCCTCCAGGTCGGCCGCGTCGACGTGCAGACCGACCTCCTCGCTCGTCTCGCGGACCGCGGCCGCGACCGCGGTCTCGTCGCCCTCGCGCTTGCCGCCGGGGCCGACCAGACGCCCCGTCCCGAGGCCGCGGCGCTTCTCGCCGAGCAGGACCTCGAGGCCGTCCGCACCGTCCCGCAGCAGGTAGACGACGACCACGGCCGGGTGCTGGGACTTGGACTCGTCGCGCTCGGTCATGTGTCCAGTGTGGCCGACCGGGTGGCGTACGCTCGGAGCATGGCAGGCGTGCTGTGGGGGCACCGTGGCTGAGTCCCGCAGGACGGGGCGCAGCCTCGAAGTGCTGCGTGCCGAGGCATCCGAGGAGATCTCGATGATCGTCGAGCACCGGTGCCGCCAGGGCGACGACCCGTGGGACTTCATGCACACGCTGCCGAGCGTCGACGAGCAGGTCGTGCTCATCCTCCGGGCCGAGGCCGTCGAGCTCGACGCACGCATCGGGCAGCGGAGCGCGCAGTGGGCGTCGCACCCGGCCTCCGGTCAGGGCACCGAACTCGGTGAGGAGTTCCACCGCCTGCGCCGGATCGCCCTGCAGCACCCCGAGCTGACCGAGGCGGTCTGGAAGCTCATGGGCGCCCTGCCCGAGCAGCGCTGACCCGTCCGTGCTGACCCGGTCGGTCCGCGGAGCGGGTTGGATGGAGGCATGACCACCACCGTCCTCGCCGTCCTGAACCAGCCCTCCCGCGCCGCCGAGCCGCACGACCCGCAGGCGGACGCCTTCACCTGGGCCGCACCGCTCGAGGAGCACGTCCAGGTGCAGGACCTCGGGGTGATCCGCGGCGACGGCGTCTTCGAGACCATCACGGTCGTCGACGGCCGGCCGCAGGCGCTCGAGGCGCACCTGGCGCGGTTCGTGCGGTCCGCCGCGATGCTCGACCTGCCCGAGCCGGACCTCGACGCCTGGCGCCGTGCCGTCGAGGCCGCGTGCGCCGAGCTCGACCCGGTGCGGGAGGCCGCCGTCAAGACGGTGATGACCCGCGGCGTCGAGGGGTCCGAGCGTCCGACGGGGTGGGTGTACGCCTCCCCCTCGGCCGACCAGACGCCCGCACGCACCGAGGGCATCGCGGTGGTCACCCTCGACCGCGGCTACCGGCACGACGTCGAGCGGACGTCGCCGTGGCTGCTGCAGGGCGCGAAGACGCTCTCCTACGCGGTGAACATGGCGGCGCTCCGCGAGGCCACCCGCCGCGGGGCGGACGACGCGCTCTTCGTCTCGACCGACGGCTACGTGCTCGAGGGCACCCGGGCGAACCTGGTCATGGCCGTGGGCGGACGGTTCGTGACGCCGCGGACCGACATCGGCATCCTGGCCGGCACCACGCAGGCCGACGTGTTCCGGTTCGCCGAGCAGGAGGGCATCGCGACGTCGTACGAACTCGTCACGCGACAGGACCTCCGCGCCGCGGACGCCCTCTGGCTGGTGTCCAGCGTCCGACAGGCCGCGCCGATCCGGTCGGTCGACGGGACGCCGCAGGCGATGGACCTCGACCTGACCGAGCGGATGAACGACTTCCTGCTGGCCCGCGAGGCCTGAGCGGTCGCGGACGCGACCGCCGACGGCCCGGGGGGGGGGGGGGGGGGGGGCCCCCCCCCCCCCCCCCCCCCGGCCCCCCCCCCCCCCCCCCCGGGGGGGGGG
>JASCOJ010000160.1 GCA_029959645.1 Microbacteriaceae bacterium PS02332 | reverse complement strand
GGCCCGGACGTCGATCGTCCAGGCCGCACGGCCGCCACTCGACCAGGAGGCTCGAGCTCAGTTCCCGGACTCGCCCCCCTCGAAGAACTTGATGCTCCAGCCCGTGTTGCTGGTGTCGCCGTTGCCGGCTCCTCGCGTGTAGGCGATGTTGCCCCACCAGGTGAAGCTGCCCGTGAACCAGTACCGGTTGTCCCAGCTGTACGGCGTCCCCTTGTCGACCGCGTGGAACATCATCGGGAACTTCGGCCCGGCGGGCGGGCTGGTGGCGATGTCACCGTCGACGAGCACGAAGCTGTTGTGCCCGGGCCCGTTGACGGAGAGCGTCGGGTCCCAGCCGGCCATCATGGTGTCCCGGTTCGACCCGAAGAGGCACCCGTTCGACTTGTAGTAGTCGAACACCTTGAACGGGTCGCCGCCCTTCTTCAGGCGCAGGTCGGCGAGGCAGTACTGGTCACTCCACGAGCCGTTGGCCGAGTAGACGATGTGCAGCTGACCGTTCGGGTCCTTGATCGCCTGCGGGGCCTCGTTGATCAGCGGGAACCCGTTGCTGCCTCCCGTCACCTTCTCCCACGTCTCCCGTGGCTGCGAGATGATCGGCAACGGGCCCAGCGACGACCCGAGCGCGGTGGGGCTCGACATCGACATGATGTAGAGGTTCTGCTCGGTGTTGGCGGACCCGGCTCGGCCGGACCAGACGAAGTAGCGCTTCCCCTCGTACGCGAAGCTCATCCCGTCCACGGCCCACAGGTCCGGGAGGTTCATCTTCTTCTCCTGGTCGAAGTACCCGGAGTTGATGGTCGTCGAACTCGTGACGTACATCCGGTGGGCGTCGCCGCGTCCTGCGGAGAAGTAGATGTAGTAGCGGCCGTCGATGTACTCGAGTTCGGGGGCCCAGACCTCCCCACGGCCCTTCGAGTCGGTCCAGACCAGCGTCTGGGGCGCTGACTCGAGCCCCCGCAAGGAGCTCGCCTGCCGCATCAGGATCTGGTCGTTCCGTGCCTCCACCGAGGTGTAGGTGCTGCCCTGGCGGATCACGCTCGGGTCGGCCGCGTGCACGTCGATGCGGGGTGAGGTGCTGGTCGGCCCGGTCGGCGGCGGGTTCGGCGTGAAGGACGGGTCCTCGAAGAACATCGGGCTGTACCCCGCGTCCGAGACGGGCCCGGCGACGCAGCACCGCGTGTAGTTGATGTCGTTGTACCAGGTGAACGCACCGACGTACTGCGTGCGGTTCGCCCAGCTGTAGTTCATCCCCTTCGGCACCGCGTGGTACAGCATCCGGTGCGTCACCGGGTACGCGGTCGTCGGGCTCTTGGCCGTGTCGCCGTCGCTGAGGACGAACGAGTGGTGGCCGGGGCCGTTCGAGTAGAGCGTGGTGGACCAGCCCTTCTGCATGCTGCTGCCGTCGGAGCCGAAGAGACACCCGTTCGACTTGTACCAGTCGAACACCTTCGTCAGGTCGCCGGACCGCTTCAACCGCAGGTCTGCCAGGCAGTAGTCGCCCTGCCACGAGTGCCGTGCGGAGTAGACGACGTGGAGCTGCCCGTTCGGGTCGACGATCGGCTCGGGACCCTCGTTGACGTACGGGCCGCCGCCGACCCGCTCCCACGTCTCGCGGGGCTGCGAGATGACGTACCGCTCCCCCGTCGTCGCCGTGGGGCTGGTCATCTTCGCGACGTAGAGCGTCTGCTCACCGTCGGTGTCGCCCTCCCAGCCCGACCACACGAACCAGCGCTGACCGCCGTAGGTGAACGGCGCTCCGTCGATGGCCTACTTGTTGCCGGGCAGGCCGAGTTGTTGCGCGGTCCCCCAGTTCCGTCCGGTCTCGAACGTCGCGGAACTGATGACGTGCATCCGGTGCGCACTGCCGGCGCCGGCCGAGAAGTACACGAAGAACGTGTTGTCGATCCGGACGAGCTCGGGAGCCCACACCTCGGACAGGTTCGGGTCCGAGTAGATCAGGCTCGGGGTGTCGTTCTGCAGGCCGGCGAGCGAGGACGCCACACGGCCGACGATCCGCCCGCTCTGCATCTCCACCGAGTGGTAGCTGCCGTTGACCTCGATCGCACTCGGGTCCGGCGACCGGACCGACGTGCGGCCGGGCGTCGGGTTCGACGGGAGCGGGTCGGCGCCGGGCGACGAGGTGCCCTGCATGTACGTGATGTTGCGGAGCCCGTCACGGTTGAGGTTGGCGTTCAGCCCGGGGGCGAGGTCCGCCGTCACCGACGAGAAGCCGAGGCTCTTGATCCATTCGAACGATCCCCGCTGGTCCTTGGTGTCCGACGGCAGGTTCGGGTACTGCTTGTCCTTGTTGAAGAGGAAGTCCTGCAGGCTCGTGCAGCAGTAGCCCTCGGACGTGAAGAGCCGCGGGTTCTGCTTGGACGTGTCGCCCGGCTCGTAGTAGTCGACCGACGGGCTGAAGATCGAGACGGACGCACGCGAACCGTCCTGCTTCTTCTTCGCCTCCGCAAGGAGTCCGGTCAGGATCCCGCCGGTCTCCTTCATCTGCACCTCGGTGGCGGCGATGCGGATCGAGCTGTCGGCACGGAACCGGAGGAAGTGGTCGATGACCGGCTGCTCCCCCGAACGTCCGTCGCCGAAGGTGTTGGCGACGAGGTCCGACGTGTTGTAGACCGGCTGGTAGCGGACCGATCCGTAGTTCGACCCGAAGGCGCTCTTGAAGTCAGCCGTCGTACGGAACGCCTTGCCGGGGATCTTGAAGAGCGTCGACTCTGCGTAGGACCGCCCGAGGTAGTCCTTCGAGTTGGCGATCACCGGCCATGCCGCCTTCGCGATCTCCGCGCTGCGGATGTCGAGCGACAGGACCATCGCGATCTTGTTCGCCGTCATGTAGTCCAGCGACTGCTGGAGCGACGAGACCGTCTCGGCGCTCGGCTTGAAGTTCACCGAGTTGCGCAGCTGTGCCGACTTGATCGCGTTCCAGGTCAGTGCGGAGACCTGCGGGTTGCGCGCGTCGTTCTCGGCGTTCCCCTTCGCCGTGAACGGGTCGAACAGCCGCTTCGTCGGGTCGTTCGGGTTGGTGTAGGTCGTCTCGCGACCCCAGTTGGTGTCGTGACTGAGCACCGGCACGTGGTCGGACGTCTCCTTGACGTCGATCTCGAGCATCTCGTACCCGTCCTTCGCCGCGATCTCGATCGACTTCATCGAGTTCTCGGCGACGTCCGGGTAGGAACCGTCGACCAGTGCGTGTGCGCCCCGGTGGTACCCGATGGTGACCAGGTCGGGCTTCGGGTTGACCACGGCGTCCATGATCTTCGCCGTGTCGAAGTCGTTGGGGTTGAACGAGTCCGCGGCGACCGCCGTGTCCGTTCCTCCACTCAGCGCGAAACCCCCACCAGCGATGAGCGCCAACGCCACCGCTGCAGATGTGATCCTCCGCATGTTCCTCTTGGACCTCTCCTCATGACGTGAGCGGCCGCGGTGCCGAGACCCGGACCGAGGCCGACCGGGAACGTGCCCAGCCACAAGGACGGTATCGACGGTGAAAGTTCTCAGACAACCTATAGCTGCGGGTGTTCATCGAGTGTTCGCCCGGTTCTTTCGGGAGGCGGTGGCCCTCGAGACCCCCCGACCCCGTCAGTGAGAAGGGGAACGTTCCCTTCTCAGCCCGCGCTGCGACCTGGTCGCGGAGCGCCCGTCGAGCGTGAGCTGGACGTAGCCGCGTCTCCGCGGAGCCGCAGGTCACGGACTCCCCCGTGACCGAGCTGTGCAACCCACCCGTCCCCTTGGGTGGGCGAGGACGGAACCGGATCTGCGGAGGGTGCCGGGCCCGGCGGTGTCCGACACCGGCTGCGCGGCGTCGGCGCGGAGGTCCAGCTCGGAGCCCACGAACGCGGCCAGCACCGGTCCACGGAGCTGCTCTGGTGGTGACCGGGGGCGGTCCGCCTCAGCGTGCCAGGGTGTCCCGAGCGGCGACGACTTCGACGTCCGCTCGTGGGAGGGCCGCCTCCGGGCGCACGAGTTCCTGTCGTCGGCCGGCGCGGAAGACCCAGGCCTTGAAGAGCACGAACCGGACGATGGTCGCGACCAGGTTCGCGCCGGTGAGGACCGCGATCTCGGTCGCATGTGTCGATCCGGGCGACGCGGCGTGCAGCACCACGAGGGAGCCGGCGGTGACGGCCCATGCGATGCCGAAGACGACCAGGCCTTGCACTTGGTGGCGTCCGGCTCCGGATCGTCCTCGGACACCGAACGTGAACCGGCGGTTGAGCGCGGTGTTCCCGATCGCGGTGAGCAGCAGCGCGAGGAAGTCAGCGGTCTGCGCGCCGATCGCGGGGCGGAAGAGGGCGTAGAGCACGGCGAAGGCGACGGTGGAGAGCACGCCGATCGCACCGAACCGGAGGACCTGCCCGAGGATCCCGACGGGCGGTGTGGTGAACGGTTGCCGGCCGATCGCGTCGTAGACGGGTCGGATCGGGATGCGGCCTGTAGCCAGGCCGCGG
This sequence comes from Microbacteriaceae bacterium PS02332, assembly GCA_029959645.1. Taxonomy (GTDB): domain Bacteria; phylum Actinomycetota; class Actinomycetes; order Actinomycetales; family Microbacteriaceae; genus Curtobacterium. The sequence goes on along the minus strand of JASCOJ010000160.1, from coordinate 3,014 downwards.
GAGACCCGCCACATGCCCTTGAGGTCCTCGGTGGCGGTGGAGGTGATGTCGACGGAGGAGTTCACGTCGTCGATCCAGTCGACGGGGACCTCGTGCACGCGGAGACCTGCGTGTTCGGCGAGGACGAGCATCTCGGTGTCGAAGAACCAGGCGTCGTCCTCGCACAACGGCAGGATGTGCTCTGCCGCTTCCCGACTGATGGCCTTGAAACCGCACTGCGCGTCGGAGAAGGACACACCCATCGTGGTGCGCAACAACAGGTTGTACGAGCGGGAGATGAACTCGCGCTTGCCGCCGCGGACGACGCGGGACGACCCGGCGAGTCGGGTACCGATGGCGACGTCGGAGTGTCCGGACAACAGCGGCGCGACGAGCGGCTCGAGCGCGGCGAGGTCCGTGGACAGGTCCTCGTCCACGTAGACGAGCACCTGGGCCGCTGAGGCGCCCCAGACTGCCTTGAGGGCGCGGCCACGGCCCTTCTCCGGCAGGTGTACGGCGTGGACCTCGGGCAGCATCGCGGCGAGGTCGTCGGCGATGCGAGCTGTGTCGTCAGTCGAGGCGTTGTCCGCGATCGTGATCCGCCAGGAGTGGGAGAACGAGTCGCGGCAGAAGGTGTGCAGTCGTCGAACATGCGCCGCCAGGGTGTCCTGCTCGTTGTGGCAGGGGACGACGATGTCGATGTCGAGGGTGGGGTTCGTCTCCGTCATGCTGCTCATGCTCGGCAGCCGGGGTACGGGGATCGCAGCAGCCTGCTGTGGCGGATGTAAGAACGCCGTCGGCGGTCACGGGCGGACGGGCAGCGTCACGGTGAACGCGGTGCGGGCATCGTCGGAGACGACGCGGATGCTCCCGCCGTGTGCGTCGATGACGGCGTGCACGATCGCCAGGCCGAGGCCGCTGGTGCCGTACTCCCGGGACCGGGAGGCTTCGCCGCGGGTGAACCGGTCGAACAGTGTCGGCAGGGTCTCCGAGGGGATCGCCGGACCGTCGTTCGCGACGACGAAACGCACGTCATCGGCGTCGCGTCGCAACGAGACGACGATCGCCGTGTCGGCAGGGGTGTGGGTGCGGGCGTTGGTGAGGAGGTTCGCGACGACTCGGCGCAGTTCCGCGTCGTCGCCGGTGACGGTGATGGGTTCCGGGTCGACGTGCAGCGTCCACCGATGACCCGGTGCAGTCGCTCGGGCGTCCATCGTCGTCTCGACCACGATCGCCGTGAGGTCGACCGGGCCGTGCACGGCGGGCGTGGTGTCCGCGATCGATGCAGCGTCGAGGCGGGCGAGGAGGAGCAGCTCCTCGACGAGGTTGCCCATCCGGACTGCCTCGTTGCCGATGCGCATGACGTTGCGGCGCATCTCCTCCGGGCTCTGGGTCCGGCTGGTCAGCTCCGCGTAGGCGCGGACCGTGGCGATGGGAGTGCGTAACTCGTGGGAGGCGTCCGCGACGAAGGTCCGCATACCGGTCTCCGCGTCGCGGCGGACGGTGAGTGCGCGGGCGACGTGACCGAGCAGTTGGTTCAGGGCGGTGCCGACCTGCCCGACCTCGCGGTTCGCGCGGAGGTCTGCTGCGGCGACCCGGGCGTCGATCTCGGTGTCGCCGCGTTCGAGATCGAGCGCGGTCACGCTCGACGCGACCGCTGCGACGTGTTCCAAGGGGCGCAGCGAGCGGCGGACGAGCATCGCTCCTGCCCACACTGCGATCACCAGTCCAGCGAGGGTGACGCTGCCGATGACGACGAGGAGCCGGATGATCGATGCGTCCACGTCGCCGAGGGGCAACGCGGTGATGACGACGTCGTCACCGGCGGTCGCTGCTTCGGCGCGGTAGGAGCCGAGGGATCCGAGCGACACCGTGACCGGCGTGGAGGAGGCCTGGATCTGACGGAGGGTTCGCTGCTGCGCTGTGGTGAGGGTGTGCTGGTTGCCTCGGGCGTCGGTGTAGCCGGCGAGGACGGCGGTGCCGTCGTCGAAGATCGCGACGACGGTGTTCGCGGCCTGCCCCGGCGCACCGATGAAGGTGTTGTCCGGGTCGGGCTGCGATGCGGAGCCGTTGGTGGATCCACCGGGGGTCGGTGCCGCAGTGGGGGCGCCGGAGGGCGCCCAGTCGGGTGGGCGGCCCGGGAGACTCGCCGGTGGTCGGCCGCTGGTGCGCCGGGTCGCGGAAGCGAGCTCGGAGTCGAGCCGGCCCACGAGGTAGCCGTGGTAGGCGACGACGGTGACCGCGCCGACGGCGATGTTCGTCGCGACGAGCAACAGCGCGACGGCGCCGACGATCCGCCACCGCAGCGACGGGATCCGGCGTTCCTCTCCACGCGGTTCCGGGGCTCCCACGCGGCGGCTCACACCGTCGGACGGAGTGCGTAACCGGCACCGCGAACGGTCTGCAGCATCGGGGTGCGGCCGGCGTCGATCTTCTTCCGCAGGTACGACACGTACATGTCCACCAAGTTCGACGAGGACCCGAAGTCCATCCCCCACACCTGCGTGAGGAGGTGTTCGCGGGAGAGGACCCGGTTGGCGTTCCGGACGAAGTACCGCAGGAGCTCGTACTCGGTCGGGGTCAACGCGATGACCTGACCGTCTCGGCTGACCGTACGCGTGTCCTCGTCCAGGCGGAGGTCCCCGACCATGGTCGCGGAGCGGCCCGCGGACACGACTCGGTCGGAGGTGCGTGCCAGGATCCGGGCTCGTGCGAGCAGCTCGGACACACCGAACGGTTTCGTCAGGTAGTCGTCGCCGCCGCGGGTGAGGCCGACGAGGCGGTCCTCGGAGGAGTCCCGGGCGGTGAGGAACAGGACCCGGACGTCGTCGCGGGCGTCGCGGAGCCGTTCGAGGACCTCGAAGCCGTCGATGTCGGGCAGCATCACGTCCAGGACGATGACGTCGGGTCGGAACCCGCGTGCGGCGAAGAGGACGTCTCGGCCGCGGTGCACGCTCTGCACCGCCCAGCCGTGCCCCCCCCCCCCCCGGCGGCCGGGGGGGGCGCCGGGGGGGTGGGGGGGGGCCCCACCGGCG
>JASCOJ010000015.1 GCA_029959645.1 Microbacteriaceae bacterium PS02332 | reverse complement strand
CCCCCCCCCCCGGGCGGGGCGCCCGGGACCCCGCGGGCCCGGGCCCGCCCGTCCGTCTGTCGGGACTGCTCCGCCCCGGCCGGGCGGTACGACGAAGGCCCCCGCACCGGATCGGTGCGGGGGCCTTCGGATAGACGCGGTGCTACTTCGCGGTGCCGCGACGCTGCCGGAGCTGCTGCAGCGCGTCCTCGAGGAGCTGCGCTGCCTCTTCCTCGGTGCGGCGCTCCTTCACGTACGCGAGGTGCGTCTTGTAGGGCTCGGTCTTGGTGACCTGCGGCGGGTTCTCCTTGTCACGCCCGGCCGGGAGACCGGTCGACGGCGAATCGACCGTCTCCGGGATCTCGTCGTCGGGGAGGGTCGCGGAGAAGTACCGCACGACCTCGTTGCCCATCGCGTCCCAGTAGGAGATCGCGACGCGCTCGGCCTGGACCCCGCGGTCCTGTTCGCCCATCGGGCCAGCGCCGACGCGCGACCCCCGGATGGCGCTTCCACCGGATGCCATGTCAGCTCCCTGCCGTGAACTTGTTGATGAGACCGAGCACGATGATGCTCGAGATCCAGAGGAGCCCGAGGATGATCGTGATGCGGTTCAGGTTGCGCTCGGCGACACCGGACGCCCCGAGGTTGCTCGTCACGCCACCGCCGAACATGTCGGAGAGGCCGCCACCGCGGCCCTTGTGCAGCAGGATGAGGAGCGTGAGCAGGAGGCTCGTGATCGCGAGCAGGACCTGCAGCACGACGGAGAGTATCGCCACGACGTACCTTTCGTGTCAGTCAGCCATCCGAGTATACCGGTCGCGCGGAGCGCGCTCGGGACCCGGACGGGGTGTGGTGCACGGCGGGAGGCGCGGCGGACACCGTCCGTCGCGCCTCCCGGTGCTGGTCTAGAGACCGACGTGCTGTTGGAAGCGCGCGATCGCCGCGAACTCCTGCACGTCGAGCGACGCACCCCCGACGAGGGCACCGTCGACGTCGGGCTCACGGAGGAACCCCGCGATGTTGCCCGACTTGACCGAGCCGCCGTAGAGGACACGCGTGTCCGCTGCCGCCTGGTCGCCCCAGGCGGCGGCGATCCCCCGGCGGAGCGCGGCGCACTCCTCCTGGGCCTGCTCGGCGGTGGCGGCCTGGCCGGAGCCGATGGCCCAGACCGGCTCGTACGCGACGACGATCTCGGACGGCTGCACGGCGTCGAGGACGACCTGGAGCTGCTCGACGGGCACCACGCCGGCGCCGCGCTGCTCCCGCTGCTCGCCGGTCTCGCCGACGCAGACGATCGGGACGAGGCCGTGCTTGACCGCGGCGGCCGTCTTCGCGGCGACCACCTCGTCGGTCTCGCCGTGCATCGTGCGTCGCTCGGAGTGGCCGACGATGACGTACGCCGCGTCGAGCGCCGCGAGGAACGCTCCGGACACGTCACCGGTGTACGCGCCGGAGTCGTACTGGGAGAGGTCCTGGGCGCCGAACGCGAGCGGCAGCTTGTCCGCGGCGATGAGCGTCTGCACGCTCCGCAGGTCCGTGAAGGGCGGGAACACCGCGACCTCGACGTCGGCGTGGTCGTGCCGGGCGTCCTTGAGCGTCCAGGCGAGCTTCTGCACGGTGGCGATGGCCTGGAGGTGGTCCAGGTTCATCTTCCAGTTACCGGCGATGAGCGGCGTGCGCGTCATGCCGACCACCCCAGGGCCTCGAGGCCGGGCAGGGACTTGCCCTCGAGGAACTCGAGGCTCGCACCGCCACCCGTGGAGATGTGCCCGAACTGGTCGTCGGTGAACCCGAGCGAGCGGACGGCGGCGGCGGAGTCGCCACCACCGACGACGCCGAGGCCGTCGACCTCGGTGAGCGCCTGCGCGACGGTCTTCGTGCCGGCGGCGAAGGCCGGGAACTCGAACACGCCCATCGGGCCGTTCCAGAACACCGTCTTCGAGCCGGCGACCGCGCGGGCGAACCGTTCGGCCGTCTCCGGGCCGATGTCGAGCCCGATGCCGTCGGCACCGAAGGACGACGACTCGATGGCGTCGGCCGCGACCGTCTCGTGCTCCGCGTCGGCCGCGAAGCCGGAGGCGACCACGACGTCGGTCGGCAGGTCGATCGTCACGCCGAGCTGCTCGGCCCGCGAGAGGTACTCGCGGACGACGTCGAGCTGGTCCTGCTCGAGCAGCGACTTCGCGACCCCGTGGCCCTGGGCCGCGAGGAACGTGAAGAGCATGCCGCCGCCGATGCAGAGCGTGTCGACCTTCGGCAGGATGTGGTCGATGACACCGAGCTTGTCGCTGACCTTCGACCCACCGAGCACCACCGTGTAGGGGCGCTCCGGGTCCTTCGTCAGCCGCTCGAGCACGGTCAGTTCCTGCTCGATGAGCTGACCGGCGGCACTCGGGAGCGCCGACGCCAGCTCGTACACGGAGGCCTGCTTGCGGTGGACGACGCCGAACCCGTCGGACACGAAGGCGTCGCCGAGCGCGGCGATCCGGTCGGCGAACGCCTGCCGCTCGGCGGCGTCCTTCGAGGTCTCCTCCGGGTTGAACCGGAGGTTCTCGAGCAGCAGGACGTCGCCGTCCTCGAGGGCCTCGGCAGCCGCGGTCGCCGCGTCGCCGACGGTCTCGTCGACGAAGGCGACCGGCTTGCCGAGCAGCTCGGACAGCCGCTGGGCGACGGGCGCGAGCGAGTACTCGGGCTTCCGTTCGCCGTCCGGCCGACCGAGGTGGGACACCACGATCACGCGCGCGCCGGCGGTGATCAGGGTGTTCAGGGTGGTGAGCGACGCCCGCACGCGGCCGTCGTCGGTGATCGTGCCGTCCTTGAGCGGGACGTTCAGGTCACAGCGGACGACGACACGCTTGCCGGCGAGGTCGCCGAGGTCCTCGAGGGTGCGGAGAGCCATCAGGTCAGAGCTTCTCGCCCACGAACTCGGTCAGGTCGACGAGGCGGTTCGAGTAGCCCCACTCGTTGTCGTACCAGGACGTGATCTTGACGAGGTTGCCCATGACCTTGGTGAGGCCGGAGTCGTAGATCGACGAGTGCGGGTCGGTCGTGATGTCGGTCGACACCAGCGGGTCCTCGCTGTAGAGCAGGATGCCCTTCATCGGGCCCTCGGCGGCCTCCTTGTAGGCGGCGTTGATCTCGTCGACGGTGACGTCGGACTTGGTCTCGAGGGTGAGGTCGGTGATCGAACCGGTCGGGACCGGGACGCGCAGCGCGTAGCCGTCGAGCTTGCCGGCGAGCTCCGGCATGACCAGGCCGATGGCCTTGGCGGCACCGGTGGAGGTCGGGACGATGTTGAGCGCGGCGGCACGGGCACGACGCGGGTCCTTGTGCGGGCCGTCCTGGAGGTTCTGGTCGGCGGTGTAGGCGTGGACCGTGGTCATGAGACCGCGCTCGATGCCGAACTTGTCGTGGAACACCTTGGCGAGCGGCGCGAGGCTGTTCGTGGTGCACGAGGCGTTCGAGATGATGTGGTGGTTCGCGGCGTCGTAGGTGTCCTCGTTCACGCCGAGCACGATGGTGACGTCGTCACCCGTGGCCGGGGCCGAGATGATGACCTTCTTGGCGCCGGCGTCGATGTGCTTCTGCGCATCGGCGGCCTTGGTGAAGAAGCCGGTCGACTCGATGACGATGTCGACGCCCAGCTCGCCCCAGGGGAGGTTCGCGGGGTCGCGCTCCGCGAGGACCTTGATCGGCTTGCCGTCGACCACGATGTTGTCGCCGTCGAGCTCGACCGAGACGCCGAGACGACCCGTGATCGAGTCGAACTTGAGCAGGTTCGCGAGTGCGGCGTTGTCGGTGAGGTCGTTCACCGCCACGATCTCGAGGTCGCTGCCCTTGGCCAGGGCGGCCCGGAAGAAGTTGCGGCCGATGCGGCCGAAGCCGTTGATGCCGATCTTGACGGTCAATGGATCTCCTGTTGGGTGTGGAGCGCCCTGGGGACGCTGCGTTCGGAGTGTGGACCGTCGCCGGGGACCGACGGCTGGCCCACCTTCGGTGAGCGGTACGCCCCGTACCGCCACCGAGTCGACACTAGCAGTCGGGTCCCCCCAGCCCACCTGGATGACGGAGGCGGTGCGCGGACCGCGCCACGGGCCTCCCGGCCGGTCAGGCCCCTTCGAGCTCTTCCGGGACGCTCGCCTCGGTGCCCGGGATGCCGAGGTCGGAAGCGCGCTTGTCCGCCATCGCGAGCAGGCGGCGGATCCGGCCGGCGATGGCGTCCTTCGTCATGGGCGGGTCGGCGTGCTGGCCGAGCTCGTCGAGCGAGGCGTCGCGGTGCTCCAGGCGCAGTGCGCCGGCGTAGCCGAGGTGGTCCGGTACCTCGTCGCCGAGGATCTCGAGCGCGCGCTCGACGCGGGCGCAGGCAGCCACGGCGGCCTGGGCGGAGCGGCGCAGGTTCGCGTCGTCGAAGTTCACCAGGCGGTTGGCGGTGGCGCGGACCTCGCGGCGCTGGCGCATCTCCTCCCAGTCGGCGGTCGTGCGGGCCGCACCCATGGCGGTGAGCATCTGTCCGATGGCCTCGCCGTCGCGGATCACGACACGGTGCACCCCGCGGACCTCGCGGCCCTTCGCGGCGATGCCGAGGCGGGAGGCGGCGCCGACGAGGGCCATCGCGGCCTCGTTGCCGGGGCAGGTGACCTCGAGCGCGGCGGCGCGGCCCGGGTCGGTCAGGGTGCCGGAGGCGAGGAACGCACCCCGCCAGATGGCGGCCAGGTCCTCGCGGTTCCCGGTGGTGAGCCGGTTCGGGAGGCCGCGGACCGGACGGCGCCGAGCGTCCATCAGGCCGGTCTGACGGGCGAGGGTCTCCCCGGCCTCGAGGACGCGGACGAGGTAGCGCGTGCCGCGACGGGCGGACGCCGACGACCCGACGGACGCCTCGCTCCGCACGCCGTACAGCTCGGCGAGGTCCTTCCGGACGCGGTGCACGATGATGCGGGTGTCGAGCTCGACCTCCACCGCGATCCGACCCGAGATGACGTGCAGGCCGCCCGCGAACCGGAGGATGGTCGCGAGCTCGGCGGCGCGGACCGTGTTGCGGTTCACGACGACCCTGGCCAGTTCGTCCTTCACCTCGGCAGTCAACGGCACAGCATCATTCCTAACGTTCTTCGGGGAGGTGGTGGCGGGGACCGGTGGCGCACACGTGGAAGGCGACCGGAGGGACGCTCACTCCCGGCCGAGGTCTCGGTTCTTCACACGCACGGCGACGTCGGGCATCCCGCGGAGGACGTTCGCCAACTCGGCGACGATGGCGACCGAGCGGTGCTTCCCGCCGGTACAGCCGATGGCGATCGTAGCGTGTCTTTTGTTCTCGCGCTGGTACCCCTCGAAGACCGGCTCGAGCACGGCGGCGTACCGGTCGACGAACGAGCGGGCTCCGGACTGCCCGAGGACGTACTCGGACACGGGCGCGTCGAGCCCGGTCTGCTGACGGAGTTCCGGCACCCAGTAGGGGTTCGGGATGAACCGGACGTCGGCCACCATGTCGGCGTCGGCGGGCAGTCCGTACTTGAACCCGAAGCTCATCACGGTGACCTGGACGCCGACGAACCGGTCCTCCGCGAAGCGCTCGGTGACGGCGTTCGCGAGTTGGTGGATGTTCAGGTCCGACGTGTCGATGATCATGTCCGAGGCCTCGCGCAGCCCGAGCAGTCGGGCGCGCTCCCGGGCGATGCCGTCGAGCAGGGTGTCCTCGCCCTGGAGCGGGTGCGGTCGACGCACCTGCTCGAAGCGTCGCACCAGGACCTGGTCGGTCGCCTCGAGGAAGAGCACGCGGACGCGGGCGCTCGTGCTCTCGCGGAGCTGCTGCACGGCGTGCTCGGGGTCGGTGAAGAAGCGCCCGCCGCGGACGTCGACGACGGTCGCGATCTTCGGGATGGACTCCCCCGCCCGGTCCGCGAGGTCGGTGAGCGGACCGAGCATCTGGGTCGGCAGGTTGTCGACGACGTACCACCCGAGGTCCTCGAGCGCCTTCCCGACGGTCGAACGACCTGCCCCGGACATGCCCGTGACGATCAGGACGTCGTGTTGCTGCTGCGCGGTGGTCTCGGTCATCGGCGAGGGCTTTCGTCGTGGTGTGCCCGGGTGCGTCGCCCCGTCGGGGCGCACAGATGGTGGCGGATCGGGACGCCCGGCGGAGCCGCCCGACGTCCGCGTCCAGGGTATCTCCCGGCCTGGAGGCCCGCGGCCGGGTTCACGCCGTCAGCTGCGGTCCGTCGGCGGTCGCGTCCTCCGGGTCGGGCGCGCTGGTCGGCGTCGGCGGACTGGTCGGCGTCGGCGCGCTGGCCGACTCCGGGGCGTCGACCGGCACCGTGGTGAGCTTCCGGACGACGGCCGCGGCGGTGGCCGGACCGACACCCGGCACCTCGGCGACCTCCTCGGGCGTGGCCTGGCGGAGCCGGGCCACCGAACCGAAGTGCTTCAGCAGGGCGGCGACGCGGTTCGGGCCGAGACCCGGGATCTCGGAGAGCTGCGACCGCACGTCGCGCTTCCGCCGCGTCCGCTGGTGCGTGATCGCGAACCGGTGGGCCTCGTCGCGGAGGCGCTGGATGAGGAACAGCGCCTCCGAGTTGCGGGGCAGGATCACCGGGAAGTCGTCGTCCGGCAGCCAGAGCTCCTCGAGCCGCTTCGCGATGCCGACGAGCGCGATGTCCCGCACCCCGGCCTCGTCGAGGGCACGCTTCGCCGCCGCGACCTGCGGCTGTCCCCCGTCGACGACGAGCAGCTGCGGGCGGTAGGCGAACCGCTTGGTGGGCTTCGTGCCCTCGACGACGGCGTCGCTCGTGGCGTCCGGCACGTCCGGGACCGCCGCGTCCTCGTCGAGCCGGGCGAGTCGCCGGGTCAGCACCTGGTACATGCTGTCGGTGTCGTCGGTGGTCTCGGCGATCGTGTACCGGCGGTACTGGTCCTTCCGCGGCAGCCCGTCCTCGAAGACCACCATGGAGGCCACGACGTTCGTGCCCTGCAGGTGCGAGATGTCGTAGCACTCCATCCGCAGCGGCGCCTCGGTCATGCCGAGGGCCTCCTGGATGTCGGCGAGGGCGGCGGCACGGGTCGTGTAGTCGGCGGACCGCTTCGTCTTGTAGAGCATGAGCGCCTGCTGGGCGTTCTGCGACGCCGTCCGCGCCAGGCCGGCCCGGTCGCCGCGCTGGGCCGTGCTGAGCTTCGTCCCGCGGCCGCTCCGTCGGGCGCTGAGCCACTGCTCGAGCGCCTCGGCGTCCTCGGGGAGTTCGGGCACCACGACCTCGCGCGGCGGCTCGTCGCCGGACGACCGGGGGCCGCCCTCGGCGTAGACGCCCTGCACGATCTGCTCGACGAGGTCGCCGGTGCTGATGTCGAGTTCCTTGTCGACGACCCACCCGCGGACACCGCGGATGCGGCCGCCGCGGACCGAGAACAGCTGCACCGCTGCGGCGAGCTCGTCCTCGGCGATGCCGAAGAGGTCGAGGTCGACCGAGTCGCGGAGCACCACGGCGGACTTCTCGAGCACCGCCTCGAGCGCCTCGACCTGGTCGCGGAAACGCGCGGCCTGCTCGTACTGCATGGCGTCCGACGACGCGGCCATCCGCTGCTTGAGCTGGGTGATCACGCGACGGTCGTAGCTCGCCATGAAGCGGACGAACTCCTCGACGAGCGCGCGGTGCTCGGCGACGGTGACGCGCTGCGAGCACGGGCCCCCGCACTTGCCGATCTGCCCGGGGAAGCAGGGCTTGCCGGTCTGCATGGCGCGCTTGTACGAGGAGTCCGAGCACGTGCGGATCGGGAACACCTTGATCATCAGGTCGATGGTGTCGTGCACCGCCCAGATCTTCGGGTACGGCCCGAAGTACTTCGCGCCCTTGATCTTCCGGTTCCGCGTCACCATCACCCGCGGCGCTTCGTCACCGAGGGTGATCGCCATGTACGGGTACGACTTGTCGTCCCGGAACTTGACGTTGAACGGCGGGTCGAACTCCTTGATCCACGTGTACTCGAGCTGGAGCGCCTCGATCTCGGAGCCGACCGTGGTCCACTCGACGCTGCGCGCCGTGAGGACCATGCGCCGCGTGCGCTCGTGGAGCGTCGGCAGCGGTGCGAAGTAGTTGCTCAGGCGGGCGCGGAGGTTCTTCGCCTTGCCGACGTAGAGCACCCGGCCGTTCTCGTCACGCCACCGGTACACGCCCGGGTCGGTCGGGATCTCCCCCGCCTTGGGACGCCATGCGACGGTGTCCGCCACCTACCGAGCACCCGCCTTCGCCGCCGCGGCGCCACGCACCTCGCCCTGCCGGCCCTGGACGGACCGCTCCTTGCCGACGCGGGCGTCCTGGGCGTCGAGGATCTCCCGCAGGAAGACGCCGGTGTGGCTCTCCGGGACGTCCGCGACGTGCTCAGGGGTCCCGGTCGCGAGCACCGTCCCACCGCCGGAGCCACCCTCCGGCCCCATGTCGATGAGCCAGTCCGCCGACTTGATGACGTCGAGGTTGTGCTCGATCGTGATGACGGTGTTGCCCTTCTCCACGAGGCTCTGCAGCACGAGGAGGAGCTTGCGCACGTCCTCGAAGTGGAGGCCGGTCGTCGGCTCGTCGAGCACGTAGACCGTGCGGCCGTTCGAGCGCCGCTGGAGCTCGGTCGCGAGCTTGACGCGCTGAGCCTCACCACCGGACAGGGTCGTCGCGCTCTGCCCGAGCCGGACGTAGCCGAGGCCCACGTCGACGAGGGTCGCCATGTAGCGGTGGATCGCGGAGATCGGCTCGAAGAACTCGGCGGCCTCGCTGATCGGCATGTCGAGCACCTCGGAGATGCTCTTGCCCTTGTAGTGCACCTGCAGCGTCTCGCGGTTGTAGCGCGCACCGCCGCAGACCTCGCAGGCGACGTAGACGTCCGGCAGGAAGTTCATCTCGATCTTGATCGTGCCGTCACCGGAGCAGTTCTCGCACCGGCCGCCCTTGACGTTGAAGCTGAAGCGTCCGGGCTGGTAGCCGCGGGTCTTCGCCTCCTGCGTCTCGGCGAACAGCTGCCGGATGCGGTCGAAGACACCCGTGTACGTCGCCGGGTTCGACCGCGGGGTGCGACCGATCGGCGCCTGGTCGACGTGCACGACCTTGTCGAGCTGGTCGAGCCCCTTGACGCGGGTGTGCTTGCCGGCGATGTGCCGCGCCCCGTTGAGCTGGTTCGCGAGCACCTTGTACAGGATGTCGTTGACGAGCGTGGACTTCCCGGACCCGCTCACGCCGGTGACCGCGGTGAAGACCCCGAGCGGGAAGTCGACGTCCACGTTCTTCAGGTTGTTCGCCCGGGCGCCCTGCACGCTGATGACCCGCTTGCGGTTCACCTTCCGGCGCTCGGCGGGCATCTCGATCGACCGACGGCCGGCGAGGTAGTCCCCCGTGACCGACTCGCGGTTCTCGATGATGCCCTCGTACGAGCCGGAGTGCACGACGCGACCACCGTTGACGCCCGCGCCGGGGCCGATGTCGACGACCCAGTCGGCGGTGCGGATGGTGTCCTCGTCGTGCTCGACGACGATGAGCGTGTTGCCGAGGTTCTTCAGCTTCACCAGGGTGTCGATGAGCCGGCGGTTGTCGCGCTGGTGCAGCCCGATGCTCGGCTCGTCGAGGACGTAGAGCACCCCGGTCAGGCCGGAGCCGATCTGGGTCGCGAGCCGGATGCGCTGCGCCTCGCCACCGGAGAGGCCGCCGGCGCCGCGCGCCAGCGTGAGGTAGTTCAGGCCGACCTCGAGCAGGAACTCGAGGCGGGCGCGGATCTCGCGGAGGACCGCGGCGGCGATGTGCGCCTCGCGGTCGGTGAGCGTCAGGTGCTCCATGAAGCCGTACGCCTGGTCGAGCGACATGCTCGTGACGTCGGCGATGCTGCGGTCGTCGACGGTCACCGCGAGCACCTCGGGCTTGAGCCGGGTGCCGTCGCAGACCGGGCACGGCACCTCGCGCAGGTAGCCCTGGAAGCGCTGCCGCTGCGCGTCGGTCTCCGCCTCGGCGAACTTCCGCTCGATGTACGGCATGACGCCCTCGAAGCCGCTCGTGTACCGCATCTCGCGGCCGAACCGGTTGCGCCACGAGACCGAGACCTCGAAGTCCTTGCCGGTGAGGATGGCGGCCTGCACCGTCGGGTCGAGCTGGCTCCACGGGGTGTCCATCCGGAAACCGAGCTCCTTGCCCAGACCGGCGAGGAGCTTCTCGAAGTACGAGTACAGCCCGCTCGTGCCGGTCCACGGCAGGAGCACACCGTCGGCGAGCGACGCCTCGGGGTCGCCGAGGACGAGGTCCGGGTCGACCGACATCCGGGTGCCGAGGCCCGAGCACTCCGGGCAGGCGCCGAACGGGGCGTTGAACGAGAACGTCCGCGGCTCGATCTCGGTGAGCGCGAGCGGGTGGTTGTTCGGGCAGGAGAGGTTCTCGGAGTACGTGCGGACGGCGCCCGGCCCCTCGTGGTCGACGAGGTCGATCGCGACGGTGCCGCCGGACAGCCGCAGCGCGGTCTCGAGGGAGTCGGTGAGACGCCCGAGGACGTCTTCGCTCGCCACGAGGCGGTCGACGATCACCGAGATGTCGTGCTTGACCTGCTTCTTCAGCGTCGGCGGGCTGCTCAGCTGGATCCGCTCACCGTCGACGATGGCGCGCGCGTACCCAGAGGCCGCGAGCTCCTGGAAGAGGTCGACGAACTCGCCCTTCTTCTTCGAGACGATCGGCGCGAGCACCTGGAAGCGCGTGCCGGACTCCTGCGTCATGAGCTGGTCGGCGATCTGCTGCACCGTCTGCTTGCTGATGACCTCACCGCAGACCGGGCAGTGCGGGATGCCGATGCGCGCCCAGAGCAGGCGCATGTAGTCGTAGACCTCGGTGATCGTACCGACGGTCGAGCGCGGGTTGCGGTTCGTCGACTTCTGGTCGATCGAGACCGCCGGGGACAGGCCCTCGATGAAGTCGACGTCGGGACGGTCCACCTGACCGAGGAACTGCCGCGCGTACGCCGAGAGCGACTCGACGTAGCGGCGCTGCCCCTCGGCGAAGATCGTGTCGAACGCGAGCGACGACTTGCCGGAGCCGGACAGGCCCGTGAAGACGACGAGCGCGTCACGCGGGATCTCGAGGTCGACGTCGCGGAGGTTGTGGACGCGGGCACCACGGACGCTGAGCGTCGAGGTGTCGTGCGGCGCGGTCCCGCCGGGGATGTGCAGGTCGCTCGGCTCGGCGACGGAGTCCGCGCCGAGCGGGTCGACGCCGAACGCGTCCGGGCCGGAGGAGGGGGTACCGCGGTCAGAGGTGATGGTCATCGCAGACGATTCTACGAAGCCACTCCGACAAACGTGCGCCCGCGGGTGTCAGTCGAGTGCGTCGAGAGCGAACGAGACGCCCGTCGCACGCTCACTCGCCCGCCAGAGCCGCGCGGCCTCGGTCCGGTCGTGCGCACGCGGCTGCGCGGCGACGACCGCCGGGGCGCCCCGCAGCTGCAGCGCGCCGTCCGGCCCCCAGTACTCCCCCGAGCGGACGTCCGCTCCGACCGCGGCGTGCACGAGCGGCGTGGCGCCGGCGTCCTTGCCCTGGTCGACCCAGCCGTTGCCGAGACGCCACCAGGACGGCTCCGAGCGGGCCGGGGTGACCTCGGGACGAGCCGGCGCCAACGAGTCGACGGCGAGGCCCGGGTGGGCGACGACACTGCTCACCGCGGAGCCGCTGGCGGCCAGGCGCTGCGCGAGTTCGAAGCCGAACAGCATCACGGCGAGCTTGCTCCGCGCGTACTGCCGGTGCCCCTCGTACCGACCGGTCGCGAGCGGGTCGCGCCGGTCGAGCGAGGTGAAGCGGTGGGCGATCGAGCCGAGGTGGACGACCCGACCGGCGACCGGCTCCAGCAGCGGCAGCACGAGCGCCGTCCACGCGAAGTGCCCGAGGTGGTTCGTGCCGACCTGCAGCTCGTGCCCCTGCGCGGTGGACTGCCGCGTGCTGGACCCGACCACGCCCGCGTTGTTGAGCACGGCGTCGACCGGCCCCGACTCCGCCAGCGTGTCGGCGGCGGCTCGGACGCTGTCGAGGTCGGCCAGGTCGAGGTGCAGGTGTCCGAGGTCGGCGTCGGCGACGTACCGGCGGATGCTGCGCTCGGCGGCGGCCGCCTTCTCCGGGTTCCGGGTGGCGAGCACGACCCGGTGTCCGGCCGCGGCCAGCTGTTCTGCGGCGTGGTACCCGAGACCGGCGCTCGCGCCCGTCACCACGACGGTCCGACGACCCGGAGCGCCCCCTGCCTCACTTGACATGGCCGGCGGACTCCATCTGGCGCAGGGCCTTCTTGAGGTCCTGGACCTCGTCGCGGAGGCGCCCGGCGAGCTCGAACTTCAGCTCCGCCGCGGCCTGCAGCATCTGGTCGTTGAGGTCCGCGATCGTCGCCTCGAGCTGGGTCGCGCCCTCCCCGGCGATGCCCTCCCGACGGAGCGACGGCGTAGGAGCCCGACGGCCGTCCCGCACGCCACCACCCCGGCGCTCGAGGAGCTCGCGGGTGTCGTCGCTCTCGCGGTTCAGCACCTCGGTGATGTCGGCGATCTTCTTGCGGAGCGGCTGCGGGTCGATGCCGTGCTCGGTGTTGTACGCCACCTGCCGCTCACGACGGCGGTCGGTCTCGTCGATGGCCTGCCGCATCGAGTCGGTGATCCGGTCGGCGTACATGAGCACCTGGCCGGAGACGTTGCGGGCGGCACGACCGATGGTCTGGATGAGCGACGTCGACGAACGGAGGAAGCCCTCCTTGTCGGCGTCGAGGATGGCGACCAGGGAGACCTCCGGCAGGTCGAGCCCTTCGCGGAGGAGGTTGATGCCGATGAGCACGTCGTAGACGCCCTGGCGCAGCTCGGTGAGGAGTTCGACGCGCTTGAGGGTGTCGACGTCGGAGTGCAGGTAGCGGACGCGGACCCCGGCGTTGCCGAGGAAGTCGGTGAGCTCCTCGGCCATGCGCTTCGTCAGGGTGGTGACCAGCACGCGCTCGTCCTTCTCGACGCGCTGCTTGATCTCCTCGAGCAGGTCGTCGATCTGGCCGTCACTCGGCTTCACCACGATCTCCGGGTCGACCAGGCCGGTCGGGCGGATGATCTGCTCCACGACGCTGTCGGTGATCCCGAGCTCGTACTTGCCCGGTGTGGCCGACAGGTACACCTTCTGGCCGACGCGCTCGAGGAACTCCTCCCACGTCAGCGGGCGGTTGTCGAGCGCGCTCGGCAGTCGGAAACCGTGCTCCACGAGCGTGCGCTTGCGGGAGGCGTCGCCTTCGTACATCGCACCGATCTGCGGCACGGTGACGTGCGACTCGTCGATGACGATGAGGAAGTCGTCCGGGAAGTAGTCGATGAGGCAGTGCGGCGCCTCGCCGGGGCCGCGCCCCTCCATGTGTCGGGAGTAGTTCTCGATGCCCGAGCAGAAGCCGATCTGCTCCATCATCTCGATGTCGAACGTCGTGCGCATCCGGAGCCGCTGGGCTTCGAGCAGCTTGCCCTGCCCCTCGAGTTCGGCGAGCCGCTCGGCCAGTTCGGCCTTGATGCGGTTGATGGCGCTGTGCATCACGTCGGTGTCGGCGACGTAGTGCGACGCGGGGAAGATCGACACTGCGGGCAGGTCGTCGATGACGGAGCCGGTGAGCGGGTGCAGGGAGGACAGCGCCTCGATCTCGTCACCGAACATCTCGATGCGGATCGCGTGCTCCTCGTACATCGGGATGATCTCGATCGTGTCGCCGCGCACCCGGAAGGTGCCGCGCGCGAAGTCGACGTCGTTGCGCTGGTACTGCATGCCGACGAACTTGCGCACGAGCTGGTCGCGGGAGATCGTCTGCCCGACGTAGAGCGCCACCGAGGCGTTCATGTACTGCTCCGGCGTGCCGAGGCCGTAGATGCACGACACCGTCGACACCACGACCACGTCGCGCCGGCTCAGGAGGGAGTTCGTCGTCGAGTGCCGGAGCCGCTCGACCTCGGCGTTCACCGAGGAGTCCTTCTCGATGAAGGTGTCGGTCTGCGGGACGTACGCCTCGGGCTGGTAGTAGTCGTAGTACGAGACGAAGTACTCGATCGCGTTGTTCGGCATCAGGCCGCGGAACTCGTTCGCCAGCTGCGCCGCGAGCGTCTTGTTGTGCGCGAGGACGAGGGTGGGGCGCTGCACCTGTTCGATGAGCCACGCCGTCGTCGCCGACTTGCCGGTACCGGTCGCACCGAGCAGCACGACGTCGGTCTCGCCGGCGTTGATGCGGCCGGCGAGCTCCGCGATCGCGGCCGGTTGGTCACCACTCGGCGAGTACTCGCTGATCACCTCGAACGGTCGGATGGCACGCGTCGGTTCGATGGCAACTCCCATGCGCTCAACAGTAGGCGCGGCCGCTGACACCCGGACGCGTGCTCGCCGAGGGCGTACGCCTGGTCCGGCGGGGTGTCAGCTGGTGAGGGCTGCCCAGACGGCGTCGGCGGAGCGGAGCGTGTCCTGGAGGCTGCCGGTCGCGTCGACGACGTGGTCCGCCAGGGCGAGGCGCTCGGCGTCGCTGGCCTGGGCGTCGACGCGACGCCGCGCCTCCTCGACCGTCATCCCGCGGTGCTCGACGAGCCGCTGCACCCGCGTCGCCGCGGGTGCGTCGACCACCACGACGGCGTCGAAGCGGATCGGACGCGACCCGCGCGCCTCGGCGAGCAGCGGCACGTCGTAGACGACCAGCGCGTCCGGGTCGGCCGCCGCCGCGGCGTCGAAACGCTCCCGGGCGAGCCGCCAGACCTCCGGGTGCGTGATCGCCTCGAGGTCCTTCCGCGCCGCGGTGTCGGCGAAGACGACGGCACCGAGGGCCGGCCGGTCGAGCGACCCGTCCGCCGCGATCACCGCCGGCCCGAACCGTTCCCTGACGGCGGTGAGCCCGGGGCTGCCCGGTGCCACGGCCTCCCGGGCGAGCAGGTCGGCGTCCACGACGACCGCGCCGTGCTCCGCGAACCGGCCGGAGACCGTCGACTTGCCCGCGGCGATGCCGCCCGTGAGTCCGATGATGCGCACCGCCCCAGCGTGCCAGAACCGGATGCCGCTGTGTGCGCACACGCACGCACCGGCCACCTACCGAGCGACCGCCAGGACGACCAGCACGGCGGACGCGTCGGTCACCGGGCCGCGCTGCCAGTCGCCGTGCACCGCCGTCACCGTGAACCCGGCCGTGCCGAGGTCCCGCTCCAGTGCCGCTCGGTCGCGGAAGTGCAGCAGCTGCGTCTCGACGATGCGCTCGCCCGTCCTGACGAAGTGGTTGTACGCCGTCAGCTCCACCACGCCCGGCGCGACCTCCTCCGCCTCCGTCCACTCCTCGAGCGGTCCGTCAGCGGTCGACCGCGTGGTGCGCTCGGGAGCAGACCATGCGCGCCAGGCCCGCGCGGCGGGGTTGCGGCTCTCGAACACCAGCGTCCCACCACGGCGGAGGGCCCGGTGCAGGTCCGCGAGGGTGCGGCTCCAGTCGGGGTCGCCGATGTGCTGCGCCACGTTCCCGCTCATCACCGCGAGATCCGCAGAACCCGGGGGAAGCACGCTGCTGTCGCCGAGCAGCCAGGTCACCGCCTCCGCTCCCGGTCGAGCGCGAGCGGCGGCGAGCATGGTGCGGGACGGATCGACGCCGACCACCGAGCGTCCGGTACCGGCGAGGGTGACGGTCAGGAGACCCGTGCCGCACCCGAGGTCGATGACGGACCGCGCTCCGGTCTCGGCGGCCACGGCGCGGAAGAAGTCGTGGTCGGGGCCGTCCGGGTTGTCGGCGTCGTAGAGGGCGACGAGTCGCGGGTCGAGGTCGGGCATGACGGGACGCTACCGCCTCGCTCAGCCCCGTGTCCTCGCGCGGAGGACGCGGGAACGCCGAGAGCCCGGCCCCCGCCGTCCATCAGGACGAGGGGACCGGGCTCTCGGTCAGGGGTGGTCGACCCCCGGGAGGATCAGCTCAGTTGCTGGAGCTGAGCTTCTCGCGGAGCGCCGCGAGCGACGCGTCGTCGGCGAGGGTGCCGGCGCCGGTGGCCTCGCTCGTGAACGTCGAGGTGGCGGTGGCGGGGAGGTCGAAACCACCCTGCGCCTCCTCGGTGAGCGACTTCGCGACCTGGGCCTTGTGGGCCTCCCAACGCGCCTGGGCGGCCGCGTACTGGCCCTCCCACTCGGTGCGCTGGGTGTCGTAGCCGTCGAGCCACTCGTTCGTCTCCGGGTCGAAGCCGTCCGGGTACTTGTAGTTGCCCTGGTCGTCGTACTCGGTCGGCATGCCGTAGAGCGCCGGGTCGAACTCGGTGCCCTCCGGGTCCACGCCCTCGTTCGCCTGCTTGAGGCTGAGCGAGATGCGGCGACGGTCGAGGTCGATGTCGATGATCTTGACGAACACCTCGTCGCCCACGGACACGACCTGCTCGGCGAGCTCGACGTGCTTGTTCGAGAGCTCCGAGATGTGCACGAGGCCCTCGATGCCGTCCGCCACGCGGACGAACGCACCGAACGGCACGAGCTTCGTGACCTTGCCCGGCGCGATCTGACCGATCGCGTGGGTGCGGGCGAAGACCTGCCACGGGTCTTCCTGCGTGGCCTTGAGCGAGAGCGACACGCGCTCGCGGTCCAGGTCCACCTCGAGGATCTCGACGGTGACTTCCTGACCGACCTCGACGACCTCGCTGGCGTGCTCGATGTGCTTCCAGCTGAGCTCGGAGACGTGGACGAGACCGTCGACGCCGCCGAGGTCGACGAACGCACCGAAGTTGACGATCGACGAGACGACGCCCTTGCGGACCTGGCCCTTGTGGAGGTTGTTGAGGAAGGTCGTGCGCGACTCGGACTGCGTCTGCTCGAGCAGGGCGCGGCGCGAGAGCACGACGTTGTTGCGGTTCTTGTCGAGCTCGAGGATCTTCGCCTCGAGCTCCTGGCCCAGGTACGGGGTCAGGTCGCGCACGCGGCGCAGCTCGATGAGCGAGGCCGGGAGGAAGCCACGGAGGCCGATGTCGACGATCAGGCCGCCCTTGACGACCTCGATGACCGTGCCGGTCACGACGCCGTCGGACTCCTTGATCTTCTCGACGTCGCCCCACGCACGCTCGTACTGTGCGCGCTTCTTCGACAGGATCAGGCGGCCTTCCTTGTCCTCCTTCTGGAGGACCAGGGCCTCGACCTCGTCGCCGACCTGGACGACCTCGTTGGGGTCCACGTCGTGCTTGATCGAGAGCTCGCGCGAGGGGATGACACCCTCGGTCTTGTACCCGACGTCGAGGAGGACCTCGTCGCGGTCGATCTTCACGACGGTGCCGGAGATGAGGTCTCCGTCGTTGAAGAACTTCAGGGTCTTCTCGACCTCGGCCAGGAAGTCATCAGCCGAGCCGATGTCGTTGATGGCGACCTGCTTGGGAGCCTTGGTCGTGGTGGTTGTCATGTAGAGATTGCTCCGAACGGACAGATGTCGGGCCGTGGCGGCGAGGGAGCGACCCCCGGTCCGCGAGCCGGACCCGTCAGGACGAATCCCTCGGAGTACCGGTGCGAGCCACCATGGCGGTGAGTGTTGTTGGCGCGGTTTGCGCCGCTCGAGTCTATCGGGCCGTGGCTGGGCCCACAACTAACCGAGCAGGGCCGACCGCAGCGTGTCGAGGCCGACCCCGCCGAGCGCGAGCGCGCGGTGGTGGAACGCCTTGAGGTCGAAGTCCGCACCCTCGCGGGCACGCACCTCGTCGCGGATCGACTCCCACACGCGCTGACCGACCTTGTACGACGGCGCCTGTCCGGGCCACCCGAAGTACCGGGCGACCTCGAACTGCACGAAGGCGGGGTCCATGTTGACGTTCTGGCCCATGAAGTCGAGCGCGTACTCCCACGTCCAGCCACCGCCGTCGGGGTTCGTCTTCTGCAGGTGCACGCCGATGTCCAGCACGACACGGGCCGCACGCATCCGCTGTCCGTCGAGCATGCCGAGGCGGTCGCCGTCGTCGTCGAGGAACCCGAGCTGCTCCATGAGGCGCTCGGCGTACAGCGCCCAGCCCTCCACGTGGCCCGAGGGTCCGGCGAGCTGGCGGCGCCACGTGTTCAGCTGCCCGCGGTTGTGCACCGCCTGGCTGATCTGCAGGTGGTGCCCCGGGACGCCCTCGTGGTACACCGTGGTCTTCTCACGCCACGTGCCGAACTCCGTCACGCCCTTCGGGACGGACCACCACATGCGTCCGGCGCGGGAGAAGTCGTCGGACGGGCCGGTGTAGTAGATCCCGCCCTCCTGCGTCGGCGCGATCCGGCACTCCAGGCGCTTGATCGGGTCGGCGATGTCGAAGTAGACGCCGTCCATCGCGCGGATCGACGCGTCGCTCGTCTCCTGCATCCACCGCTGGAGGGCGTCGGTACCGTGCAGGGTCCGCGCCGGGTCGGCGTCGAGGAGCTCGATCGCGCGGGCGACGCTCGCACCGGACTCGATGCGGTCGGCGATGCGCTCCTGCTCGTCCCGCATGCGGGCGAGCTCCTCGATGCCCCACTCGTACGTCTCGTCGAGGTCGACGACCGCGCCGAGGAAGCGGCGGGAGTGCAGCTCGTAGTCCTCACGTCCGACGGCGTCCACCGGGGTGGCGAGCGGCAGGAGCTCGTGCTGGAGGAACTGCCCGAGCGACCGGTACGCCGCCGCGGCGACCTCGGCCCCACGCGCCAGCTCGGCCCGCAGGGACTCCGGGACGGGAGCCCCGCCCTCGAGCACCGCGCCCTCGGTGAACTGCCGGAAGAAGCCGTCCGGGTCCCCGTTGCGCCCGGCCTGCTCGGCGACGAGCTCGACCTGGCGCTTCGCCGGGGTGACGCCCTCGCGGGTGCCCTCGAGCAGGGTCTCGCGGTGTCCCTCGAGCGCGTCCGGGAGCGCGTGCAGGCGGCCGGCGATGTCCTGCCAGTCGTCCGCCGTCGCCGTCGGCATGAGGTCGAGCACGTCACGGAGCGACTGCGCCGGGCTCTGGATGACGTTGAGGTCGCGCAGGTGCAGCTTCCGCTCGTACGACTCGACGACCAGGTCGAGCTCGGCCCCCAGGTCGGTGCGGGTGACGCGGTCGACGTCGTCGGTGGTCTCGGCGGCGTCGAGGGCGCGGCGGGCGGCCCGGGCGGCGTCGGCCTGCGCGGCGGCACCGGCGGGCGAGGTGTCGCCGTACGCGTCGGTCCGGCCGGGCGCACCGATGTACGTCGCGACGGTCGGGTCGAGGTCGACGAGGGTGGTCACCCACTCCTCGGCGACCCGGTCGACGGCGGAGGGCTGGCGGACGGGGCGGTCATCGGTCATGCCCTCGACCCTACCGAGCCGTCCCGAGGGGCCGCAGCAGCCGTCGGTCCGCGGCGCGCACGCGTGCGGGTCAGTGCGCGGCGGACTCCCAGTTCGACCCGACGCCCACCGACACGTCCAGCGGCACGGTGAGTTCCGCGGCCCCGCCCATCCGGGTGCGCAGGATCTCCTCGACCCGGTCCTGCTCCCCCGGTGCGACCTCGAGGATGAGCTCGTCGTGCACCTGCAGGAGCAGCCGGGACCCCATCGCACCGTCGCGCAGGTCGGCGTCCACCCCGAGCATCGCGATCTTCATGATGTCGGCGGCGGAGCCCTGGATGGGCGCGTTCAGGGCGGCGCGCTCGGCGTTCTCGCGCAGCACGCGGTTCGGGCTCTTCAGGTCGGGGAACGGCCGACGACGCCCGAAGATCGTCTCGGTGTACCCGGCCTCCCGCGCCTGCTCGACGACGTTCCGCAGGTAGTCGCGCACGGCGCCGAACCGGGCGAAGTACTCGCCCATGAGCGTCCGGGCCTCGCTCTGCTCGATGCGCAGCTGCTTCGACAGGCCGAACGCGCTGAGGCCGTACGCGAGCCCGTACGACATCGCCTTCACCTTCGTGCGCATCTCCGGGCTCACGTCCGCCGGCTCGACACCGAAGACGCGGGCGCCGACGAAGCGGTGCAGGTCCTCGCCCTCGTTGAAGGCCTGGATGAGCCCCGGGTCACCGGAGAGGTGCGCCATGATGCGCATCTCGATCTGCGAGTAGTCGGCCGTGAGGAGCGTCGTGTACGGCTCCGCGACCGCGAACGCCGAGCGGATGCGCCGCCCGACGGCGGTCTTGACCGGGATGTTCTGGAGGTTCGGGTCGGTCGAGGAGACCCGCCCGGTGCTCGTGCCGGTCTGCTCGTACCGGGTGTGGATGCGGCCGTCGACGACCGCGGCGTCGAGCGTGTCGACGATCTGGCGGAGCTTCGTGGCGTCGCGGTGCTGCAGCAGAAGTCCGAGGAACGGGTGCGGGTGCTGGTCCTGCAGGTCGGCCAGGCTCGCGGCGTCGGTCGAGAAGCCCGTCTTCGTCTTGCGGGTCTTCGGCATCGCCAACTCGGTGAAGAGGACCTCCTGCAGCTGCTTCGGCGACCCGAGGTTCACCTCGTGCCCGATCTCGGCGAAGGCCTGCTGCGCGAGCTCGGCGGCGCGCTCCCCGAGCTCGTGCGAGAGCCCGGTGAGCACGGGCCGGTCGATGCCGACGCCCGTGGTCTCCATCCGCGCGAGCACCGCGGTGAGCGGCAGCTCGATGTCGTCGAGGACACCGAGCGAGCCAGCGTCGATCCGGGCGCGGAGGGCCGTCGCAACCCGGAGGACGTACCAGGCGTGCACGCCGACGTTCACCGGTTCGGTCTCGGGCACGAGCTGGTTCGGGTCGCCGGTCGGCAGCTCCTCGCCGAGCTCCTGGTAGACGAGGTCGCCGAGCGGCTGCCCCTGCTTGCCGGGGTTCGCGAGCCACCCCATGATCCGGGCGTCACCGGCGACGCCACCGACGGTGATGTCCGCCGTGCCGAGCGCCTTGATCGCCGCCTTGGCGTCGTGGAAGTGCTTCGGCGCGTCCGACGCGAACCAGGCCGCGAGCTGCTCGTAGTCCTTCGCGCCGCTCCCGCCGGGCACCAGCACGGCCTCGTCGTGCGTGGCGATGCCGATCGCGCTGAGTCGGCCGTCGATCACCTCGACCGCGACGCCGTAGCCGTTCTCCGACGACGCCGCGTCCTTCCGTGCGAGCCAGTGCCCGAGCTCCTCGTCGATGAGCGTGGCGACCGGCGGCGGGGTCGGGCCACCGGCCTCGACGACGCCCTCGGCGTCACCCGCTGCGGCCGGCTCACCGTTCCCGGCGACCTTGAACACGCGGTCGAGCAGCGTCCGGAACTGGAGCTTCGCGAAGAGCTCCCGCACGGCCTCCTCGTCGATCGGACGCAGTGCCACGTCGGCGGGGCCGACCGGGAGCTCGACGTCGGTGACGAGCCGGTTCAGCTTGCGGTTCCGGACGGCGCGGTCCCGCTGCTCGCGGAGGTTGTTCCCGACGACGCCCTTGATCTCGTCGGCGTGCTCGAGGACACCCTCGAGCGAGCCGTACTGCGTGACCCACTTCACGGCCGTCTTCTCGCCGACCTTGTCGATGCCGATGAGGTTGTCGCTGGTCTCGCCGACGAGCGCGGCGACGTCCGGGTACTGGTGGGGTTCGATGCCGTAGCGCTCGTACACCTTGTCGCGGTCGTAGCGGGTGAGCTCGGAGACGCCGCGGACGGACGGGTACAGCAGTGTGACGTCGTCGTTCACGAGTTGGATCGAGTCGCGGTCGCCGGAGACCACGTAGACCTGGAAACCCTGGTCGGAGCCCTGCTTCGAGAGGGTCGCGAGGATGTCGTCCGCCTCGAAGTCCTCCTTCGTGACGGTGGTGATGCCCATCGCCTCGAGCGCCTGCTGCAGGAGCGGGATCTGGCCCTTGAACTCGGCCGGGGTCTCGGAGCGCGTGCCCTTGTAGTCCTCGTACTCCCGCGTGCGGAACGAGAAGCGGGAGATGTCGAACGCGACCGCCAGGTGCGTCGGCTTCTCGCGCTGCAGGAGCATGAGCAGCATCGAGATGAAGCCGTGGATGGCGTTCGTGTGCTGCCCCTCGCGGTTCACGAAACTGTCGACCGGCAGGGCGTAGAACGCCCGGAACGCGAGCGAGTGGCCGTCGATGACCATGAGGGTAGGCTTTGCGGAGTCCGACACCCGGACAGCCTACCGACGGCCCCCGACGGCGCGCCGGGCTCCGGCCGAGGGCCGGGGTCACGGGACGGGTCCCGGGCCGGACCACCGCCCGAGGAGCCCGCATGACCGACGCCACCCCCGCCGACGCCGCCGTGGTGACCGGCTCCCCCGAGGGCCTCGGCGAGTACGCCGAGCGCGGCATGGGCGAGCTCGCGGAGAAGATGGGCATGGTCTTCACCGAGCTCTCCGCCGAGCGTGCCGTCGCGAGCATCCCGGTGGAGGGCAACCGGCAGCCCGTCGGACTGCTGCACGGTGGTGCCTACGTCGTCCTCGCCGAGAGCCTCGGATCGATGGCGGCGAACATCCACGCCGGTCCCGGCCGCTACGCCATGGGCATCGAGCTGAGCGCATCGCACTCCCGCAGTGCGACGAGCGGGCGAGTGACCGGCACCTGCACGGCGATCCACCTGGGCGGGACGCTCACCACGCACGAGATCGTCCTCACCGACGACGAGGGTCGACGCTGCTCGACCGTGCGCATCACGAACATCATCCGCGACGCCCGCTGACGACCGCGGTACGGCGCCGGGCGCTCAGTCCTCCGGCGGCAGCTGCAGGAGGCGACGCGCGTCGCCGAACCCGAGCCGCCGGTAGAGCGGCTCGCCGACCACGCTCGAGTGCACCGTCGTGCGCTCCACCCCGGCCTCCACCGCGCCCTCGAGCAGCGCCGCGACGAGCCGCTGCGCGACGCCGCGTCCCCGGGCCTCCGGCGCGACGTAGACGGTCTGGACGTCGGCGGTGGTCCGCTCCGGCCGGTCCGGCGTCGGCGGCCGGGCCACGATCGCCAGCCACGCCATGCCGACCACGACGCCGTCCTGCTCGGCCACGACACACCGGTGCGTCTCGGCGTGGTCGAGCGCGAAGGCCGTCATCGCCCGCCGGAAGGCCTCGGGCGTGCCGGCCGGCGCAGCGCCGTCCTCGTCCACGCTCCACCGCCACCGCAGGTCGGCCACCGTCGGCAGGTCCTCCGTCCGGGAGGCCCGGATCACCACGTCGTCCATCCCCCCACCCTGCCAGGTGGTCGGGGCCGGACGGAAGGCGGCCGGACGACGGAAGGCGCCGCCCCGGTGCGGGGCGACGCCTTCCGTGTCGGTCGAGGAGTCGACTACTTCTTCGCGCTGAGCTGCTCGATGATCGCCTTGGCGACGTCGTGCATCGTGAGGCGGCGGTCCATCGACGCCTTCTGGATCCAGCGGAACGCCTCGGGCTCGGTGAGGCCCATCTTCTCGTTGAGCAGGCCCTTGGCGCGGTCGACGAGCTTGCGGGTCTCGAAGCGCTCGACGAGGTCGGCGACCTCGGTCTCGAGCGTGATGATCTGCTGGTACCGCGAGAGGGCGATCTCGATCGCGGGGAGCAGGTCGTTCGGGGTGAAGGGCTTCACGACGTAGGCGAGTGCGCCGGCCTCGGTCGCCCGCTCGACGAGTTCCTTCTGGCTGAACGCGGTGAGGAGCACGACGGGGGCGATGTGGTTCTTCGACAGCTTCTCGGCCGCGGAGATGCCGTCGAGCTGGGGCATTTTGACGTCCATGATGACGAGGTCGGGACGCAGGTCGGTGGCGAGGGCCACGGCGGTCTCGCCGTCACCGGCCTCACCGACGACGTCGAACCCGTTGTCGCGGAGGATCTCGACGATGTCGAGACGGATGAGCGACTCGTCCTCGGCCACGACGACGCGACGCGGTGCTGTTGCAGTTGCTTCTGTGTCACTCACGACGGAGAGCCTACTAGACCGACGTTCCGCGTGCCGAGCCGTCCTTGTACGAGTGGCGGGAACCTCGGTGTGCAGAGCCCCGCACGCCGTGAGCCGTCCTTGTACGAGTGGCGGGAACCTCGGTGTGCGGAGCCCCGCACGCCGTGAGCCGTCCTTGTACGAGTGGCGGGAATCGAACCCGCACGCCGTGAGGCAGAGCATTTTGAGTGCCCCGTGTCTACCGTTCCACCACACTCGCGAGGCCACCAGGCTAGCAGCCCGGCGACGACCGACGGCCCCCGTCCCGGAGGACGAGGGCCGTCGGCGAGCGGTCCGTCAGCCGATGCCGTCGACCGCGCTCTTGGCCTTCTGCAGCGTCTGCTGCGCAGTCTGGTCGGTCGTCTGCAGCGACGTGCGCAGCGTCGAGATGATCGTGCGCACCTCGGCGGCCGCGTTCTTCCAGCGGAGTTCCTTCGACTGGTACTCGTCGGAGACGCCGTCGGCCTGGTAGTCGGACATCGCGGCGCGGACGTCACCGTCACGCTGGTCGATGAGCGCCTCGAGCTGCGCGGCGATGCGGTTGAAGTTGTCCTGTGCGCTCTGCGACGCGGCGACGTCGTAGTCGCGGCGGTCGGCCTGGTTGCCGGTCATGGTGCTCCCCCTGGTCTCAGCGGCCGGCGCCGAAGCGCGCGGCGTCGAAGTCGACGGTGCCCGAAGCCTGCGTGGCGTCGTCCGCCATCTGCTCGTCACCCTGGCCGAACGCGACGTTCATCCCGCCGATGCCGCCGAGGACCGCGGCGAGGGCGCCGTCGAGTTCGTTCGCGACCTCGTCGGACTGCGTCTTGAAGCGGTCGAACGCGGCGCGGCCGGCACCGTTGAACTTGCCCTGCAGCGGCTCGGCCGCCGCGAGCAGTGCCTTGACCTGCGAACCGAGGTCCTGCGAGGCGCTCCCGGTCTTCTTGCTGAGTTGGCCGAGCGTGTCGGCACCCATTGCGAACTTCACGTCAGATTCCCCTCGAGTCGATGACGTCGTCGCGCCCCCGGACGGGGGGCACGGCACCATTCTCCGCCACGGTGGTCGCGGTCGCAAGGTGCGTCCCGGTCCGGCAGCCCTGCGCCGGACGCGTCCCTGGTAGCGTCGGAGCCCGCCGGACGCGCAGCCGCACGACCGGCCGGGGGTACGTCGGGCACACCACGGGGAGGTCGGATGCCGAGCGCCATCGCCGGGTCGCTGAGCTGTGCCAGGTGTTCCCTCCTGCTGACCGCCTCCGAACGCTTCTGCACACGCTGCGGCGCTCCGCAGGTGCCCGCGGCCGCGGGCGGTGCCCTCGTCACCGGTGCCGGCCTGCTCGCGGGCGTCGCGCAGGCCACCGCGACCCGACGCCGGACCGCCGCCCTCGTCGACGTGGCCGTGGCGGTCCTCCCGGCCGTCGCCGTGGTGGCGGCCTCCGTGACCGCCGCCGACGGGGGCACGGCCACGACGGTCGGTGCCGTCCTGGCAGGGGTCGGCGTCGTCGTCCTGGTGGGCGCCGCGCTGTTCGTCGCGGTGACCCGACGCGGCCGGTCGGTCGGCCTCCTCGTCACCCGGTGCCGCCGGGTCGACCTGCTCACCGCACTGCCCCCGCACCTCGGCACGGCCCTCCGCGGAGCCCTCGCCCCGTGGTCCCCGCACGCGACCCTCACCGCGGACCTGCGCCGTGGACGGGACCCGCTCGACCCCGCGCTGCACCCCCTCGGCCCGGAGGACCTCGGGCCCGTCGTGGTGCCGCGGGCCCCCGCGTCCCCGCCGGGAGCCCCCGAGGGCCGCCGCGCCGCGCGGGCCGCCCGACGCGCCGCACCGGGGAGCGGTGCGGACGGCGACCGGACGCCGCTCGCCGACGTCCGTCTGGTCCCGACCACGGGCGACGTCGTGGTCGTGGGCGGCACCGTGCTCGTCGGGCGGAAGCCGGAGACCCCGGACCCGGGAGTCGTGGTGCACGCCCTGCCCGACATCGCCCGGACGCTGTCCCGCAACCACGCAGTGCTCGAGTGGGCCGACGGCCTGCTCTGGGTCACCGACCTGCACACCACGAACGGCACCACGGTCACCGCCCCGGACGGCGCCGTGCAACCACTCGTGCCCGGGCAGCGCACGGCCACGGCGATCGGCTGGCACGTCGAGCTCGGCGAACGCGACTACACCGTGACCGCCGGGGACCCGGCATGACCCCCCGCGCCGCGCTGCCGGCGCGCCGTCCGCAGGCCCCGGCCGTCGACCAACCCCGAGGAGCACCCCGTGCCTGAGAACCACGACACGATCCTGCTCGAGTCGGTGCGCACGCACCGCGTCCGCCTGCGCGGCGCCTTCCTCATCGGCGCCCTCGCCGAGCGGCGCGTGGTCAACGACAACGTCCGGCGACTGGTGGGCAGCATGGTGCTCGCCGCCGTGGTCTGCGCGGGCTGCGTCGGGACGGCGATCGTGCTCACGGCGATCGAGAACGGCCAGACCGGGTTCGGCGGGTCCGTCCCGACGGGCACGACCGGGACGACCGGCTCGACGGGCACGACCGGGACGGCGGGCACCTCCGGCACGACGGGCACGACCGGGACGGCGGGCACCTCCGGCCCGGCGACGACGGACGGAGGGTCCCGGTGACCGACTTCACACGGGTGACGGTCGTCGGCGCGACCCGACGGGCGACGCTGGTGGTCCCGAGCGACGAGACGCTGGGCTCCCTCATCCCCCGCCTGGTCGAACTGCTCGACGAGCCGGTCGCCCCGGTCGCCCGACCGCTCACGCTGCTCCGCGTGACCGGGGAGCAACTCGACACCACGGCGACCGCGGCCGACCAGGGGCTCGCCGACGGCGAGGTGCTCCGGTTGCTCCGCCTCGACGAGGCGCCACCACCACCCGAGGTCAGCGACGTCACCGACGTCGTCAGCGACTCGCTGGACACGCGGTCCGGTCTCTGGGGGGCGACCCCGCGCCTCCTGGTCGGCGGTGTCGGCATCGGTGCCCTCGTGCTCGCCGCGGGGCTCACCGCGCTCGACGTCCCGGGCGCCGGACCGGCGCCGCTCATCACCTGGGCGGCCTGCTCCGTCCTCGGTCTCGGCCTCGGCCTCGCCGGCGCCCACCGCGTCGCGTGGGCCCTGCTCGCCGCGGCCCTCGGTGCGGCGCTGCCCGCGGCGCTCGCCGTGGAGGCCCTGGTCCCCACGTCCGCGTCGGGTGCGTCCGGCCCGTGGAGCGTCGCGGCACCCACGGCCGTCGCCGTGTGGACGGCCCTGCTCCTCGTCGCGGGGCTCGGCCGCCGGTCCGCGCCCGCCGCGCTCGGGTCCGCGGTCGGGCTGCTCGGCGCCCTGCTGGCGACCGTCCTCGACCTGACCCCGATGACCGGCGCCGAGGCGTCCGGCGTCCTCGCCGCCGTCGCGGTCGTCGTCGTCGGGCTGGTCCCCTGGTACGCGATGTCGCTCTCCGGCCTCACGGGGCTCGACGACCAGGTCATCACCGGTCGCCTGGCCCGGCGCGAGGTCGTGCTCACCACCGTCGACCGCGCCTACCGGACCCTGACCTGGGCGACCTTCGGGGTGGCGACGACGCTCGCGGTGGCGCTCCTCGGGCTGGCCGACACGGCGAACCCGTGGGCCCGGTGGCTCGGGGTCGCGGTCGTCGTCGTCACGGCGCTCCGGACCCGGGCCTTCCCGCTCGCGGCGCAGGTCGGGGCGCTGTGGGGCGCGGTCGTGCCCGTGGTGCTCGTCGGTGTCGGGGCGCAACTCGGCGGCCAGGACGCCGGGACCGCACCGCTCGCGCTCGGCGCGCTCGCCGTCGTCGTCGCGCTGCTCGTGCTCGTGCGGCCGGCCCGGCACCAGCGGGCGTCCCTGCGGCGCGCGGGGAACGTGCTCGAGACCCTCGGCGTCGTCGCGCTCGTGCCGCTGCTCATCGGCTCCTTCGACGTCTACGCACAACTGCTCGGGTCGTTCTGATGCCGGCGATCGCCTCCCTCCTCCGTGCCGTGCCGTCCGCCGTGCTCGGGTCGACCGCCGCGGGGACCGGCGTGCTCGAGCGCGCCGACCGCGCCGTCCGGAGTCCGCTCTCGCTGAGCCGACGGATCGGTTTCGTGCAGCTCGTCGGCGGTGTCGGCGCCTCCACGACCGCCGCGCTCGTCGCCGACCTCGTCGCCCACCGGCGGAACGGGCCCGTGCTCGGCGTCGACGCCGCCGCGGGCGAGCGCTCGATGCTCTGGCAGACCGGGCTGACCGGGACGCCGCCGCTCGACGACACGGCGCGACGGGCGCCGGTGCGCACGGCCGACGCGACCGACGGACTCGCGAGGACCGCCTCCGGGCTGTTCGCGCTCGACGTCCGTGAGCCTGCCGACGACGCTCCGGGTGCGCCGCCGCGCCAGGCGACGGAGACGCGCTGGGCCGCGCACGTGGCACCCGTGACGCGGTTCTTCGACGTGGTGTGCACGGACTGGGGTGTCCGGGCACCGGGTGTCGACCTCACCGCGGTCGCGTTCGCGAGCCACGCCGTCTGCCTGGTCGCCCGGACCGACCGGGTGTCGCTCGAACGGGCGATGTCGGTGGTGGAGGCGGTGCGTGCGCTCGACCACCGGCCCGCGGTCGTCGTCGCAGCGGTCGACGTGGGCGACGCCGGGTCCCGGGCGGTGCAGGCGGTGCGGTGGCCGGACGTGCCCCTGCTCCGCATCCCGCACGAGCCGGCCCGCGCCGTCGGGGCACCCCGGTCGACGCGCGACCTCACGATCGCGACCAGGACCGCCCACGCCCGGCTCGCCGCGGCACTCGTCACCGGAGGCGCACCGTGACCCGTCGACTCGTCCACCGGCCGACGCGGGTCAGCCGTCCGCTGCACCGGGAGGACCGGGAGCCGCTCGCGCCGCCGCCCGCCCTGCCGGAGGGCCCGGTCGGTGGTCTGCCGGTCCAGACCCTCCTGCCCGTGGTCGGGTCGCTGTCCTCGATCGTCATGATCGTGGTGCTGCGGAACGCCAACCCGGTGTTCATGGTGATCGGTGCCGTGGTGCTCGTGGTCGCGCTCGTCGGCGGCGTCGGCATGGCCGTGTCCCAGCGTGGCAACCAGGCCCGTACCCGCCGTGCGCAGCGCGAGCGGTACCTCGACTTCCTCGAGCGCACCCGCTCAGCCCTGCGCACCCGCGCGCGCGAGGTCCGCGCGGAGGCCGCCGTCCTCGACCCGGAGCCGGACGCCCTCGTCGAGGTGGTCCGCGACCCCGCCCGGCTGTGGGAGCGCCGCCGGGGGCACGACGACTTCCTCGAGGTCCGGGTCGGCGTCGGCGACGTTCGTTGGTTCGACCTCGTGCTGCCCGACGACGAGAACCCCGTGCAGCCCTTCGACCCGATCATGCTCGAGGAGGCCCGGACCGTCGTCGAGCACTACGCGACGGTGGCCGGGATGCCCGTCACCGTCGACCTCGACCGTGCCGGACACGTCGCCGTCATCGGCGCCCGGGACGAGGTGCTCCAGGTGGCCCGCGGGATGATCGCGGCGCTCGCCACCCTGCACTCCCCCGACGACCTGCACCTGGCGCTCGTCCACGACGGCGAGCACGCCGACGACTGGCGCGGGTTCGACCTGCTCCCGCACGCGGTCGACGAGGAGCTGCTCGACGGCGACGTCCCCGCGCGCCGCGTCGCCCCGGACGTCCGCGGTCTGCTCGGGGTGATCGGCGGCGAGCTCGCGGACCGGGCCCGCTTCGCCGCGACCGCCAAGCGGAGCGCCGGGAGCGAGGCCGCGGAGAACTCCCGACTCGTCGTGTTCGTCGACGACCACGGCCGCATCGCCTCCGACCTGCCGGTCCCGGACGCCGACCTGGGGCTCGCGGACCTGCAGGTCACGACCGTGCACCTGCTCGCCGACCGACTGCACGAGCCGTCCGACGTGACGGTCCGCATCGTGGTCGAGGACGGGCGGGCGACCGTCACGGACGCCCGCCGCGAGGAGGCCGGCGCCGTGCCCGTGGTCGCGTTCCGCCCCGACCACGTCCCGCCGTCCACGTTCGAGACCCTCACCCGCGAGCTCGCTCCGCTCCGCCTGAGCCTGACGGCGCAGGACGCCGCCGAGTCCGTCGAGGGGATCGGCGTCACCGAACTCCTCGGCATCGACGACGTGACGACCCTGACCACCGAGCAGGCCTGGACCCCGCGCTCGGCACGCGACTTCCTGCGTGTGCCGATCGGGCTCGACGACTTCGGTGCGCCCGTGCTCCTCGACCTCAAGGAGTCGGCGCAGCTCGGCATGGGGCCGCACGGCATCTGTATCGGCGCCACCGGGTCGGGCAAGTCCGAGATGCTCCGGACGCTCGTCCTCGGGCTGGCGCTGTCCCACGCGCCCGAGGACCTCAGCATGGTGCTCGTCGACTACAAGGGCGGCGCGGCCTTCGCACCGTTCGCGGGCCTCCCGCACGTCGCCGGGATCATCGACAACCTCGAGGACGACGCCGGTCTCATCGAGCGGGCTCGGGCCTCCGTCGCCGGTGAGGTGGTCCGACGTCAGCGCGTGCTCCGGGACGCGGACAACGCACCGTCCATCACGCACTACCGCCAGTTGCGGACCGAGCGCCCGGACCTGCCGCCGCTGCCGCACCTGCTCCTCGTGATCGACGAGTTCGGTGAGCTGCTCACCGCCGAGCCGGAGTTCATCGAGTTGCTCATGACCATCGGCCGCATCGGTCGGTCCATCGGCGTGCACCTGCTGCTCTCGAGTCAGCGCATCGAGGCCGGACGGCTCCGCGGCCTCGACACCTACCTGTCGTACCGGCTGGGCCTGCGCACCTTCTCGGAGGCGGAGAGCTCCACGATCCTCGACCGACCGGACGCCTTCCACCTGCCGGCCGTCCCCGGGTACGGCTACCTGAAGGTCGACACCTCGGTGTACCGCCGGTTCCGGGCCGGCTACGTCTCCGGCCCGTCCGAGGCGACGAGCACCACCCGGGAGACCGACGAGCACGCCGAACCGCTCCTGCTCCCCCTGTACAACACGCTGGCCGCGGTGACCGACGGCTCCGAGGAGCCGGAGCTCCGCCGCCCGGAGACGGGGCGGGCCCTCGTCGACGAGGCGGTCGACCGGCTGCTCGACGCCGACCGCACCACCCGGCCGATCTGGCTGCCGCCGCTGCCCCCGCGGCTCGCCCTGTCGCGGGTGGTCACCGAACACGTCCCCGGGGCCGAAGCGCTCCGCGTGCCGCTCGGGGTGCTCGACGACCCGGCCGAGCAGAGCCAACGCACCTGGCACCTCGACCTCACCCGCGCCGGCGGCCACGCGGCGGTCATCGGTGCGCCGCAGTCCGGCCGGTCGACGGTGCTCCGCTCCCTCGCCGCCGCGACCGCGCTCACCGCGACACCACAGCAGGTCAGCATCTACGGTCTCGACCTGACCGGGAGCGGACTGGCCCGGATCGAGGGCTTCCCGCACGTCGGCGGCGTCGCGACCCGGTCCGACCCGGCCCGCATGCAGCGCCTCCTCGAGGAACTGCAGCTCATGCTCGCCGCCCGCGAGCGCGTGTTCCGCGAGCAGGGTGTCGACTCCCTCGCCGACCTCCGCGCCCGACACGCGGCCGGCCGTCTCCCGGCGTTGCCGAGCGCGGAGGTCGTGCTGCTCGTCGACGGGTACGGAGCCGTCCGCGAGGAGTACGAGCGCTTCGAGCCGGTGCTCGCCGAGCTCCTGCAGCGGGGGTCCGGGCTCGGCGTCCACGTCGTCATGACGCTGACGCGGTGGAACGAGCTGCGGATGGCCGTGCAGCCCCTCGTCGGCACGCGCGTCGAGCTCCGGCTCAACGACCCGGCGGACTCCGTCGTGGACCGCAAGCTGTCGCAGACCATCCGGGCCGAGCACCGCGGTCGCGCCATCACGGAGGAGCGTCGCTTCGTGCAGATCGCCCTCCCGGTGTTGGACGACGTCGACGACGACGACGTCGCCGAGGCGCTGGAGGACCTGGCACGCCGGGTGTCGACGAGCTGGAGCGGAGCCGGCGCCGCCCCGATCCGGCTGCTGCCGAGCGACTACGAGCCGTCCGAGCTCCCCGACCCGTTCGAGGAACCGGACCGGGTGCCGTTCGGCCTCCGGCAGGACACGATGCAGCCGGTGTCACTCGAGCTCGGCGGCCGCGACCAGCACCTGCTCGTCTTCGGCGACGCACGCTCCGGCAAGACGACCCTGCTCCGCGGCGTCGTGGAGGGCCTCGTCGACCGGAACACCCCCGACGAGCTCGTGGTCGCGGTCATGGACAGCCGCGGCGCCCTCGCCGAGGTGTGCCCCGAGGACTACCTCGGCGGCTACGCGACGAGCGCCGTCGCAGCACGGTCGCTCGCCGCGGCCATCGCGGACGAACTCGGCAAACGCCAGGCGTCGGCGGACCGGACGACCGGGCCGCGGATCGTCGTGGTGGTGGACGACTTCGACATCCTCGCCAGCGGCGGGACACAACCGTTGGAACCCCTGCTGCCCTACCTGCCGTCGGCGCGGGACCTGCGCCTGCACGTGCTGCTCGCGCGGCCGGTCGCCGGGCTCCAGCGGGCGTTGTTCGACCTCACCCTGCAGGCCGTCCGGGACACCGGGGGCAGCACGTTCCTGATGTCCGGCGAGCGGAGCGAGGGCCCGATCGCACCCCAGGTGTACGCCGAGCCGATGACCGCGGGTCGCGGGCGCCTGCTCCGCCGCGGCGAGCGGTCGTTCGTCGTGCAGGTGGCGCACTTCCGCGGACACGACGGCGCGTCGGCCGCGGACGCGACCGGGGCCGGGACCGGAGCCGGGACGACCGCCCCGGGCACGGCGGTGGCCCCGTGACCGGGCTGGACACGCGACCGGTCCGTCTCGTCGTCGCCGGCACGGCCGGCGGCGTCGGCACCACGACGGTCGCCGCACTCGCGTTCGAGGCGCTGCGCCGGGCCTCCACCGTCGGCGCCCCGGTGCTCTACGACCACTCCGGGGGCGACCTCGGCCTCCGGCTCCCGAACGGCGACGACGTGTCCGCGATCGACGACTCGGTCGCCGTCCACGACGTCGGGGCGCACGCGCTGCGCGGCGGCGTCGAGGCGTTGGCGTCGCCGTGGGACCTCCTGGTGGTGGTCACCGCGTCGACGGTCCTCGGGCTCGAGGACGCCGACGCCGTCCTCGGGGCCGCCGCCGCACGCCACGGCCGGTCGTCGTCGACGCGCACGATGGTGGTGGTCGACGCCGCGTCCGGCACCGAGGTGCCGCGTCGCGACCTCGACGCCTTCCGCGTCCGGCACGACCACAGCTCCGTGCTGCGCCTGCCGCCGGACCGGGCCCTCGCGGG
>JASCOJ010000159.1 GCA_029959645.1 Microbacteriaceae bacterium PS02332 | reverse complement strand
GGGGGGGGGGCGGGGGCGGGCGTCCGACCGGACCGGAGGCCCGGCCGTCGTCGGCCGGTCGGCGGACGCTGGTCGGGCCTCCCGGCCGGGTCAGGAGAACAGCCCGCGGAAGGCGCGCACGAACGCGTGGACCGCGTCGGTGAACGGGCGGTCGGCGGCCGTGCCGCCACCGCCGGTCTGCACGCCGCCGGCCGGCGTCTCGGTGGTCGCCGCGGCGTCGGTGACCGGCACGACGGTCAGGTCCCCCTTGCTGTCGTCGAGGACGAACAGCGTGGAGACGGTGTTGCCGGCCAGGTCGACGTCGGCGCTCCCGCGCTGCCCACCGCCGGTGATGTCGAGGTCCCACTTGCCGGCGGCGACGGTGGCGTAGTTCGTCGCGGTGCCGAACGCAGCGTCCGACGCGATGGCGGTGCCGTCGGTGGTGCTGACGTCGACCTTCTTCGCGGTGGTCGCGGCCTGGACGAGGCGGAGCTTGGCCTTGCCGTCACCGGGCTGCTGCAGGTCGTCCGTGAAGGCCGCCGTCTTGAGCGCCTTGCTCTTGCCGTAGGCCACCACGGTGCTCGCGCCGCCGCTCTGCACGGTCACGTCGGTGGAGATCATCGGGGTGGAGTCCGGGGCGTCCGCGGCACGCATCGACAGGACGTACGTGCCGGTGGGCAGCTCCTTGTACGGGCTGACCTGGCCGTACTCCACGTCGTCGAGCTCGAACACCGCCTTGCCGCCGGCCAGGCTCGACAGCTCGACGTCGACGCCCTTGGTGTTCGGCGACAGGTGGCCGATGCGGAGCCATCCCTCCTCGCCGGCGGCGTGCGCGGACTGCGGGGCGAGGCCCACGGTGGCGGCGACGAGCGTCGCGGCGAGCGCGCCGATGGTGACGGTACGACGGCGGGTGCGGAGAGCGGCGGTCATGGTGGTGCTCCTTCGGGTCGGAGACGGACTGGTGCTGGCGGGGTGCGGTGCGGGGGTCACGGGGCGCCCACGACCGTGGCGGTCGGGTCGGTGGTCGACCAGCGGACGGTGAGGGTGTCGCCGTGCCGCTCGACCGACTCCGGACGGTAGGTCTCGGTCATGGCGTCGAGGGTCTGCTCGGTGGCGACCGCGGCGCGGGCGCTGGCGGCGTGCAGGACGACCCGGCGGAAGGTCTGCCCGTCCTCGCCGGGCAGCGGGGTGAAGCGGTCGACGGCCACGGACCGGTCGGCCAGGACCTGGCCGAGCGAGATCACGGCGCGGGCGTCGACCTGGCCGGCGCGGAACTGCGACGCCGTGCCCGCGTCGACCCGGAGTGCCGGGTTCTCGGCGAGCTCGGTACCGAGCGTCTTCCGCACGTCGCTGGCGCGCGTGGTCTCGCGGGCCGTCGCTGCCCGACCCTGTGCGTGGATCAGCCGGACGTCGACCTCCTGGTTGCCGGTGCCGAACGACGCGACGGTGGTCGAGTTCGCGATCGCCTGGCGGACGTCGGGCGAGGAGGTGCCGCCGGTGCGCATCGAGTCCGTCGTGACGACGTAGTCCGAGTCCTTCCAGCCGTTCGGCGACTGGCGTTCGACCGCTCCGTCGGTGTCGAGCTTGTAGTACCAGACGACGTTGTTCCGGGCGAAGCCGTCGTCGACCAGGTCGACCCACATCGCGTCGTCGACGAGCAGCCGGGAGCTCTTGTCGACGTTGGCAGCGATCCAGTCCTGCGCCTGCGCCATCGGCTCGTCGAGGTCCGCCAGCAGGAAGCCGCGCAGCTGCGTGGTCCAGAGCGGAGCGGCGACCAGGACGGCCGCGACGGTCACGAGCGCCCATGCGCCGCCGAGGACGCGACGGCCGGCACCGCGGACGCGGTTCCGGGCCCGGAACGCGGTGGCCCCGGTGACGGCGAGCACGGCCCGCTCGCCGATGTACGCCACGAGGAGTGCGGCGAACGGCACGAGCATGATCACGTACGGCACCGGGAGGTACCCGTTCGGGCGGAACATGAACACGAGCAGGAAGACGAGCAGCGCGGCGATCGGGCGCACGCGGCGGAGGAACAGTCCGACGACCGCGGCCGCCGAGCCGAGCACGATGAACACCGGGTCGAGCGCCCACCACTGCGCGGCGGCCTCGTTGGCCAGGCTGCCGCCGGTGAAGACCGATCCGCTCGCCGCGCGGGTGCCGAGCTGGTAGGTGATGCCCTCGAGGAGGCTGACCCGACCGGCGCCGGGCAGGAGTTCGCCCTTCACCGCGGCGAGCAGGACGTACCCACCGCCGACCACCGCGAGGACGGCCCCGGCGACGCTGAGCGTGTACCGGCGGGTGCTCGGGTCGGCTCGGCGTGCGGCGGTCCAGATGAGGAACGGCAGTGCGAGCAGGAAGGTCTCCTTGCTCAGCACGGCGACCCCGAAGCACAGGGCGGCGCCGATGAACCCGGCCAGCTGCTGACGACGGCTGAGCACGAGGACGAAGGCGGCCAGCAGCCACGGGGTGGCCACGTTGTCGATGTAGACGGTGCGGTGGTACTGCAGCGCCAGCGGCGAGAGGCCGAAGACGAGCACCGCGACGGCCGCTGCCGAGCGGGCTGCTCCGAGTCGTCGGGCGAGCACGAACAGCAGGACGCCGGAGACGGCGGCGAAGAACACCATCGCCTCACGCGCGGCCTCGACGGCGAACGGGTAGCGGGTGAACGCCCCGGTCAGCTGCGTGTACCCGGCGATCTGGATCCACCCGAGCGGCGGGTGGTCGTACCAGTACGTGTAGTGGGTGAGTTCACCGAGGTGGGTGATCGCCCACGCCTGTGCGGTGTAGGTGCCCTCGTCGTCGATGCGCTGCGGGGTGCCGCCCATGTTCCAGGCCTGCACGAGCGCGGCGATCGCGACGACGGGCAGGAGCCACGCGAGGCTCCTGGCGTGTACCCGGAACCAGGTGCCGACGCCGGACGAGGTCGGGAGACCGCGGACCGGGATGCCGGTCGTGTCGGTGACGCTCGCGGTCATCGGGCACCTCCCGCGGCGACGCTGGCGAAGGCCGGCTCGGGCTCGGTCACCGCGGACGGGAAGCCCGTGACCTCGGGCTGCCCGGCTCCACGGTGCTGGCCGGTGTGTTCGGTCTTCTCCCAGCCGTTCTGCTTCCGGGCGTGCCGGATCACGGCGCGGACGGCCGCGGCGGCGAGGAACACCTGGTACGGCACGAGGCCGAGCACGAGCTTCACGTAGTCGCGGACGCGGACCTTCTCCTTGTAGAGCCGGCCGAACTCGCCGAGCCCGGCGATCTCGACCGCCAACAGCATGAGGGTCGGGGCGAGCGGGATGAAGGAGATCAGGGCGATCCCGGTCGGCACCTTCACGAACGCGATCATGACCACGCTGAGCGGGATGAGCAGACCGGTGGCCGCCTGGATGAACGGCATGGTGAGCAGGTAGCGGGCGAAGAAGCGCTGCTTGAACGTCGGCAGCTTCTTCCACTCGCCCTTCTCGAGGACCTGCAGGAAGCCCTGGTTCCACCGGGTGCGCTGCTTGAGGAGCGAGGCGAACGTCGGCGGGGTCTCCTCGCGGGTGACCGCCTCCGGGCTGTAGGCGACGACGACCTTGGCGTTGTCCGCCGACAGCCGGACCCCGAGCTCGCAGTCCTCGGCGAGGCAGTGTGCGTCCCAGCCGTTCGACCAGTCGAGGCGTTCCTTCGTCACGAAGACGGTGTTGCCGCCGAGCGGGATGAACTTCGACTCGGCGTGGAAGTGCAGGCGCGACCGGAACCAGAAGTAGTACTCGAGCACGTTGCGGAGCGACCACCAGCTGGACTTGAAGTTCATCAGCTGCACGCCGCCCTGCACCACGTCGGCGTCGGTCTCCTGGAAGCGCGAGTCGACGAGGCTGAGCAGGCGCGGGTACACCTCGTCCTCGGCGTCGAACACGCCGACGATGTCACCCGTGGCGTACTGCAGCGCGAGGTTCATCGCCTTCGGCTTGTTCTTCGGCAGGGTGTCGTCGACCACGACCCGGATGAGGCCGGGGTGCCGGGCAGCGGCCTCCCGCACGACCCGGTCGGTGCCCGGGTCGTCCTCACCGACGATCGCGATGATCTCGAAGTCCGGGTGGTCCTGGGTGGCGAGCATGTCGAGCGTCTGGCCCATGACCTCCTCCTCGTGCCGACCGGGCACCAGGAGGGTGAAGCGGTGCGCGGCGGGCCGCGGGGTCTGGCTGAAGCTCGTCGCCCGCAGCGCGGAGCGCGAGCGCCAGGCGTGCAGCATCCACCAGAGGGTGGACAGCGCGACGAGCGTGAGCAGGACGGAGATGGCGATCAGGGCCGAGTAGCCGATCCACTCCCCCACCGACCAGGCGAGGTGGGCGCTCTGTCCCGAGCCCCCCACCGGGACGTCGGTCGTGCCCCGGTTGGGGACGTCCCCCGTCGTCCCGGAGGGGGTGTTCGGCTGCAACAGCGGCGCTGCCGCCGCCAGCATCGTCAAGGTGGTCATTCGGAGGGCTCCTTCGTGCGACGTGCGTCGGGGGAACGGAATACGAGGGCCTTGTACGCGGCGAAGCGGAACGCTGTGCCGAGGACGAGACCGACCCCGTTGCCGGCGACGTTGTCGGCGAGGGTGCTGGTGAGACCGAGGAGGTCATGGGAGACGAACAGGCAGCCGGCCGCGATGGCGAGGCCGACCAGGTTGACCACGGCGAAGAGCAGGCCCTCACGGACCGTGCTCCGGCGGTCGGGAGCCTGCTGGGACCGGAAGGTGAGGAACCGGTTGCCGAGCCAGGCCACGACGGTCGCGACCACCACGGAGACGACCTTCGCGGCCACCGCCTGGTCGGCCAGGACGGTCGCGCGCAGGACGTTGAAGACGCCGAGGTCCACGGCGAAGGCGACGAGGCCCACCGCCCCGAACGTCGCGAGTTCGCGGGCGGACCGCACGAGTCGGACGAGTCGCGTCACCGCCGCCGCGACGACGGGCGCCGACCGCGCGTCGTCGACCGCTGCAGGGACGTCGGGGACGTCGGGCCGGGCGGGTGGCACCCCCAGGGCGGGTGCCACCCGGTCGAGGGACGTGGTGATGGACATGTCCCCGATTCGGGGGGCTCCGGTTGGTGGTTTGGTCGGGGTACACGTGCTGCCAGGACCCTGCCAGTTCCGCGACACGTGCCGTTCATCCGACATCACATGCGGCCCGCAACATGCCGAGTGATCGTCGCCTGCCGGGAGGCCCGGACCGGCTCCCACGAGCACGGCAGCGGGGTCCTGCTCCGGCCCTCGCCCGGAGCCGCCCTCAGCGTCCGTCGCCACCTGCGCCGCCCGTTGAGGAGTGCAGGGCGCCGGGCCCGTCGGGGTCGAGCGCCGGCCAGGTCGCCGTCACCACGGTGCCGCGCCGGTCGACGCGGTGCGGAGCGAGGGGCCCCTGCAGCCCTCGGAGGCGCAGAGTGACCTGCTCGGCGTCCGCGGTGTCGCCTGCGCGCAGGACGACGCCGCGGCGCGCGGTGCGCTGCTCCCCGTCGACCACCGGGAACGCGCTGACCGTCGCCGGACCGGCGCTGAGCGCCGCACCGATCCCGATCACCGCCCGCTCGTCGACGGAGCCGTCGCGCAGGAGCGCCGTGTCGGCGTCCGAGGCACGGAGTGCCGGGTTGCCCGCGAGCTCGGTCCCGACCCGCTTCCGGGTCGCGGTCTCCCGCTCCTCGGCGGCCCGGAGGTGCGCCGCACCGAGGCGGTCGATCCGACGGACCACGACCTGTTCACCGCCCTCACCGAAGACCGCCACCGGCACGGACGCACGGATCGCGGCACGGATGCCGGGCAGCTGCGTCGCCCCGATGGTCACGGACTGCGTCGTCACGATGTAGTCGGTGTCGCGCCACCCCTGCGGGTTCTGCTTCGCCACCGCGCTGTCGGTGCTGAGCTTGTAGTACCAGATGACGTTCTGCCGCGCGAAGCCGGCGCGGACCAGGTCGACCCACAGGGCGTCGTCCACGAGCAGCCGGTCCGACCGGGAGACGTTGGCGGTGATCCAGTCCTGCGCGCCGAGCATGGGCGCGTCGGCGGACGTCGTCATGAAGGACCCGAGCCGCGCCGCCGAGGCCGGCGCCGTGGAGCCCACGACCCCGAGCACCGCGACCGAACCGACCCCGAGGGCGGCGACCGACGCGACCAGGCGCGCCGTGCCTCCCGGCCGGGTGCCGGACCGACGCGCACGCCGGGCGCGACGTACCCCGCGGACCACCGAGCGGACCGACGCGTCGGCGACGCCGGCCGTCGCGAGGGCCGCGAAGGGCAGGATCGCGATCGGGTACGGGACCGGGAGGTAGCCGTTCGGGCGGAGGACCACCGCGATGAGGAACACGGCGACGGCCGCGACGGACCGGAGGCGCCGGACGGCGAGCGCGGCGACGCTCCCGACGATCCCGAGCACCACGAACGCCGGGTCCAGGCCGAGCCAGAGGTTCGCGACGTGGTTCGCGGGCGTGCTCGGGTCGAACACCGAGCCGCTGCCGCTGCGGCTGCCGAGCTGGAACGTGACGCCCTGCCAGAGGCTGACGTGGCCCGGTCCGGGCACGAGTTCGCCCTTCGTGGCGGCCAGCATGAGGTAGGTCGACCCGCCGAGCACGAGCACCACCGCGGCGATGCTCAGCGTGTACCGGCGGATCTCACGGTGCGACGACCGCCACATCGTCCACGCCAGGAACGGCAGGGCGAGCAGGAACGTCTCCTTGCTCAGCACCGCGGCCACCATGCACGCGGCCGAGGCGGCGAACTCGACGAGCTGGTACCGCCGGGACACCGCGAGCACGAACGCGGCGAGGAGCCAGGGCGTCGCGACGTTGTCGATGTAGACGTCGCGGTGGTACTGCACGGCGAGGGGCGAGAGCGCGAACACCAGCACCGCGACGGCGGCGGCCGGCCGGCTCACCCGGAGCTTGCGGGCGAGCACGTACACGAGGGCCGCCGAAGCGACCGCGAAGACGACCATGGCCTCGCGGGCGGCGCCGACCGCGGTCGCGTGCCGGACCCACGCGCCGGTGAGTTCCGCGTAGACCGCGATCTGGATCCAGCCGAGCGGCGGGTGGTCGTACCAGTACGTGTAGTGCGTCAATCCGCCGAGGTGGAACACCGACCACGCCTGCGCGGCGTACGTGCCCTCGTCGTCGATCCGCTGCGGGTTGCCCTCGAGGCCGACCACGAGGACGGCGGCCGTCACGGCGAGGACCGGGAGGAGCCAGGCGAGGTCGACCGCGGAGCCGCGGACCGCGGTCGCGAAGGTGCCGACGGCGAGCGGGCGTCGGGTGCGGGCCCCGATCGAGGAGGCGGTCACGGGCGCCGCGGGCGGTGGCGGGCGGGCTGGCGCAGCGGCATGGTGGGGGCCTTCGGGTCGCCGGGTGGTGGAGCGGTACACGCTCATCCCAACACCGGCACCGGCCCCCGGACAGGGCACGCGGGGGCCGATGCGGTTTCCCGCACCGATCGCGCGGACCCCCGCCAGCGCCGTCCGCACCGCTGCACTGTCCGGCGGACGCACCGCAGACGGACGGGAGGCCCGGTACCAGCTGGTACCGGGC
>JASCOJ010000158.1 GCA_029959645.1 Microbacteriaceae bacterium PS02332 | reverse complement strand
CCCCCCGCCGGGGGACCACTCCCCCGGCGCCCCCCCCGCGCGGGGCGGCCCCCCCCGGGGGGGGGGGGCCCCCGCCGTCGTGCGGTCCGGGCCTACTCCAGGCCGCGGCGGCGCAGCAGCGGACCGACCTCGGCGTCGCGCCCCCGGAAGTCGCGGTACGCCTCGAGTGGGTCCACCGAGCCGCCGACGCCGAGGAGCTTCGTCGCGAACCGTTCCCCGGCCTCCCGGGACAGGCCGCCGTGCTCGCGGAACCACTCGACGGTGTCCGCGTCGAGCACCTCGCTCCAGATGTAGCCGTAGTACCCGGCGTCGTAGCCGCCCGCGAACGTGTGCGCGAAGTACGTCGAGGAGTACCGCGGCGGGACGGCCGGGGCGTCGATGCCGGCGGCGGCGAGGGCCTGCGCCTCGAACGCCTCGACGTCGGTGACCGCCTGTGCCTCGGCGGCGGACAGGCGGTGCCACGCCTGGTCGAGCAGTGCCGCGGCGAGGTACTCGGTCGTGGCGAAGCCCTCGTTGAACCCGGCCGCGTCACTGAGCCCGAGGA
This sequence comes from Microbacteriaceae bacterium PS02332, assembly GCA_029959645.1. GTDB lineage: Bacteria > Actinomycetota > Actinomycetes > Actinomycetales > Microbacteriaceae > Curtobacterium. Next base: position 7,170 of record JASCOJ010000158.1, on the reverse strand, counting down.
CGAGCTCCGGCGGCATCGGTTCCCCGGTCTCGTGGTGCTTGGCGTAGTTCGCGAGCACCGACGGCCACGACAGCCACATCTCGTTCACCTGGCTCGGGAACTCGACGAAGTCACGCTCGACGTTCGTCCCCGAGAAGCGCGGGTAGGTCGTCCGGGCGATGAGCCCGTGCAGTGCGTGCCCGAACTCGTGGAAGAGCGTCTCGACCTCGTCCTGGGTGAGGAGCGTCGCGGACCCGGCGGCCGGCTTCGGCACGTTGAGGTTGTTCACCACGACGGGCAGCGTGCCGAGCAGGGCCGACTGCTCGACGACGGGGTTCATCCACGCACCGCCGCGCTTGCCGTCCCGCGTGTAGAGGTCGAGCAGGTACAGCCCGACGGGCTCCCCGTCCTCGCTCGTGACCTCGAAGACGCGGACCTCGTCGTTGTAGCCGTGCAGGTCCGCCCGCTCGCCGAAGGACAGCCCGTAGAGCGCTCCCGCAGCGTGGAACACCCCGTCGCGGAGGACACGGTCGGCCTCGAAGTAGGGGCGGAGCGCACTGCTGTCGGCGGCGAACTGCTCGCCGCGGAGGACCTCGGTGGCGAACGCCCAGTCCCACGACTCGACCTCGAAGCCGACGGTGCGCGACCGGACCTCGCGCTCGTCGCGGGCGTTCGCGGTCGCCGCGGGCACGAGCGAGGACAGGAGGCCGTCGACCGCCTCGGGCGTCCCCGCGGTCTCGTCCGCGGTCACCACGGCGGCGTGGTTCGGGAACCCGAGGAGCTCTGCCCGTTCGGCGCGGAGTCGCACGATCTGCAGGAGGACCTCGCGGTTGTCGAACGCGTTGCCCCGACGTCCGCGCGAGAGCGACGCCTCCATGACGCGCTGGCGGAGCCCGCGGTCGGTGAGCGACGCGAGCCACGGGTGGCCCGTGTAGAGCGGCAGCGTGACGAGCCAGCCGTCGAGCCCGCGGTCGGTGGCGGCGCCGGCCGCAGCGGACTTCGCACCGTCGTCGAGCCCGGCGAGCTCGGCCTCGTCGGTGACGTGGACGGCGGCGTCGTTCGTGTCCTCGAGCAGGTTGCGCTCGAACGTCGTCGTCAGGGTCGACAGCTGTGCGTTGATCGCCGTGAGGCGTTCCTTGCCCGCCTCGTCGAGTCCGGCCCCGGCGAGGGTCATCTCGGTGGCGGTGCGCTCCACGAGTCGGCGGTCCTCGGCGGCGACGCCGGGCTCCGCGGCGAGCTGCTCCTGCACCGCACGGACGCGGGCGTACAGGCGGGCGTCGAGGACGATCGCGTCACGGTGCGCGGAGAGCAGCGGCGAGAACTCGGCCTCGAGGTCACGCAGCTCGTCCGTGGAGTCCGCGGCGGTCAGGGTCGAGAAGACCATCTCGACGCGCTGCAGCCGCTGGCCGGAGCGCTCGAGCGCCACGAGGGTGTTCTCGAACGTCGGGGCCTCCGACTGCGTCGCGATCGCCTCGACCTCGGCGCGGTGCTCGGCCATGCCGGCCTCGTACGCGGGGCGGAAGTGCTCGGTCCGGACGTCACGGAACGGCGGGAGGGCGTAGGGGAGGGTGCTCGGTTCGTCGAACGGGTTGGCCATCACCCCACCCTAGGGCGCGGGTCCGTCAGCGCCCGCAGGAGCGCGTCGCGCGGGACGAGCGGACCAGGCGGCCGACGGCCGGGAGGCCCGCCGCACCCGTGCGGACCGCCTCCGTCAGCGCGTGGCCGCGTCCACGAGCACCACGGCGGCTCGTCGGGCGTGCACCGCGGGCTCCGACGTCCCGGCGATCGCCGCGGTCGTCTGCGCGCCCTCGGCGAGGAGCGCGAGCTGCGCCGCGAGCTCCTCGGCTCGGTCACCGTCGCCGACGACCTGCTCGGCGAGCCCCGCGACGAAGCGCTGGAACCCGTCCTTGTGCTCACGGGCGATCGCGGCGACGGCCGGCGAGGTGGCTCCGAGCTCCCCGAAGGCGTTGATGAAGCCGCAGCCACGGAAGGTGTCGTCGCCGAACCAGGACTCCAGGAAGTCGTACATCGCGAGCAGCCGGTCGCGCGGGGCCGCCACGGCCTCGACCGCGCCCCGGAGGCCGCGCTCCCAGAGTTCGTGCCGGCCGGCGAGGACTGCCGCGATGAGCTGCTCCTTGCCCGGGAACGCCGCGTAGAGCTTCTTCAGCGAGACCCCGGCCGTGGACCGGATCTCGTCCATGCCCACCGACTGGATGCCGCGCGCGTAGAACAGCTCGTCCGCGCTGCGCACGATGCGGTCCACCGTCCCCGCATCGACGGGCGTGGTCGTCGCGGTCACGGGGCCTCCTCGTGCGTCGGCGTCGATCAGCCGCTCGGGGGGAACGGCCGTTCTCGATCGTACGCCACGGGCTCCGCGGCCGGTCAGTCCTGTTCCGCGGCGTCGTCCGGGTCCGTCACCTGCGCGTGCCCGAGCGGGTCGAGGTGGATGGACGTGCCGTCGTCGAGCTCGACGATCGGCTTGCCCTCGAGGAACGTGAGCGTCCACCGCCAGGTCGACGCGTCGACCGACGCCGTGGTCAGGTCGTCCTCGACGCCGCGCACCGCCGTGACCATCGTCTCCGGGAGCCGTGCCGGCGGCTCCGCGCCGACGCTCCATCGTGTGCCCAACTGCATCCGTGCCTCCAGTCCGTGGGTGGCCGTGAGACGCAGGACGCCCCGCCACCGGATGTCCACGGTAGCGGGGCGTCGGAACGCGCGAGGCAGGTCAGGCGCTCGGCTGCTCCGCCAGCTCGATCTGGGTGACGGCGAGCTCGTCGCCGTCCACGAACGCCAGGTCGGCGATCCGGCCGACGGCGGCCAGGTCGACGGCCGCGCGCTCCACGAGCTCGCGGACCGCGGGCGGTGCGGCGACGACGGCCCGGGTGACCGGCGTCTTCTGCGACGCCTTGGCGGCGGTCTTCGCACCGCGGATGCCGATGAGCGCCTGCCCGACGGCGGCGAGGAGCCCCGTCTCGGCTGCGTCGACCGGCAGGTCGGCGCGGGTCGGCCAGGAGGCCCGGTGCACGCTCGTCTCGTGCGTCCAGGCCCACACCTCCTCCGTCGCGAACGGGAGGAACGGCGCCAGGAGGCGCAGCAGCACGTCGATCGCGCCGCGGAGCGCGAGGACCGCGCTTGCCTGCGTCTCGAGCGAGGCGTCGGGTGCGGTGCCGTACGCGCGCTCCTTGACGAGCTCGAGGTAGTCGTCGCAGAACGTCCAGAAGAACCGTTCGGTGACCTCGAGGGCCCGCGCGTGGTCGTACCCGTCGAAGGCGGCGGTGGCCTGGTCGACGACGGACGCGAGCGCCGCGAGCATGTCGACGTCGAGGGGCTCGGTCACCTGGTGGGCGCCGGACGGGAGCTCGAAGCCGTAGACGAACTTCGCCGCGTTGAGGACCTTGATCGCCAGACGGCGGCCGACCTTGATCTGCTTCGGGTTCTGCGGGTCGAACGCCGCGTCGGTGCCGAGCTTCGACGAGGCGGCCCAGTAGCGCACCGCGTCGGCGCCGTGTGCCTCGAGGACGGACAGCGGCGTGACGACGTTGCCCTTCGACTTCGACATCTTCTTGCGGTCGGGGTCGACGATGAAGCCGGAGATCGACGCGTTCGCCCACGGGGCCACCCCGGCCTCGAGCTGGTCGCGGAGGACGGTGGTGAACAGCCAGGTCCGGATGATGTCCTGCGCCTGCGGGCGGACGTCGTACGGGTGGACCATGGCGAACAGCTCGGGGTCGGTCTCCCACTTGCCCGCGAGCTGCGGGGTGAGGGACGAGGTGGCCCAGGTGTCCATGACGTCGAGCTCGCCCTGGAAGCCACCGGGGACACCCCGCTGTGCGGCGTCGTACCCGGGTGCCGGGTCGGACGACGGGTCGACGGGGAGCTGCTGCTCGGTCGGGACGATCGGCTGGTCGAAGACCGGGTTGCCGTCGGCGTCCAGCGGGTACCAGACCGGGATCGGCACGCCGAAGAAGCGCTGGCGCGAGATGAGCCAGTCGCCGGACAGGCCGCCGACCCAGTTCTCGTACCGGACCTTCATGAAGTCGGGGTGGAACGCGATCGCGTCGCCGCGCTCGAGCAGGGTCGCCTTGAGCTCCTCGTCCCGGGCGCCGTTCGCGATGTACCACTGCCGGGTCGAGACGATCTCGAGCGGCTTGTCGCCCTTCTCGAAGAACTTCACCGGGTGCTGGATCTGCTTGACGTCGCCGACGAGCTCGCCGGACGCGGTCAGTGCGTCGACGACGACCTTCTTCGCCGAGAACACGGTCTTCCCGGCCATCTCGGCGTAGAGCGCGCGGCCGTCGGCCGACTCGATCCAGGACGGCTCCTCGGAACGGATGCGGCCGTCGAAGCCGATCACCGAGCGGTTCGGGAGCTGCAGCTCGCGCCACCACACGACGTCCGTGGTGTCACCGAACGTGCAGATCATCGCGATGCCGGCGCCCTTGTCCTTCTGGGCGAGGTGATGCGCGAGCACGGGGACCTCGACGTCGAAGAGCGGGGAGCGGACCGTCGTGCCGAAGAGGTCCTGGTAGCGCTCGTCGTCCGGGTGGGCCACGAGGGCGACGCACGCCGGCAGGAGCTCGGGGCGAGTGGTCTGGATGACGACGTCACCGCTGCCGTCCGTCTTGTGGAAGGCGAGGCCGTGGTAGGCGCCCGGCATCTCCTTGTCCTCGAGCTCGGCCTGGGCCACCGCGGTGCGGAACGTGACGTCCCACAGCGTCGGGGCGTCGGCCTGGTAGGCCTCGCCGCGGGCGAGGTTGCGGAGGAAGGCACGCTGCGCGCTCGCGCGGGAGGTCTCGTCGATCGTGCGGTACGACTGGGTCCAGTCGACCGACAGCCCGAGGGTGCGGAAGAGCTCCTCGAACTGCTGCTCGTCCTGCACGGTCAGCTGGTCGCACAGCTCGATGAAGTTGCGGCGCGAGATGGGCAGCTGGTCGGCGGCCTTGCTCGACTTGCCGTCCCCGCCCTCGAACGGCGGCGTGAAGTCGGGGTCGTAGGGGAGCGAGGGGTCGCAGCGGACGCCGTAGTAGTTCTGCACGCGGCGCTCGGTCGGCAGGCCGTTGTCGTCCCAGCCCATCGGGTAGAACACGCGCTTGCCGCGCATGCGCTCGTACCGGGCCTTGAGGTCGGTGTGCGTGTACGAGAACACGTGGCCGATGTGCAGCGAGCCGGAGGCCGTGGGCGGCGGGGTGTCGATCGAGTACACGTCGGCGCGGGTGGCCCCGTCGCGGTCGAACCGGTAGGTCCCGTCCTGCTCCCAGACCGGCGCCCAGACCTCCTCGAGGCCGTCGACGCTGGGCTTGTCGGGCATGGGTCTGGTCATGGCGCGGCCTTCCGTTCGTATGTGCGGCACCGAGTCCGTGATGAGGTGCCTGAGTGTCCCCGCGGTACGGGTCCTGCAAGCGTACCGGCCACGCTCGCGCCGCCGGCCGCGTCCGCCCGTCTGCTAGGCTTCCGGGGTTTGTCCGGCGAGCGCGGTGTGCTCGCGACTCCCGCAACGCAGCCGTCTCGCCGGATGCCCGAAGGACGCCACAGCACACCGGAGGACAGATCTTGGCAATGAACGACGGACCGTCGCAGCACGGCTCGAACCCCAGCACCATCCGCTCGAAGGCGGGGAAGCGGGCGCGCCGCAAGCTCACCGAGGACGACGTCACCGTCGTCGAGGAGTCACTGCTCAAGCGCGCCGTCGCCGCGGCGGCCCTCGGCAACGCGATGGAGTGGTTCGACTTCGGCATCTTCGCCTACCTCACGGTCACCATCTCGAAGGTGTTCCTGCCGGGCGGCGACCCGACGTCGAACCTCGTCGCGACCTTCGGGTTCTTCGCGGCCGCCTTCATCGTGCGACCGATCGGCGGCGCGGTGTTCGGGCCGATCGGCGACAAGATCGGCCGGCAGAAGGTCCTCGCGCTCACGATGATCCTGATGGCCGCGGGCACGCTCATGATCGGCCTGATCCCGTCCTACGACACGATCGGCTTCTGGGCACCGGTCCTGCTGCTGGTCGCCCGCTTCGTGCAGGGCTTCTCGACCGGCGGTGAGTACGGCGGCGCCGCGACCTTCATCGCCGAGTACTCGCCCGACAAGCGCCGCGGGTTCATGGGCTCCTGGCTCGAGTTCGGCACACTTGCCGGCTACGTCCTCGGGGCGTCGATCGTCACCGTCCTGCAGTACGCGATGCCCGAGGAGACCCTGCTCAGCTGGGGCTGGCGCATCCCGTTCATCGTCGCCGGTCCGCTCGGCCTGATCGGGCTCTACCTCCGGCTCAAGCTCGAGGAGACCCCGGCGTTCCAGAAGCAGCAGGAGCAGGCCTCCGAGCGCGAGGCGCAGAAGACGCCGTTCCTCAAGCTGTTCGCGGAGAACTGGCGCTCGCTGATCGTGTGCATCGGCCTGGTGCTGGTCTTCAACGTGACCGACTACATGCTGCTGTCCTACATGCCGACCTACCTGGAGACGAACCTCGGCCAGAACGCAACGTTCGGGCTCATCCTGATCGTCGTCGTGATGGTCCTCATGATGGTCGTCATCACCTTCGGCGGCCGGCTCTCCGACCACTTCGGTCGTCGCCCGGTGCTCGCCGCGGGCTGCATCGGCTTCATCGTGCTGTCCTGGCCGGCGCTCAAGCTCGTGCAGACCGGCACGGGCCCGGGCGTCTTCGCCGGCCTGCTCATCCTCGGCCTCGTGCTGGTGACGTTCACGTCGACCATGCCGTCGACCCTCCCGGCGCTGTTCCCGACGATCATCCGCTACGGCGCCCTGGCCATCGCGTTCAACGTCTCGGTGTCGCTGTTCGGCGGCACGACCCCGCTCGCGACGCAGGCGCTGATCGCGGGCGCGAAGGACGCCGGCTACGGCTGGGCCGAGGACATCCCCGCGTTCTACCTCATGCTCGCCGCCCTGATCGGCCTGGTCGCGGTGTACTTCACGAAGGAGACCGCGAGCTCGCCGCTCATGGGCTCGGGGCCCACCGTCGCGCACGAGGACGAGGTCGCCGGTGTCATCGAGGACTACAACGACCCGACCTCGGAACTCGCGCAGTCCGACTGGGCGAAGGACTTCTCGACGAGCCAGTTCCCGGTCATCCCGGAGGACGGCAGCGCCCCCGGGTCGGCCCAGGAGAAGGCGCCCGCCGGCTCCTGACCACGCGACCACCGGCCTGGAGGCCCGTCCTGCGTCCGCAGGGCGGGCCTCCGC
>JASCOJ010000157.1 GCA_029959645.1 Microbacteriaceae bacterium PS02332 | reverse complement strand
CGGCGGCGGCGACGACCGCGGACGTGGCGGCGGCGGCGGCGCCGCGGCCGGCGGCGGCGGCGGCGCCGCGGTCGTCGGCGGCGACGGGGCCGGCAGCGGCGCGGACGGGAGGCCCGTCCGCCGCTGGCACGTCGTCCTCGGTCCGTACCGCGGTCGCGCTGGCCACGTCCTCGTCGGTCGCGAGTCCGGGCAGGGCGGCGAGCTGCACGCGCGGCGCCACGTCGTCCGCCGCGAGCAGCGCGACGAGCTCGTCTCGGGAGCGCTCGGCGGCGAGGGCGTCCCGGAGCGACGCGACGACCCAGACCGGGTGCGACCAGCGACGGGCGAGGAGCGCGTCCCCGCCGAGGCCTGCCGTGATCTCGACGTCCCACTCCTCCGGGGTCCGTGCGGCGACCTTGCGCATCACGGCGTTCACGAACCCGGTGGCACGGACGGCCCCGACCTCGCGCGCGAGTTCGACGGTCGACGAGACGGCCGCGTGCGTCGGGGTGCGCATCCCGAGCAGCTGGTGCACACCGATGCGGAGCACGTCGAGGACGTCCGCCTCGACGTTCTCGACCCGCCGACCGGACGCGGCGGCGACGACGGCGTCGTAGCGGCCGAGCATGCGGATCGTGCCGTAGGTCAGTTCGGTCGCGAAGCCCGCGTCCCGGGCGGACACGGCCGCGCGGCGGATCCTGCTCGGCAGGAGCAGGTTCGCGTAGGCGTCGTCGACCTGCACGGCGCGGAGGACGTCGAAGGCGACCCGGCGCGCACTGACCGGGCGTCCGCCGCGTCGCTGCTGCGGACGACCGCCGCCACGCTGCTGGTCCCGTCCGGCGCGCGGCCGCTGTCCCTCGCTCATGCGAGCACCTTCCCGTCCAGCGCGCCGAGGCCCCTGGCCCACGCCGCCGCGTCCATCGCCGTCTTGCCCGCGGGCTGCACCGTGACCAGCCGCAGCGGGTCGTCCCCGGTGCCGACCAGGAGCGTGCCGCCGTCGAGCACGAGCGCGCCCGGGGCGGGTGCAGGCACCGCGCTGCCCTCGGACAACCGGGCGACGCGGAGGAGCTTCACGCGGAGGTCGCCGAGGTGCGCGAACGCGCCGGGCTCCGGGGTGACGCCCCGGACCCGGGCGTGCACGGTCGCCGCCGGGGCGGTGAAGTCGATGCGTCCGTCCTCGAGCGTCGTCTTCGGCGCCGTCGTCGGCGTGCCGACCTGCTCGTGCGCCTGCGCGCTGCCGTCGGCGATCCCGTCGACGACCCGCGCGACGACCTCGGCCCCGGACTCCGCCATCGCGGTGAGCACCTCGCCGGCGGTCGCCTCGGGGTCGATGGCGAACGGCTCGCTCGCGTAGACCGGGCCGGCGTCGAGGTCCTCGACGAGCCGGAACACGGTCGCGGCGGTCCGGGTGTCCCCCGCCATCACCGCGCGCTGGACGGGCGCGGCGCCGCGGTACGCCGGGAGGTCGGAGAAGTGCAGGTTGACCCAGCCGTTCCGCGGAGCGTCGAGCGCCGGGCGACGGAGGAGCGCCCCGTAGGCGACGATCACCCCGAGGTCCGCGTCGAGCGCGGCGATCTGCGCGGTGACGTCGTCGTCGACCCGCACGGCCTCGATGACCGGCAGCCCGAGCTCGGCCGCGACCTGCGCGACCGGCGTCGGCGTGAGCACGCGCTTCCGGCCCTGCGGCGTCGGCGGACGGGTGAGCACCGCCGCGATCTCGTGGTCGGAGGCCGCCAGACGACGGAGGGTGGGGACCGCAGCAGCGGGGCTGCCGGCGACGACGAGACGCATGGGCTCCAGTGTCCCATGCACGACGAGCCGGCCGGTGCCGAGCGAGGTGGACGGAGACCGGGTACCTTCGCAGGCGATCTCCAGGAAGGACACCACCATGTCGGAGCGACTCTCCACTCCCTCGCCCACCTCGTTCGCCGAGACCCCCGTGCAGAAGGGCACGCTCGTCGTCGGGATCGTCTTCCTCGTGGTCGGCATCGCCGGCTTCGTGCCCGGGCTGACCTCCGGGTCGCTCGCCGGTGCCGGCAACGGCTCGATGGCGATGCTGCTCGGCCTGTTCCAGGTGTCCGTGCTGCACAACATCGTGCACCTGCTCTTCGGCGTCGTCGGCATCGCGGCGGCCCGCCGTGCGACCGGCTCGCGCTTCTACCTGACCATCGGCGGCGTCGTCTACTTCGTGCTGTGGATCTACGGCCTCTTCACCGCCGGGCACGACTCGGGCGCGAACTTCGTCCCGCTGAACACGGCCGACAACTGGCTGCACCTCGTCCTCGCCGTCGGCATGGTCGCGCTCGGCGTCGTCCTGCCGCGTGGTCGTCGCACCCCGGTGCGCACCGCCTGACGGCGAGCGGGACCGGTCGGGAGGCCCGTGGCGGATCCGTCACGGGCCTCCCGTGTGTCCGGGGCACCGCGGCGCCGTCCGCTGCGGTCAGACCTCGGAGAACGGCTCGGCGTCGTCCAACCGCACCCGCAGGGCGGGCGCGGCACGGCGCTTCGTCCCGCCGGCGACCACGCGGCGCGTCGACGAGCGCCGGATGACCTCGGCCTTGAGTGTCGCTGCGACCTCGGTGCCGTGTGCGTACGGGAAGCGCACGATCGCGCGGACCGTGCCGGGCGTCGGGTCGTCCTCCACCGGCACAGGCCCGAGCACCGGCCCGACTGGCATCTCGCCGAGCGCCGCGACCGCCCCGGCCACGGCGTCGTCGGTCCCGGTGAGGGTCGCGACCCGGACAGCCGGCGGGAACGAGAGCTCGCGGCGGTCGACGAGTTCAGCGTGCGCGGGGACGTCGAGCCGCCACAGTGCCATCGCGGTCGCGAGCGGACCGCCGACGCCGACGAGGTAGACCTCCGAGCCCGGGGCGCCCTTCGCGGCCGCGTTCGTCCAGATCCGCAGCACGTCCTCCTGCACCCGCAGCCCCTCGCGGGCGAGCATCCGGTCGCCGTCGAGGAGGAGCACGCACGCGTACCCGCCGGCCACGTCGGGCTCGGCACCGCGTGTGGCGACCACCACCGCGGGCCGTGCCGGGACCTCGTCGATCGGGCGGGAGCCGTCGGCGACGACGATCCGGGTGCCCGGGAAGGCCCGTCCGAGTTCGTCGGCGGTGCGCTGGGCCCCCTGGCCGACGGGCTTCAGTCGGCCGTTGCCGCACGTCGGGCAGCGGTACCCGGCGGCGAGGGCACCGCAGAACCGGCACTGCGGCGTTGCCCCGGCACGGGGGCTGCCGAGGGGACCGCCACACACGCGGCAGTGCGCCCGCTCTCCGCACTCGGTGCACACCAACCCGGTGCCGAACCCGGGGCTCGCGACCTGCACGAGGACCGGCCCCGTGCGGCTCGCCTCGCGCGCGGCCCGCCAGGCACTGCTCGGGATCCGGGCCTGGGCGGCCGGGCCGTCGGCGTTCGTCTGGTTCGCGGTCGGGATGACCTTCGGCGCGCGGACGCGGTGGGGGGCGACCTCCTGCATCCAGCCGATCTCGACGAGCCGCTGCACGTCGGTGCTCCTCGCGTGCGAGAGCACGAGGAGCGCCGCGCCGGACTGCGCGGTCCGGACGAGGGCGACGTCCCGGGTGTGCACGTACGGGGCGCGCTGCTCGACGAACGACGGGTCGCCGTCGTCCCACAGCGCGATCAGCCCGAGCTCGGTCGCCGGCGCGTACACGGCGGCGCGGCTGCCGATCGCGATCACCGGCGCCGACCGGGCGGTGAGCAGGGCCGTCGCCCGCTGGCCGTTCGTCTGCTTCGCGTCGAAACGCACGACCCGTTCGGCGGGGACGAGCTGGAGCAGGGCACGCTCGAGGTCGGTCACGTCGCGGAAGTCGGGCACCGCGAGGACCGCCGACCGCTCCCCCGCCAGGGTGTGCGCTGCTGCCTGGGCGAGCGTCGCGGCCCACCCCGGGACCCACACGCCGCGGTCGTCGTCGGAGCCGTCGACCTCGCCCGGGGTCGTCCCGCCCGGGTCCGTGCCCGTGCCCGTGTCCGCGTGGTCCGCCGGCGGTGCGGGGAGGAGGCGGACCGGGTGCGGGACCGCGCTGACCGCGGCCCGACCGCGCGTGGTGAGCAGGGCCTCCAGGACGCCCTCGGCGTAGCCGTCGATCGCCGGGGCCGTCACGGCGGGCGGGACATGGGCGGGGTCGCGGGCCAGCCAGGCCTTCTCGGGCCGGACCTGCCGGGTCGGCACCGCGAGGCGCAGGACGTCGCTCGCGACGCCCGCGGCCCGGTCCGCCACCGCGCGGGCGAGCTGCCAGATCTCCGGCGCGAGCACCGGCACCGGGCTGACCACGGCCTCGAGGGGACTCAACTCGCCGGGGAAGTCGTTCGCCGCGGCGTGTGCCACCGCGTCGAGGACCTCGACGACGTACCCGTCGGACATCCGCGCCCCGGTGCGGAGCGGGACCTTGACCCGCACCCCCGGCACGCAGTCGTCCTCGAGCTCCGCCGGCACCCGGTAGTCGAACAACCGGTCGAGCTGCGGGAGCGGGGAGTCGAGGACGACGCGCGCGACGGAGGTCACGCGGGCCTCAGACGGCTGCGGAGACGAGTCCTGCCGCGGTGCGGAGCTCCTCGACGCGGTCGAGCTGCTCCCAGGTGAACCCGGGCAGCTCGCGGCCGAAGTGCCCGTAGGTCGCGGTCTGTGCGTACCGCGGCTTGAGCAGGTCGAGGTCGCGGATGATCGCGGCCGGACGCAGGTCGAACACCTGCCGGATCGCGGCCTCGATGGTGGCGTCGTCGACGTGACCGGTGCCGAACGTCTCGACGTAGAGCCCGACGGGCTTCGCGCGGCCGATCGCGTAGGCGATCTGCACCTCGAGCCGGTCGGCGAGCCCCGCCGCGACGGCGTTCTTCGCGACCCAGCGCATCGCGTAGGCGGCCGAGCGGTCGACCTTTGACGGGTCCTTGCCGCTGAACGCGCCGCCGCCGTGTCGGGAGGCGCCGCCGTACGTGTCGACGATCACCTTGCGGCCGGTGAGCCCGGCGTCGCCCTGCGGCCCGCCGATCTCGAAGCGCCCGGTCGGGTTCACGATCACGTCGACGTGCGACGAGTCGAGGTCGACGAGGTCGAGGACCGGTCGGATGACGTGGGCGGTCATGTCCGCGGTGAGCTGCTCGAGGGTCACGCTCGGCGAGTGCTGCGTGGAGAGCACGACCGTCTCGACGGTCTTCGGCACGACCCCGTCGTACCCGACCGTGACCTGCGTCTTGCCGTCCGGACGGAGGTAGGACAGCTCGCCCGACTTGCGGACGGCGGCCAGGCGCTCGGCCAGTCGGTGCGCGATCCAGATCGCGACCGGCATGTACTCGGGGGTCTCGTTCGTCGCGAAGCCGAACATGATGCCCTGGTCGCCGGCACCCTGACGGTCCAGCGGGTCGATGCCCGCACCGGACCGCGCGTCGAGCGACTCGTCGACGCCCTGGGCGATGTCCGGTGACTGCGCACCGATGGAGATCTCGACGCCGCAGGTCCGGCCGTCGAAGCTCACGTCGGACGAGTCGTAGCCGATGCCGGTGATGACGTCACGGACCAGCTGCGGGATCTCCACGTAGCCGGAGGTCGTGACCTCCCCCGCGACGTGCACGAGTCCGGTCGTCACCATCGTCTCGACGGCCACCCGCGCGTGCGGGTCGACCGTGAGCAGGGCGTCCAGGATGGCGTCGGAGATCTGGTCGCAGATCTTGTCGGGGTGACCCTCGGTCACCGATTCCGACGTGAACAGTCGAAGCGCGCTCGTCACCGGGATCAGGCGGTCGGCTGCTGCTGCTGCTTGGTGACGGTGAGCTTGTCCTCGTTGATCTCGTGGAGCGCCACCGAGAGGGGCTTGTCGTCGATCGTCGAGTCGACGAGCGGGCCGACGTTGTCGAAGAGCGAACCCTCGTGCAGGTCCGCGTAGTAGTCGTTGATCTGGCGTGCACGCTTCGACGCGAAGATGACGAGCGCGTACTTCGACTCGACCTTGCTGAGCAGGTCGTCGATGGGCGGGTCGATGATGCCCTGGGGGTTGGCCATGGGGATGCTCCTCACAAGTCGGGTGCACCCGTCAGGGCGCAGAGAACAAGTCTACGACCTCACGTGCCGCGGTGCTGACATCCGAGTTCACGATCCGCACGTCGAACTCGTCCTGCGCGGCCAGTTCCACCTTCGCGGTCTCGAGTCGACGGGCCTGCTCCTCGGGCGACTCGGTGCCGCGGCCGATCAGCCGACGGACGAGCTCGTCCCACGTCGGCGGGAGCAGGAAGACCAGGACCGCCTCGGGCATGGCGTCCCGCACCTGGCGGGCGCCCTGCAGGTCGATCTCCAGCATGACCTTCTCGCCGGCGTCGAGCGCACGGTCGATCGGCGGCCGCGGCGTGCCGTACCGGTACGAGTTGTGCACCGTCGCCCACTCGAGGAGCTCGCGCTCGCGGATCATCCGGTCGAACTCGGCGTCGTCGACGAAGTAGTAGTGCACGCCGTCGACCTCACCGGGGCGTGGCGCGCGGGTGGTCGCGGAGACGCTGAGGTTCACGTCCGGGTACTGCTCGCGGATGTGCGCGCTGACCGTGCCCTTGCCGACCGCGGTGGGCCCGGCGAGCACGACGAGCTTGGACGCCGAGCGCTTCCGGCCGCGGGCGGCGAGCCAGTCGGCCAGCTCGGAACGCTGCCGGCTGCCGAGCCCGCCGAGGCGCTTCGACGGGGCGATGCGGAGCGCGCCCATGACGGCTTCGGCGCGGGCCGGGCCGACGCCGGACAGGCTCGTCAGGAGCTCGCGGACGCGGAGCGACCGCTCGGCCGCGGTCGCGGCGACCGTCTCCGGGTCGTCGGACCAGGCGCTCCGGGCCACCTCGAGCGGCGACCGCTCCCCCGTGGCGACGGCGGCCTTCACGGCGGCGCGGGCGCGACGGGCGGCGACGGCCGCCTGCGCGGCCGCGGCACGGTCGACCTCGGGCGGGTTGCGGTGGGCCGGCAGGTCGGCGCGGTCGTCGGTCACGCGGCGCTCCCCCGGGTCGCGAGGGCGGCGGCGATGCGGTCGGCCCGGTCGGCGACGAGCGCGGCGACACCGTCCGGACCGTCGGTGAGGAGCCCGCGGGACTCGCTCACGAGCACCTGCTCGGCCCGGTCGCCGTACCGAGCACGGAGGTCCTCGATCCGGGCGCCCTGGGCACCGAAGCCCGGCGCGAGCACCGGCGCGGAGCCGATGTCGTCGCCCGTGATGCCGAAGTCGTCGAGGTCGAGGGTCGCGCCGAGCACGAGCCCGACGTCCCCGACCGGCTGGTCGCCCGTCGCCCGGTTCTCGTCTGCCACGTCCCCGACGATACCGGCAGCGACGGTCCGACCGGCACGCGGGCCCTCGGCGAGCACCGCGGTCTGCAGCACCCGCGCCTCGGGGTTGCTCGTCGCCGCGAGCACGAACACGCCGGCCCCGTTCGCCCGCGCGACGTCGAGCGTCCCGCGCAGCGACCCGAACCCGAGGTACGGCGACACCGTCATCGCGTCGGCCGCGAACGGCCCGTCGCGGTCGATCCACGCGGTCGCGTAGTCGTCACCGGTCGAGCCGATGTCCCCGCGCTTCACGTCCGCGACGACCAGGAGGCCCGCGTCCCGCGCCCGCCGGACCGTCGCGTCGAGCGCACGGTAGCCGGCGACGCCCGCGGCCTCGAAGAACGCGACCTGCGGCTTCACGACCGCGGCGCGGCCGGGGGGCGCGGGCCCCCCGCCCCCCCCCCCCGCGCGCCGCGCCCCCCCCCCCCGGCCCCCCCCCCCCC
>JASCOJ010000156.1 GCA_029959645.1 Microbacteriaceae bacterium PS02332 | reverse complement strand
CGCCCGCGGGCCGCCCGCCCCCCCCCGCCCCCCCCCCGCCCCCCCCGCCCCCCCCCCCCCCCCCCCCCCCGGGGGGGGCCCGACGTGCCTCCGGCGTCAGGTCTGGCAGCGCGGGCACCAGTAGGTGTCCCGCAGCGACAGCTCGGACTCGCCGAGCTCGCCGGACCGGATCCGGGTCCCACACCGCAGGCACGGCTTCCCCGCCCGGTTGTAGACCCAGAACCGCCGTCCGGGCCGGTCGACCCCCGTGGTGACGCGGGCACTGCGGTCGCGGTTGGCGAGGATGAGCCGGGAGGCCATGGTCACCATCCGCGCCGGGTCCCGCACCTCGGACGCCGGTCGGGTCGGCAGCACGCCGCGCAGGTAGCAGAGCTCGTTCCGGTACACGTTCCCGAGCCCCGCCATCACCCGCTGGTCGAGGAGCGCGAGCCCGATCGGCCGGTCCGGATCGGCGACGAGGTTCGCGAGGGCGACGTCGGCGTCCCAGTCCGGCCCGAGGAGGTCCGGCCCGAGGTGCCCGACGACGTCGGACTCCCGGTCGCGTGGCACCACCTCGAGGACACCGAGCGTGAACCCGACGGTCGACACGTCGGCCGCGTCGAGGACCACTCGTGCCTGGAACGCCGGCCGTCGCCAGCGCTCACCCGGCTCGTAGACGTCCCACCGGCCCTCCATCTTGAGGTGCGAGTGCACCGTCAGGTCGCCGATCCGGTGCAGGAGGTGCTTCCCGCGCGGCACGACCTCGTCGACGGTGCGCCCCACCAGGTCGAGTGTCGCGAACGCCGGCACGCGGAAGTCGCTGCGCGTCAGGACCTTGCCGGCCAGCGCGGTGTGCAGCCGCGCTGCCGCGCGGAAGACGGTGTCGCCCTCAGGCACGGGTCACCTCCGGTCCGTCGCCCTGCCGGGAGGCCCGGCCTCCGTCACGCACGGAGCCGCAGCCCCTGCGGGGTCGCCGTGAAGCCCGCCGTCCGGAGCGCGTCACCGAGGGGCGCCTCCAGGACGAAGGTGCCATCGACGCGCTCCACTGCGAGCTTGCCGAGGCCGGTGCGGACCGTCCCGGCGATCGAGGTCGCGGCGGCCGCGAGGTCGGCCGGGTCGGTCGTGAACGTGAGGACGCTCTTGCCGCCCCGCTCGACGTACACCGCGAGCCGCCCGTCGACGAGTACCACGAGGGCGCCCGCCTTCCGGCCCGGGCGGTGACCACGGCCCGTGGTGCCCGTCGTCGTGCCCGGACCGCTCCCGGTCCCGGTGGTGGCGCTGGCGGTGTCGCCCGCTGCGCCCGCATCGGCATCCCCGTCGCCGTCCGTCGGCCACGACAGTGCCGCACCGAACGGGTTCGCCGGGTCGGTGGCCGCGAGGGTCAGGGCCTGGCGCTCCCGGTCCGGGTCCCGGCGTTCCTCCTCGTCGAGGTCCTGCGCGTACGTGCGCAGCCGGTCGACCGTGGGGCCGGTCGCGAACTGCGCCGCCCCGAGTCCGTCGACGAAGTACCCGCGCCGGGCCCGGCCGGACTCCTCGAACCGGGAGAGCACGCGGTAGACCCCGGCGAAGCCGCCGCGGACGCCCTCGACCTGCACGGCACCGCGGGTGACCACGCCGTAGCGCTCGAGCAGCTGCTCGGCGGTGGCGGCGGCACGGACGGTGGCGTCCGGTTCGGCGAGCGGCAGCAGTGACCAGCGCCCGCCGACGCTCGGCGGCCCGGACTGCGTCGGCAGCGTCGGTCGGCGGCGGCCCCGGTAGGCGCGGGTGCGCGGTGCGCTCGTCGACCGGGCCTTCCCGCCGAGCATCGCCCGGAGCGGCGCGAAGGTGTCGTTCGTGATCTGCCCGTCCCAGACGAGGTCCCAGAGGGCCGTCGTCAGGGCGGCGTCGTCGGTGCTGCCGACGGCCTGGCCGAGCTGTCGGAAGAAGTACGCGCCACCGCCGGCCAGGGCACCGAGGACGTCCCGCTGCAGCTCGGTGGTCTCGTCGCCGGCGGCCTCGGCGAGCGTCGTCGCGGCGGTGTCGGCCAGGTGCAGCCGGACCCACCCGTCGTTGCCGGGGAGCGTGCCGCCGCCCGACCAGAGGACCTCGCCGGTGGCGGTCAGCTCGTCGAGCATGCTCGGCGCGTAGTCGGAGACGCGGGCCGGCAGCACGAGGGTCTCCCACGCGCTGGCCGGCAGGGCGACGCCGGCGAGCTGGTCGACGACCTGCAGGACGCCGTCGATGCCGCGCAGGCCGCCGCGGGTCCCGGGCACGCGGACGTGCTGCCAGGCCGGGAGGAACCGGGCGAGGGCGTCCGGCGTGACCGGCTCGACCTCGTGCCGGAGTGCCGCGAGCGACTTCGTGCGGATGCGCCGGAGCACCTCGGAGTCGCACCACTCGGCGCCCTGCCGGTCGGGCCGGAACTCACCCTCGACGATCCGGCGGTCCGCGGTCAGGCGGCGGAGGGTGTCCTGCACGACCGCGACGCCGAGTCCGAGCCGGCCGGCGGCCTCCTGGACGGCGAACGGCCCGTGGCTCCGGGCGTACCGGCCGACGAGGTCACCGAGCGGGTCGGCCACCGGCTCGACGAACGCGGTCGGCACGCCGATGGGGAGGGGGACACCGAGCGCGTCGCGGAGGCGGGAGGCGTCCTCGATGACGGCCCACCGGGTGGCCCCGGCGTGGGAGAACGCGAGCACGCGGCGGTCGCGCTCGAGTGCGGTCATCGCGGTGCGGAGCGTCTCGGCGGCCTCGGCGCGGTCGGTGTCGGCGAGCCAGCTCCGGTCGATCAGTTCGTCGAGGTCGAGGGCGCCGACGAGCCGCAGCACGTCGACCACGCCCTCGACGTCGCGCGCACGACGGTCCGGCGAGAGTCGCTGCAGGTCGCGCTCGACGCCGGCGATGACCGTCGGGTCGAGCAGCTCGCGGAGTTCGGCGCGTCCGAGCAGTTCGCCGAGCAGGGTCGAGTCGAGCGACAGCGCCGCTGCCCGACGTTCGGCCAACGGCGAGTCGCCCTCGTACATGAAGGCTGCGACGTACCCGAAGAGGAGCGTCCGGGCGAACGGCGAGGGCTGCTCGGTCTCGCTCTCGACGAGTCGGATGCGGCGGCTGGCGATCTCGTCGGCGAGGCCGAGGAGCGCGGGGACGTCGTACACGTCCTGGAGCACCTCGCGCACGGTCTCGAGCAGGATCGGGAACGTCGGGTACTTCTGTGCGACCTCGAGCAGCTGCGACGCCCGCTGCCGCTGCTGCCAGAGCGGCGAGCGCCGACCGGGGTCACGGCGGGGGAGCAGGAGCGCGCGGGCGGCGCACTCGCGGAACCGGGCCGCGAACAGCGCGGACCCGCCGACTTCGTCAGTCACGACCGCGTCGAGGTCGTCGCGGTCGAAGACGAAGAGGTCCGCGCCGGGCGGCTCGGCGTCGGTCTCCGGGATCCGCACGACGATGCCGTCGTCCGCCGCCATCGCGCCGCCGTCGATGCCGTGACGTTCCCGCAGGCGGGCCGCGACCGCGAGGGCCCACGGCGCGTGCACGGCCATGCCGTACGGCGAGTGCAGGATGAGCCGCCAGTCACCGAGTTCGTCGTGGAAGCGCTCGACGACGAGGGTCGTGTCGCTCGGCACGTGCCCGGTGGCGGCCCGCTGGTCGCGGAGGAAGGTGATGAGGTTCGTGACCGCGCGCTCATCGAGTCCGACGGCGGCGACGCGGGCGCGGGCGTCCTCGTCGGAGGCGGCCTCGACCTCCCGGACGAACGCCCCGGTGGCGCGACCGAGCTCCGCGGGGCGGCCCAGGCCGTCGCCCTTCCAGAACGGCACCCGGCCCGGCTGGCCGAACGCCGGGCTGACGAGCACCCGGTCGTGCGTGATCTCCTCGATGCGCCAGCTGGTCGCCCCGAGCGCGAAGACGTCGCCGACGCGGGACTCGTAGACCATCTCCTCGTCGAGCTCGCCCACGCGGGAGGCCCGCTCACCGACCATGAACACGCCGAACATGCCGCGGTCCGGGATGGTGCCGCCGCTGGTCACCGCGAGCCGCTGGGCGCCCGGTCGACCGGTCAGCGTGCCGTGCACCCGGTCCCAGACCAGGCGCGGGCGGAGCTCGGCGAACTCGTCGCTCGGGTAGCGGCCGGTGACCAGGTCGAGGGTCGCCTCGAACGCCGACCGGGGCAGACCGCTGAAGGGTGCGCTGCGCCGGACGAGCTCGAACCACTCCTCGACGTCGAGCGTGTCGATGCTGCCGGCCGCGACCGTGTGCTGTGCCAGCACGTCGAGCGGGTTCGCCGGCACCGAGATCGACTCGATCTGCCCGGTGACCATGCGCTCGACGGTGACGGCGCTGTTGACCAGGTCCGCCCGGTGCTTCGGGAACAGGACGCCCCGGGAGATCTCGCCGACCTGGTGCCCGGCGCGACCGACGCGCTGGAGCCCGCTCGCGACGGACGGCGGTGCCTCGACCTGGATGACGAGGTCGACCTCGCCCATGTCGATGCCGAGCTCGAGTGAACTGGTGGCCACGACGCAGCGGAGCCGGCCGGACTTGAGGTCGTCCTCGATGATCGCCCGCTGGTCCTTCGACACCGAGCCGTGGTGGGCCCGCGCGAGGACGGGGACCGTCGTGCCGCCGCCGCCCTCGGTCTGTCCCGAACCGCCGATGAGCTGTGCGGGCGGCCGCGTCGGGGCCGGACGCACGGCGACGTCGTCGTCGACCGCGATGCCCTCGTCGTCGGCGCCGACCAGGGCCGGGACCCGTGCCGCGTCGACCGCGGCCGCGACGGCGCGCTCCTCGTGGATCTCGTTGAGCCGGGCGGTCAGGCGTTCCGCGAGCCGCCGGGAGTTGGCGAAGACGATCGTGGACCGGTGCTGCTCGACGAGGTCGACCACGGACTCCTCGACGTGCGGCCAGATGGACCCGTTCGTCGGCTTGGCCGAGGCGTCGTCGCCCGCCGCCGGCGCGCCGAGCTCGGTCATGTCGTCGACCGGCACGACGACCCGCAGGTCGAAGGTCTTCTGCGCGGGCGGCGCGATGATCTGCACCGGCGCGCGGCCGCCGAGGAACCGGGCGACCTCCTCCGCCGGACGCACGGTGGCGGACAGGCCGATCCGCTGCACCGGCTTCTCGAGCAGGGCGTCGAGGCGTTCGAGCGAGACGGCGAGGTGGGCACCGCGCTTCGAGGAGGCCACGGCGTGCACCTCGTCGACGATGACGGTGTCGACGTTGACCAGCGTCTCGCGGGCCTTCGACGTGAGCATGAGGTACAGCGACTCGGGCGTCGTGATGAGGATGTCCGGCGGGAGCCGCAGGAGCTTCTGCCGGTCGGCCGACGGGGTGTCACCACTGCGGACCCCGACCGTGACGTCCGGCGGCTCGAGGCCCATCCGCTTGGCGGTCTGCGTGATGCCGACCAGTGGGCTGCGGAGGTTGCGCTCGACGTCGACGCCGAGTGCCTTGAGCGGGGACACGTAGAGCACCCGGGTGCGCTGCTTCGCGGGCGGGGTGTCGGTCGAGGCGATGAGCCGGTCGATGGACCAGAGGAAGGACGCGAGCGTCTTGCCCGAGCCGGTCGGGGCGATGACGAGCGCGTGCTGCCCGGTGGAGACCGCGTCCCACGCACCGGCCTGCGCCGGGGTCGGTTCCCGGAAGGCACCGCGGAACCACGCGGCGGTGGCGGGGGAGAAGCGCTCGAGGACGTCCGTCATGGTCCGTCCCATCCTGCTCTGCACCACCGACAGGACCCCGAGCGCGCCAAGGGGTTGACGAAGCGACCCGTACCGATCTATCGTTACTGCATCGCGACAGGAACGGAACAGTCGCGTACCACCACTCCACGACCACGGAAGGAATCGTCATGCGACCCATGGACGACCACCACACCACCCCGCGCGGCCCCCGCTTCGGCGGCGCGCGACAGCACCACGGCTTCGGCTTCCCCGGACGCGACCGCGGCGACCACGACCACGGCGGCCGGGGCGGCCGCGGTTTCGGGCCCGGGTTCGGCGGACCCGGGTCCGGACCGGGCTTCGGCCCCGGGTTCGGCGGCCCCGGCTTCGGGCGGGAGCGTCGCCGACGCGGCGACGTCCGCCTGGCGATCCTGGGCCTCCTGGCCGAGGGCCCGCAGAACGGCTACGCCGTCATCAAGACCATCGCGGAGCGCACCGACGGCGCCTGGAAGCCGAGCCCCGGCTCGGTCTACCCGACGCTCCAGCAGCTCGTCGACGAGGACCTCGTCGTCTCGACCGGTGACGGTCGGAAGACGCTCTTCGAACTGACCGACGCCGGCCGCGCCGAGGCCACGGCGAAGGCCGACGAGATCGCCGCCGCCTGGGAGTCCACGCCCGGCGTCCCGGACACCCAGCGTGCGTTCGTCGAGGCGCTCCGCAAGGCGATGGGCGTCCTGCACATGTACCGGACGAGCGCCACGGAGGCCCAGCTCACCGCCGCCACCGCGAAGGTCGACCAGCTCCGCCGGGACCTCCTGCAGATCCTGGCGGACTGACCGGCGGCGGACCGTGCGGTCGACGTGCGGTCAGTCCCCCATGAAGGCGGCGACGTCCGCGAGCTCCGCCGCCGAGACCGCGTGCGGCAGCCCCGGGTAGGTCCGGTCCGTCACGTCCGTGTGCTCGGCCGCCCAGGCACTGGTCCTCGCGGTCGCCTCGGCGGGGATCACCGTGTCGGCGTCCCCGTGCCCCAGGAACACCCGCGGCCGGACGGCTCCCACCCGGCCGTCGTCACCACCGGGCACCACGAAGCCGGACAGCGACACGGCGAAGGCGAACGCCTCGGGTCGGGCACGGAGGAGCTGCAGCGCCATCGACCCGCCCTGCGAGAACCCGAGCAGCCCGATCCGCGGGTGGTCGGCCGCGACGCTGTCGATCCAGTCGAGCACCGCCGCCGCGGACGCGTCCACCGCCACGCGGTCGGGCGAGCCGGGCACCCCCAGCGGGTACCAGCTGAAGCCGGGCCCCCACGGGTCCGGCGCCCGGAGCGCCGCGAGCGTCCACGCCGCGGGCAGGCTCGGCGCCAGACCGAGCAGGTCGTGCTCGTGCGAGCCGACGCCGTGCAGGGCGACGACGAGCGGGGTCCCCACCCGTTCCGCGGCCGACCGGGTCCACTGCACGAGGGCTGCATCCACCATGTGGACAACGCTATCCGTCCACACCCGAGCCCCTGCGGCCACCGGACTCGCCGTCCGGCCTGGTAGGAACGGTGCATGGCCTCGCTCCGTACCCCCGATCCCGACCCCGACTCCGGCTCCGGCTGGCTGTCGGACGAGGAACTCGCCTCCGTCCGTCGTCGGCTGCCGATCGCGTACGTCGAGGCCGTCCCGGTCCGCCTCGACGGCCTCGGTGTGGTCACCGAGGTCGGGGTGCTCCTGCGCGTCTCGCCGAGCGGGTCGATCGCGCGCACGCTCGTGTCCGGCCGCGTGCTGTACGGCGAGTCCATCCGGACCGCGCTCTTCCGGCACCTCGAGAAGGACCTCGGGCCGATGGCGTTCCCGCAGCTCCCGGCGAGCCCGAACCCCTTCACGGTCGCCGAGTACTTCCCGCTGCCCGGCGCCTCGGTGTACACCGACGAGCGGCAGCACGCGATCTCGCTGGCCTACGTCGTCCCCGTCACGGGGACGTGCGAGCCGCGGCAGGACGCCCTCGAGCTGACGTGGATGACCCCGATGGAGGCCGCATCCGACGCCGTCGCCGATGAGATGGAGGGCGGCCGCGGCGCGCTCCTCCGCGCGGGCCTCGCCTCGGTCGGCGCCCTGCACTGAGCACACGACAGAGCCCCCGGGGGCGCGGGGGGGGCCCGGGGGGGGGGGCGGGCGGGGCGCGGGCGGCGGGGGGGGGTGGGGGGGT
>JASCOJ010000155.1 GCA_029959645.1 Microbacteriaceae bacterium PS02332 | reverse complement strand
GGCCCGGTACCAGCTGGTACCGGGCCTCCCGTCCGTCGTGTGCGCGCCTCGCGGCGGTCAGATCCGGAAGAAGTCCGCGTAGGACGGGTCGCCGACCGGCTGGTTGTGGCCGGGCTCGGCGAGCCGCTGCTCGATCATCGACTGGATGACGTCCGGGGGCGTGAGGCCCCGGCGACGCCACTCCATCGGGTTCTGTCGGAGCTGCACCAGGCTGTTCTGCGATCGCATGCCATCACACTCGCATTGCTTACCTAGTTTGTCTAACTACGTGTCCGGTCGACGCACACGCCTCGCCGGAAACCGCACCCGGCATGCAGAGAGCGGGCGGCCCGTCCGGACCGCCCGCTCTCGGCGTGCTGCTACTTGGTGATCGTCCCGGTCGGCGCAGAGGTGACGGAGGTGCTCTTGAACCCCGTCTTCTTGCCGGTCACCGTGACGGTCAGCTTGTGCCCGACGTCCTTCGACGTCGTCGTGTAGGTCGGGCCCGTCGCGTCGACGGACCGGCCGTCACGGCGCCACTGGTACGTGAACGTGATGCCGTCCGTGTTCCAGGTGCCGGTCTGTGCCCGCAGGGTCGAGCCGACCGTGAGCGAGCCCGTGACCGCGACCTGCCCCGACACCAGCGCGAGCTTCGGGGACACCGAGGTCGTGCTGAGGACGTCGGCCTGGTCACCCGGCGCGTTGTGCAGGTGCAGGAGCAGTGCCTTCGCCGCGGTCGCGGTGGACGACGACCGGGTGACGTCGATCGCGGCGTCCGGGTACGTCACGCTCGACGTCCCGTTCGACGAGAAGGACAGCGCCGGCTGGAAGGCGTCGTACGTCGCGGTCGTCGTGTCGTCCACCACCGAGGAGGCGGCGGTCGGCAGCGTCGGCGAGTAGCTCGACTCGGTCAGCACGGCGTAGTCGAAGACGCCCGAGGTGGACGCCGCCGTGTACCCGAGGGCCGCGAGCGACACCGGGAGCACCTTGACCGATGAGTCGAACGTGTTCACGTCGACGCCGGGCGCGGCACCGCCGAGGGGCTGCACGTCGACGACCTGCTTCTTCGGGTCGGTCTGGTGCAGGTCGATCGTCTGCACCAGGGTGACGTCCGCCGTGCTCGACTTCACGTCGTACGTCAGGTAGTCGGGGTCGCCGTCACGGTTCGTGTCGATGACCACCTCGACCTGGTCGGAGACGCCGGGGTTCGAGTCCGGTCCGTCGGTCTGGACGCCGAAGGCCACGAGGCCCTTCGACTTGTCCGCGAGGCCGGCCGCCGTCGAGTTCGCCCCGAAGGCACGGATGTCCGCGGCCGCGAGGGTCTGCTGGGCGGTGCCGTCCGGGAACGACTCCTTCGGGTCCGTGCCACCGAGCTGGAACGGTGCGACGAGCGCCTGGTACCCGGTCGCGCCGGTCCCCTGCGAGACGCCACGCCCCTCCGGCGTGATGGTGGTGGTGCGGGCCCCGCCGGGGAACACGACGTCCTGGTCGTGCAGTGCGCTGACCGGCTCCGGCGCGGCGTACACGCCGAGGCGGAGCGGCGTCACGCCGTCCGTCGCCGGGGTGAACGTGACCACACCGGTGGCGGCGGGCACGAAGTCCCGCGGCGCGCCGCCCTCGACCGCGGCCTGCGTCGGGTCGATGACCTTCCGGAGGAGCGTCGGGTCGGCGATCGTCATGGTCACGGTGACCGTGGCGGTGCCGCCGGCGGGGACGGTGACCGTGGACGCGCTGAGCGAGAACGCGACACCCGGCTGGGCGATGCGCGACTCGTACGCGGTCCAGTAGGTCTGCGCCCGGGACGTGGTGTTCCGCACCAGGAGCGTGCGCTTCTCGGTCGTCGGGGCGCTGACCTCGACGACGCCGAAGGAAGCGGTGACGAGCTGCCCGTTCTCCTGGCTGCGGACGGTGGTGCCGTCCTGCACGGCCTGCAGGGCGTCGACCCGGCCGGTGCCCTGGCGGAGCAGGGTGGCGCGCTGCTGGTCGGACGCGCTCTGGCGCACGTCGTGCGTGGCCGTGTTCATGAGCAGGGACTTGATCTCCGGCGCGGACCAGCCGGGGTGCGACTCGAACGCGAGGGCCGCGATGCCCGCGGTGTGCGGGGTGGCCATCGAGGTGCCGCTGAGCGACAGGCGGCCGTTCCCGGTGCCGTTGGCGGCCGAGATGACGTTGACGCCCGGGGCCGCGATGTCCGGCTTGACGACGTCGTTGTACGACCCGTGCTCGCCGCGGCTGCTGAACGAGGCCAGGGTGTTCGAGGTCTCGGCGTCGGTCGCGAGCTGGAAGCCCTTGAGCTCGCTGGCGAAGCGCACGTGCAGGGTCCCGGCCCGCGCGGCGGTCTGGAGGCCCGTCACGCTGTCACGGGTCAGCTCGGCACCCGGGATGGTCGTGTTGCCCGCGATGCCCGAGTCGAAGGTGTTCACCGTGCCCGCGAGGAGCACGCCGACACCACCGGCGGCCGCGACGTTGTTGAACCGGACACCGGAGCCGCACTCGAGGGCGCCGTCCGTCCACTTCAGCCAGGCCACCTTGCCCTTGAGGGCAGCAGCCTCGTCGGCGCCGAACGGCTTGCAGCCGTCGACGTCGACCGTCGGCACGAACACGTCACCCTCGACGGGGAAGGTCCCCTGGAAGTTCTGCGAGTACTGCCCGCGCCAGGTCTTCGCGACGTCCGCCGGGGCGGTCGCCTCGACGCCGTCGTACAGGCTCTGGCCGGTCGAGGCCGCCGCGACGGTGAGGGCACCGGCCGCGTTGCCCGGCGAGCCGCCGACGTCGGTGAAGTCGTCGGCGTTGCCGGCGGCGATGACCGGGAGGACACCGCGCGCGGTGAGCGCGTCGATCTTCGCGTTGTCGGGGTCGTCGGCTGCGCCGTAGTCGGAGCCGAGCGACAGGTTGATGACGTTGATGCTCTTGCCCTCGGTGAGGGACTGTCCCACCCAATCGAGTGCGGCGCCGGTCAGGTCGGTCGACCCGCCGTCGTCGCCGAAGACCTTGAGCGAGTAGAGCCCGGCCTGCGGGGCGCTGCCCGGGCCGACCCACATGTCCTGGACCTGCTGCGGCGTGAGCTTCGTGTAGTCGCCGCGGAAGGTGGTCTTGTCGGCGTTCAGTCCGAAGCCGGCGGCGGTGCCGGCGACGTGCGTGCCGTGGTCGCCGCCCCGGCCGTCGATCGGGTTGTCATCGGGCGCCGGGACGGGCTGGTACGCATCCGGGTCGCTCGGGTCGGCGTTGTACGTGGGCCCGGCGAAGTCGTAGCCGCCGAGGAACTTCGACGGGTCGTACGAGCCCGCGGTCGGGGTCCCGGTGCTGGCGAGGGCCTGCTGGTAGGCGGCCGTCGTGCCGGGGCCGCCGAAGTCGGCCTGCGTGTAGTCGAGACCGGTGTCGATCACGGCGACGTTGATGCCCTTGCCGGTGTGGCCGGTCTGGGTCCAGGCGTTGTAGGCGTTCGTGTAGAGGTCGCTCGCGGCGTTCTTCGGCGCGACACCGTCGGCGCCGGGCTTCACCAGGTCGGGGTCGACGCCCGAGGGCGCGGCGTCGGCGGAGGCGTTGCGCTGCGGCTCGACGACCTTCTTCGGCCGGAGCGGCACGATGCTCTGCACGTCGGAGCGCTTCGCGATCTCGGCGAACGCCTTCGCGTCGGCGACGACCGCGACACCCGGGACCGTGTACTCGGTCGCGTAGAGCTGGTCGGCCCCGCTGTCGAGGCCCTTGACGGCGTCGAGGACCTTCGCGTTCGTCGAACGGATCGTCGAGAGCCGGCTCTTCGCGGCGGACGACGGTGCCTTCGAGCGGTTGAGGACCCCGCCCTTCGCCTGCGCGTCGACCTCGAGCGCGCCGACGCCGGTCGTCCGCACGAACGCGCTGACCTTCTTCGTCGGCGACGCCTTCCGCAGCGACGCGGAGAGCTTCGAGTCGGCGGAGGCCGCGGGAGCGGCGGGCGCAGCGGAGGCGACGCCACCGACGGCGAGTCCACCGCAGGTCAGGGCGGCCACGGCGACGATCGAGGTCAGCAGGCGCGGGACGCGCGGCCGACGTGGTTGATTGGTGGGCGGTGTTGCTCGGGTCACGCAGCACACTCCTGGATCAGTCCGTCTTCAGGTGAAGTTCTGACGAAGCTATGTGGTCTCTCTCAGGCCCCGTAGTCGGCACTTCTGCGGACAGACAGCTTCTCCGCACGAACTTGCACAGTGGTGTGCAAGTTCGTAGGATGGCGTCGTGACCACCTCCGTACCCCCCGTCCGCGCGCCACGACGGGACGCCACCGCGAACCGGGCCGCACTCGTCGAGGCCGCCAAGACCCTGCTGCAGCGCGACCAGGACGCCTCACTCGAGGCCATCGCCGCCGCCGCCGGGCTCTCCCGTCGTGCGGTCTACGGACATTTCCCCTCCCGCGACGACCTCGTGCGTGAAGTCGTGACGGCCGGGGCGGAGCGGATCCTCGCGGCGATGCCGAGCACCACGGACCTCGTCGACCTGCCCCCGGCCTCCCGGCTCGCCGCCATCGCGGTGACCCTCTGGTCGGAGGTGGCCCACGTCCGCTCCATGGCCCGGATCGCCGTCCACGAACCGTTCGTCGGCACGGTCGCCGCCGTGTTCGAGCCCCTCCGCGCCCAGGTGCGCGAGGCGTGCGCGCTCGGCATCGCCGACGGGTCGATGCGCGACGACGTCGACGCGGCGACGCTCGGGCGGCTCGTCGAGGGCGCGTGCCTGGCCGTCCTCGACGAGGCGACCCGGTCCGGCACCCCGGACGACGCCGGACACCGGATGGTCGTCCTGTCCGCGCTCGGCATGGCCGGCGTCGACTGGCGGACCGCCCTGCTCGCGGAACCGGCGGCGACCACGGCGCACACCACCGGACCGGAGGACCGCGCATGACGCTCGAACTCGACTCCGTCGGCATCGGGACCGACCCGGGGGCGCCGCTCCCCGTCGTCTCCGCGGTCGCGGGTCCGGGCCGACCGGGCATCATCGCCGTCGAGACCGAGCAGGCACCCGTGCTCGCGTCGCTCGTCGCCGGCGGGCGCATGCGGCCCGACACCGGCCGTGTGCTCCTCGACGGCCACGAGGACGCCGCCGCCGTCCGCCGGGCGTTCGCCCTCGTCGACACCCCGGGCGTCGCCGAGCCGTTCCCGGTGATGAGCCTGCGCCGGATCGTGCGCGAGGAGCTCGCCTTCGCCGGACGCCGCCCGTCGAAGGACGACGTCGCCACCGTGCTCGACGAGCTCGGCATGACGCAGTACGCCGACACGCACGTGCAGCGTGTGCCCACCGACGTCCGTGTGCGGCTGCTCGCCGAGCTCGCGCTCCTGCGCGACGGCGTCACCGGGCTCGTCGTGACCGCACCGGAACGGCACGGCGGCGCGGTCGCCGGGTGGACCGCCGTCCTGCGGGACATCGCCCGCCGTGGCGTGACCGTCGTGCTCGTCACGTCGGTGGCCGCGGCGGAGACGGCCGCGGCGCTGCTCGACACCGACACTGACACCGACACCGACACCACCGAGGGCCCCGAGGACGCGACCCGGAACGGAGACCCGGCCCCGGGCCTCCCCACCGAACCCGACACCACCGACGCAACCGCTCCCCTGGAGACCCGCTCGTGACCATCCCCTCGCTCGTCCGCTCCGAACTCGCGCGCCTCACCGCCACACCGCTCGCCCGCCTCGCGTTCATCGCACTGATGTGCGTGCCGCTGCTCTACGGCGGCGCCTACCTGTGGGCGAACCGCGACCCCTACGCGAAGCTCGACCAGGTCCCCGCTGCGATCGTCGACCAGGACGCCGGGGCGACCCTCGACGGCGAGCGCGTGCACTACGGCGCGGACGTGGCGAAGCAGGCGATCGACGGCGGTGACTTCGCCTGGCACGAGACCACCGCGGCCGACGCCCGGTCCGGTGTCCGCAACGGCACGTACGACTTCGTCGTGACCATCCCGCACGACTTCTCGGCGTCGCTGGCCTCCGCACAGTCGGACGACCCGAAGCGCGCCGAGCTCGTGATGACGACCGCGGACACGAACTCCTACCTGGCGTCGACGATCGCGGAACAGGCCGGCAAGACCATGCGCACGGCGGTCGCCGAGCGGGTCGGCAAGCAGGCGGCGACCACGCTGCTCGTCGGGCTCGCGGACGTCCGGGACAGCCTCGGGGACGCCGTCGACGGCGCGGGCAAGCTCGCCTCCGGGGCGACCACGGCCGCCGACGGCGCCGACACCCTCGCCGACGGCACCGGCGAGCTGTCCTCCGGCGCCGCGACCCTCGCGTCCGGCACGGCCGCGCTGCCCGGGCAGACGGCGGCGCTCGACCGCGGGGCGCAGCAGGTCGCGTCCGGCGCCGCCAGCCTCTCGTCGGGACTCTCGACGCTCCAGCAGAAGACCGCTTCGCTGCCCGACCAGACGGCGCAACTCGCCGCGGGTGCGACACGTCTGCAGAGCGGGCTGCACGACCTCCGGGACCAGACGACGCAGCTGCCCGCGCAGTCGCAGCAGCTGGCCGCTGGGGCCGCGCGGGTCGCCGCGGGGAACGCTGACCTGGCGGGCGAGGCGAAGCCGTTCATCGCCGGTGTGCAGCAGCTCGCCGCCGACTCCCCGCAGCTCGTGACGGACCTGCGCCCGGTCGTCCAGACGTCGACCGTGCTCACGCCTGAGCAGAAGACGCAGCTCCTCGCGGCCCTCGACACGCTCCAGACCTCGAGCACGCGGCTCGGCGCCGGCGCGACGTCGGTCTCCGACGGCCTCGGCGCGCTGCGGACCGGGAGCGCCCAGGTGTCCGCCGGGGCGTCGCAGCTCGCGACCCAGGCCCCGAAGCTGACCACGGGCATCCAGCAGCTGTCCGACGGGTCGGACACGCTCGCGGCGGGCACCGGCCAGCTCGCAGCGGCCGCGCCGCAGCTGTCCAGCGGCATCGACAGTGCCGCCTCCGGGGCGAGCAAGGTCGCGGCCGGGGCGGCGCAGGTCGCCGGCGGGACGGACAAGCTGGCCGCCGCGGCACCGCAGCTGTCCTCGGGAGCGTCCCAGCTCGCCACCGGGGCGGCATCGGCCGACGACGGCGCGAAGTCGCTCGCGACCGGCCTGCACTCGCTCGAGTCCGGTTCGTCCGAGCTCGCGGCGAAGCTCGACCAGGGCCGCACAGAGATCCCTGCGTCGACGTCGTCCTCGCGGAAGGCGCAGGCGTCGGTGATCTCGGACCCGGTCAAGGTCGGCGACCAGAACATCGCGGCCGCGCAGAACTACGGCGCGGGCCTCGCCCCGTTCTTCATCTCGCTCGCGGCCTGGATCGGCATGTACGCGTTGTTCCTCATCCTCAAGCCGATCTCGAAGCGCGCGATCACCGCCGTGCGGAAGCCCCTGCGGGTGGTCGCCGGCGGCTGGCTGACGCCGGCGCTGCTCGGGGTGGTGCAGATGGTGGCGCTGTTCCTCATCGTGCGGTTCGCCCTCAGCCTCGACGTGGTGCACGCGGGCGGCACGATCGCCGTCATGGTGCTGGCATCCGCCACGTTCGCCGCGATCATCATGACGCTGAACGTGCTGCTCGGCTCCGTCGGGCAGTTCCTCGGCCTGGTGCTCATGCTCGTGCAGCTCGTCACCGCGGGCGGTACGTTCCCGTGGCAGACCCTGCCCGGGCCGCTCGCCGCGCTGCACTTCGCCCTGCCGATGACCTACTCGGTCGACGCGATCCGGCAGACGATGTACGGCGGCAGCCTCGGGACGGCGTGGAGCGACGCGGGCGTCCTGCTCTGCTGGCTCCTCGGCGCGCTCCTCGTGTCGTACGTCGTGACGTCCCGCCAGACCCGGACCCGGACCCTACGCGACCTGCGCCCGAGCCTGAT
Organism: Microbacteriaceae bacterium PS02332; assembly: GCA_029959645.1. GTDB lineage: Bacteria > Actinomycetota > Actinomycetes > Actinomycetales > Microbacteriaceae > Curtobacterium. Next base: position 113 of record JASCOJ010000155.1, on the reverse strand, counting down.
CGGGTGAGCCAGGAGGCGAGCCCCGGAGACGCTCGCCCGCCGGGCACACCCACGGGGGGCCCCCCCCCGGGGGGGGGGCCCGGGGGGTGCCCGCAGGGGGGCGTGTGGGGGGG
>JASCOJ010000154.1 GCA_029959645.1 Microbacteriaceae bacterium PS02332 | reverse complement strand
GGCGGGAGGCGCGGGGGACGACCTCCGCGCCTCCCGCCGTGCCCGAGGTCGACAGCGCGCACACCCGCCGCGTGGCAGGCTGACCTCCTCATGGAACTCATCGCGCCCGAACTCGTCGTCGTGCTCGCGGTCGCGATCGCCGTCGCCACCGCCGTGTCCGGCCGCCTGCGGATCGCACCCCCGGTCCTCCTGCTCGCCTTCGGGGTCGGCATCGCCTTCATCCCGCTGTTCGGGAAGCTCGAACTGCCCGCCGACGCGGTGCTCCTGCTCTTCCTGCCGGCCCTGCTCTACTGGGAGAGCCTGACGATCTCGCTCCGGGAGATCCGGGCGAACCTCCGCGGCATCGTCCTCATGGGCACCGTGCTCGTCGTCCTCACCGCCGGTGGCGTGGCCACGATCCTGCACCTGCTCGGCATGCCGTGGGGTCCGGCGTGGGTGCTCGGTGCGGCGGTCGCCCCGACGGACGCCACCGCCGTCGGCGCCCTGACCCGCTCGCTGCCCCGCCGGAACACCACGGTGCTCCGCGCAGAGTCGCTGGTCAACGACGGGACCACGCTCGTCATCTACGGCATCGCCGTGGCCGTCACGGCGGGGGAGCAGGAACTCACCGTCTGGAACGTCTCCGGCATGCTCCTGCTGTCCTACGTCGGCGGCATCGCGGCGGGCCTGCTGGCCTCCTGGCTCGGCATGCTCGTGCTGCGTCGGCTGAACACGGTGATCCTCGAGAACCTCCTGACCCTCCTCGTGCCGTTCGTCGCGTTCCTCGGCGCCGAGGCGATCGGGGCCTCCGGGGTCCTCGCCGTCGTCGTCGCCGGACTGGTCGTCAGCCAGGTGGCACCGAAGCTCGACCGCGCCGAGACCCGGCAGCAGGTGCGCGCGTTCTGGTCGTTCGCGACGTTCCTGCTGAACGGCGCCCTGTTCGTGCTCGTCGGCATCGAGGCCACCATCGCGGTGCGCGAACTCGCCGGGCGGGAGATCGCGCTCGGGCTCGGTCTGATCGGGATCGTGTCGGTGGCCCTCGTCGTGTTCCGCTTCGCGTTCCTCAACGCGACGTGGGGTGCGGTCCGGCTGATCACGCTCCGGACGGGAGGCTCGCCCCGCGAAGGCCACCGCGACCGGTTGGTCAGTGGGCTGACCGGGTTCCGCGGCGCCGTCTCGCTGGCGGCCGCCGTGGCCGTCCCGCGGGTGGTCGAGAGCGGCGGGGCGTTCCCGGACCGCGACCTCATCGTGTTCGTCACCGCGGGTGTCGTGGTCGTCACCATCGTCGCGCAGTCGCTCGTGCTCCCCGGTGTGGTGCGCTGGGCGGCGTTCGACGGGCGCGGCGAGGTGCTCGAGGAGCGCCGCTCAGCGGAGCGCACCGCCATCGAGGAAGCCCTCGACGCGCTGCCGAAGCTCGCGCGCCGTCTCGGGGCCGACGCCGAGGTGGTCGACCGGATCCGCGACGACTACGAGGGCCACCTCGCGCTCGTCAAGGCCGAGGAGAGCGAGGAGGACGACCACCCGCTCCTGCAGCAGCGCAGCGCCGCGGTCGAACTCGAGCTCGAACTCGTCCGGCGCAAGGCCGCGACGGTGCTCCGGATGCGCGACCAGGGCGAGATCGACGACCTCGTTCTCCGCCAGGTGCGCGCCGAGTACGACGCCGAGGAGACCCGACTGCTCCGCCTCGACCAGCGCGAGTAGCCGGGACGCGCACCCGGGCCGTCACACCGAGGTGGTGCCGACCCCGTTCCGGGACCGCCGCACCCAGGCGCGCCACGGCAGCGACGTCGTGAGCGCCAGCCCGATCACGACCGTCCCGAACCACCCGACGAGCACGCCCGGGACCGGCACGAGCAGGCTCGTCCAGAGCAGCACCGCCAGGACGCCGAGGACGTAGGCGGCGCCGGCCTTGAGGTGCCGCAGCCGCCGCAACCCGGCGGCCTGGTCGAGCCGCGACGTCAACCGCGCGAGGAACAACGCCCCGACCCCGATCGCCGCGGCACCGACGGCGGCCTGCTCGAGGGCCCCGAGCCCGTCCGCGCCGAGGACGCCCGAGCCCGACAACGAGTACACCCCGTCGAGGATCTCGAACAGCATGAACACCACGAGCCCGCGTTCGAACACGACGGTGGACGCGAACAGGTGGATCCGCCAGGACCCCCGCCCCGCGACGTCCGAGCCGGTGTCGGTCCCGGCGGCGCCGTGCAGCGCCCACCGCGCGACCCGCTTCGACCCGAGGTACGCCGCGATGCCGGCGATCCCGCCGAGGACGACCGGCAGCACGGCGTCCGAGCGCCACGTCGCGGCCGACCCGACGAGCACGGAGGTCAGCGCCACGCCGGCCGTGGCGGTGCCCAGCGACCAGACGCGCGGCCGCGCGACGGCGGCGAGCCGGGCCTCCAGGCTGCCGAGCCAGGACCGTCGCTCGGCGCGGTCGGTGTTGAAGAGGAACTCCGCGAACACCAGCCAGATGAAGGCGGCACCGAATGCGGCGAGCCCGGGACGGACCTCCTGCAGGTGGGCGGCGAAGGCGCCGGGAGCGGTCACCGCCTCGCCGATGGTCGCCGCCGGGTCCTCCGCCGTGCCGACCACGACCGCGGCCGGCGGCAGGACCAGCCGCATCGCGAGGACCCCGGCGACGATCCCGAGCGAGAGGAAGAGCCGCCGCGCCGGGGAGTGGAGTCGGCCGGCGATGCCGGCCATCGGCACGGACGAGTCCGCCGCCATCGCGACCTCGAGCAGCGCGAGCGCCCCGAAGGCGAGTGCGGCTGCCGGTCCGAGCACCGCCCAGGCGAGGGCGGCCGCGGCGACGGTGACGAGCAGGGGGAGGGTCAGCAGGGATCTGGCCATCGCCCCATGGAGCGCTCCGGACCTGCGCCGGTGCTGCGGTCGCCCTGCACGTCGGCCGGGAGGCCCGGGTCGGTTCCCCGAGTCGGGTGACACCGCGTCCCCACTTCCGTGGACCGATGCGGCGGGTGCAGAACACCGTCGCGGAGTGTGAGGACGCGGTCGGCGGCGGCGAGCGCGGTCGGGTCGTGTGCGGCGTGCACGACGACGACACCGCGTGCTGCCTCGGCGGCGAGGGCGTCCAGGACGAGCCGGAGCGACCGTGCGTCGACGCCAGCGGTGGGTTCGTCGACGAGGAGCACCGGTGCCTGCTGCGCGAGCCCGAGGGCGACCAGCGTGCGTTGTCGTTGACCGCCGGAGAGTTCGTCGAGGGGGCGGTCGGCGAGGTCGGTCAGGTCGAGGCGGTCGAGGAGCCCGGCGACGAGGGTCCGGTCCGACCGCCGTGGCGGGCACCACCAGCGGAGCGCACCCCACCGGCCCAGAGTGACTGTTGCCCGCACGGTGAGCGGTGGGACCGAGCCGGCGACGGTCTGGGCCACGTGCGCGACCCCGGAGCCGGTGCCGGTGACACGCCCGGAGGTCAGTGGGAGGACACCGGCGACGACCTCGAGCAGGGTCGACTTGCCGGTGCCGTTCGCACCGGCGACGACGGTGACGGAGCCGGGTTCGAAGGTCGCGTCGAGGGCGTCGAGCACGGTCGTGGAGCCGCGTCGGACGGTGGCGGCGGCGAGCGATACGGAGGCGGACGACACCTGAGCAGGCTATCAGTAACGAGAGTCATTCCCATGTAGCGTTGCGCTCCGTGACCTGGCTGACCGATCCGTTCTCCGTCGACTTCATGGTGCGCGCCCTGCTCGCCGGGGTGACCGCGGCCCTGCTCTGCGCCGTCGTGGGCACCTGGGTCCTGGTGCGTGGCATGGCGTTCCTCGGCGAGGCGCTCGCCCACGGGATGCTGCCCGGCGTCGCCGTCGCCACCCTGACGGGGCTGCCGCCGGTCCTCGGTGCGGCGGTCAGTGCCGGCGTGATGGTGGTCGGCGTCGGCGTGGTGCGGCGGCGCGCGGGCGTCTCGTTCGACACCGCGATCGGGCTCCTGTTCGTCGGCATGCTCGCCCTCGGGGTCATCGTGGTCTCCGGGTCACGGTCGTTCGCGACCGACGTCACCGCGATCCTGTTCGGCGACGTCCTGGCCGTCACGACCGCCGACCTCGGCACGCTCGCCGTCGCGGCGGCCGTGGCGCTCCTCGTCGCCTGGGCGTTCCACCGGCCGTTCACCGCGACCGCCCTCGACCCGCGTAAGGCCCGGACGCTCGGGTTGCGACCGCGCCTGGCCGAGGTGGTGCTCGTCGCGCTCGTCACCCTCGCCGTCGTCGCGTCCTACCGCGCCGTCGGCACGCTCCTCGTCGTGGGGCTGCTCCTCGCACCGGCCGCCGCCGCCCGCGCCTGGACCCGGGGCGTGGTCGCGACCATGGCGCTCGGCGCGGTCCTCGGTGCCGCCGCGGTGACCGCCGGCCTCCTCCTCTCCTGGCACGCAGGCACCGCCGCCGGCGCGAGCATCGCGCTCGTGGCGATCGTGGTCGTCGCGCTCTCGCACGGCCTCCGCCGGCTGCTGTCCCCCCGAACCGATCCCCGTCCCCGGAAGGAACCATGCTCCCCGCACCCCACCGACCTGCACACCGACACCGTCCCGTCGCAGCCGTCCTCGGCATCGCCGCGGCCCTCACCCTGACCGCCTGCTCGTCGGGCGGTGACCCGGATCGCGGGACCGGCCCGACGCCGAGCGGCTCGGCGAAGCCCCATGGGTACGTCGAGGGCGCCACCGAGGCCGCCGAGCCGCAGCTCCGACTGCTCCTCGTCGACGCCGAGGGGCGCACCGCACGCCACGACCTGCTCACCGGCGAGTCCTCGGCACTCGACGACGTCGACGCGCCCGACTCCGCGGCCACCGACGGCCGGTTCCTCGTCACGAGCGACCACACCCGCACGACGGTCGTCGACGGCGGCTCCTGGACGGTCGACCACGGCGACCACACGCACTACTACGACGCCCGGTCGCGGGTCGTCGGGACCCTCGACGAGGGCGGCCCGGTGACCGTCGCGTCGTCGGAGTCGACCACTACCGTGTCCTGGCCGGACGCGGGTCATGCGGTCGCACTCGACCGGGACGCGCTCGGCCGAGGCACCGTCCGGGCCACCGCGGAGGTCGACGGCTCGGCCGTGCTCCTGCCCGTCGACGACCTGCTCGTCACCGGCGACGCCGAGGGCGACCGGGTCCGCGTGCTCGACGCGTCGGGGGAGTCGACCGGCGTGGACGCCCCGTGCACCGACCCCGCGGGCGGCATCGTCACCCGCGTCGGCGCGGTGGTCGGGTGTGCCGACGGCGCCGTGCTCGTCGCGACCGGCACCGGCGGCGACAGCCCGACCGCCGAGGTCGTCGCAGCACCCGAGGGCCACCCCCGTGCGACGGCGTTCGCGAACCGCTCGGGTCGCCCGACGGTCGCGGCCCTCGCCGGCGAGACCGGCTACTGGCTCCTCGACACCCGCGCCCGTTCATGGGAGCACGTCGCCACGGACCGGCCGTTGCGCGCGGTGTCCGCGGTGGACGACGCCGACGAGCACGTCGTCGCGGTCGACGCCGACGGCCGGGTCGTCGTGCACACCCGGGCGACGGGCGACACGGCCACGACCGAGGTCCTCCTCGCGCCCGACGACGGTGTCGCCCACGGGGACGGCGACCCGCATGGTGCCGGGACGGTCCTCCAGCTCGACGCCCAGCGGGCCTACGTCGCCGACCCCGCCGACGACGTGGTGCACGAGGTCGACTTCGCCGACGACGCCCGGCTGGCCCGCTCGGTCGAGACCCCGGTCCGCCCGGTCGTGATGGCGGAGGTCGGTCGGTGAGCGCCCACCGGAGCACGCCGGTGCCCGTCCACCGACGCCGGGTCGTGCGCGGGGCCGCCGTCGCGGTCGCCCTCGCGGTGGGGCTCGGCACCGCCGGGTGCACCGCAGCGGGGGACACCGACCGACCGCTCGTCGCGGTGACGACGAACATCCTCGGCGACGTCGTCGAGCAGGTCGTCGGCGACACCGCGGACGTGATGGTGCTCATGCCCCGCGGCGCCGACCCGCACTCGTTCGAGGTCTCGGCGCAGGAGGCGGCGCGCCTCCGCTCCGCGGACCTCGTGGTCGAGAACGGCCTCGGACTCGAGGAGGGCGTCGCGCGGCACGTCGCCGCCGCGGCCGCCGACGGCGTCCCGGTGTTCACCGCGGGCGACGCGGTCGATGTCCTCGCGTGGACGACCGACGACGACAGCGGCCCCGACCCGCACTTCTGGACCGACCCGGCACGGATGACCGCGGTCGTCGACGCCCTCGGCGCGGAGCTGCACGACGTCGACGGGATCGACGACGCCGCGCTCGACACCGGCCTCGACGCCTACCGGGACGAGCTCGCCGACCTGGACGACGACATGGGCGCCGCGTTCGCCGCGCTCCCGGAGGAACGCCGAGCCCTCGTGACGAACCACCACGTCTTCGGCTACCTCGCCGACCGCTTCGGCTTCCGGGTCGTCGGCGCGGTGGTCCCGAGCGGGACGACCCTCGCCTCGCCGAGCGCGGCGGACCTCCGCGACCTCGCGTTCGCGATCGAGGACGCCGACGTGCCGACGATCTTCGTCGACGCCTCGCAGCCGGCCCGACTCGCCGAGGTCCTGGCCGACGAGGCCGACGTCCGTGTCGACATCCGGTCGCTCCCCACCGAGTCGCTGTCCGCCGAGGGCGACGGGGCCGCGACGTACCTGGCGATGATGCGCGCGAACACCGACGCCATCGTCGACGGCCTGTCGATTCGCAATCGAGAATGAGAATCAATACAGTTTCGACCATGACGACGAAGACACTCCTCGCCCCGGCGGCGCTGCTCGGCACCGCCGCCCTCCTGCTCACCGGGTGCTCGAGCAGCCCCGACACCGCCTCCGGCGACCGCACGCCGTCCGCGGCGGCCGCCGAGACCGGGCACCGCATCACCCTCACCTACGACGGCGGCCTGCTCGTGCTCGACCGCGACCTCCGGGTCGTCGGCGACGAGCCGATCGACGGCTTCACGCGCGTCAACCCCGCGGGCGACGACCGACACGTGCTCGTCACGGTGCCGCAGGGGTTCCGGGTCCTCGACACGGCCGCCGGCACCGACGAGGAGCCGGCCCTCACCGACGTGGTCTTCCCGGCCGACGCCGGTGGGCACGCGGTCGTGCACGGCGGCCGCACGGCGCTCTTCGCGGACGGCACGGGTGACGTCACCCGCTTCGACTCCGCCTCGCTCGCGGCGGCGGTGGCGGACGGCGAGCTGCCGGACGTGGCGACGACCGCGTCCGAAGCCGCCCACCACGGCGTCGCGATCGAGCTCGAGGACGGCACGCTGCTCACCACGATCGGCACCGAGGCGTCCCGCTCCGGTGTCCGGGCGCTGGACGCCCAGGGCGACGAGTTGACCCGCAACGAGCAGTGCCCGAGCGTGCACGGTGAGGGCACGGTGGCCGACGAGGTCGCCGTCTTCGGCTGCACCGACGGCGCGCTCGTGTACCGGGACGGCGCCTTCACCAAGATCGCCGCGCCGACCGAGTACGGGCGCAGCGGCAACCTGTTCACCACCGAGACGTCGAGCATCGCGGTCGGCGACCACAACGACGACCCCGACAGCGAGGGGTACCTGCTCGACCAGGTCGCCCTCATCGACGCGGCGTCGGGGGAGTACCGCGTCGCCGACATGCCGGACGGCGTCGGCTTCACCTTCCGGGACCTGGCGCGTGGCCCGGACGACGAGGCCGTGGTCCTCGGCTCCGACGGTGCCCTGCACCGCATCGACGAGGAGACCGGCGAGCACCTCGGCAGCATCCCCGTCATCGACGCGTGGGAGGGCCCGACCGAGTGGCAGGACGCCCACCCGGCTCTGAAGGTCGTCGACGGCGTCGCCTACGTCACCGACCCGGCCGAGCGCACGCTGCACGCGGTCGACCTCGCCACCGGCGAGGTCGTCGCGACCAGTGACCGCCTGCCCGGCGTCCCGAACGAGATCGCGGTCGCCTGAGCGACCCGGCATCGAGGGAGCAGAAGACGTCGGGTCAGGTCCAGCGACCCGACGTCTTCTGCTC
>JASCOJ010000153.1 GCA_029959645.1 Microbacteriaceae bacterium PS02332 | reverse complement strand
CCGCCGGCCCCCCCGCCCCCACCCCCCCCCCCCCGCCCGCCCCGCCGACCCCCGGGGGGGCGGGGGGGCGTCTCGTGTGTCCGCGGGCGTCCCGTCGGGGCGGCACCGTCCCGCGTGCCACCATGGTCGAGTGACCGTCGATGCCATCGTCTCCGAGTTCGCCCAGTTCGTCACCCAGTCGCCGACGGCGTTCCACGCCGCTGCGGTCACCCGCGACCGGCTCGTCGCCGCCGGGTTCACCGAACTCGACGAGACCGAGGCCTGGCCGACCGACCCCGGCGCCTACGTCGTAGTGCGCGACGGCGCGGTCATCGCCTGGCGACTGCCCGACGGCGCGGCACCCACGACGCCGTTCCGCATCCTCGGCGCCCACACCGACTCCCCGGGGTTCCGCATCAAGCCGAACCCGACCGTCCGGGTCGGCGGGTGGGAGCAGCTGAACGTCGAGGTCTACGGCGGCCCGATCCTCTCGACCTGGTTCGACCGCGACCTCCGCATCACCGGTCGGGTCGTGCACGACGACGGCACGGTCACGCTGTTCGACACGAACGAGGCCGTCGCACGCATCCCGAACCTGGCGATCCACCTCGACCGGGGTGCGAACGAGGGCAACACCGTCGACCGGCAGCGACACACCCTGCCCGTCGTCGGGACGGACGGCAGCGCCGGTGGCACCGACGTCGTCGAGTGGCTCCGCGGACGGCTCGGCGCGACGGCGGTCTCATGGGACCTCTTCGTCGCGGACGCCCAGGCACCGGCACGGATCGGCATCGACCGCGACCTCCTCGCCTCGGGCCGCATGGACAACCTGACGAGCGTGCACGCGGGGCTCCGCGGCATCCTCGAGGCTCCGGCAGACAGCGACCACATCCCGGTGCTCGCGGCCTTCGACCACGAGGAGATCGGCTCCTCGTCACCCTCGGGTGCCGGCGGACCGTTCCTGGAGGACGTCCTCGGTCGGGTGCAGGAGGGACTCGGCGCGGACCGGTCCGAGCGCGCCCGGGCGTTCCGGGCCTCCTGGCTGCTCTCGAGCGACGCGGGGCACCTCGTGCACCCGAACCACGCCGAGAAGCACGACCCGACGAACCGGCCCCGGCCGGGCGGCGGCCCCCTGCTCAAGATCAGCGCGAACCAGCGGTACATGACCGAGGCGAAGGGCGAGGCGGTGTTCGCCGCCGCATGCGCCACCGCCGGCGTCGCCTACCAGCCGTTCGTCAACGTGAACACGATCCCGGGCGGCTCGACCATCGGTCCGATCGCGGCGACGCGGCTCGGCATCCCGACCGTCGACATCGGCGTGGGTCTGCTCTCGATGCACTCCGCGCGGGAACTCGTCCACGTCGACGACCTCGCTGCACTGCACGGCGCCGTGGCGGCCTTCCTCGCCTGAGGTCAGCCGCCCGTCGCCTGCTGCATCATGACCGCGACGAAGTGGCTGTCCTGGAACACGACCACAAGGAACACGACCGAGCTGAACAGCGTGGCGACGGCGCCACCGACCAGCGGGACCCAGAAGGTGCGTTTCGTGGCACGGAGTCGGACGACGGACCACCAGACGACGACCGCAAACAGGACGAGCAGTCCGCCCGCGCTGATCGTCGCCGCGCCCGTGAGCGACCCAGGGTCGGCGAGGGTCGTGTAGCGCAGCTCGAGCTCCTCGCGCACAGCGGAGGCGACGGCGCCGACGGACAGGGCCTGCACGACGGACACCAGGCCCATCGCGAGCAGCACGAGCGTCAACAGGAGGTCGACCGGCGTCTTGCCGAACCGCCAGCCGGGCAGCGTCGTGGGGCCGCCGGGCGTCGGCCGGTCGGTCTGGGTGTGCTCCACCCGGCCTGCTGCCGTCGGGGACGACGCGCGTCCGGGCCGCGTGCCACGCCCGCCGGCCGTACCGGGACCGGCGGTACCAGCACCGGCGGTACTGGTCGCACCGGCGGCGGCCCGCTCCTGTTCGCGGCGCTGTTCCTCGACGACGACCGGGTTGACCCACCCGGCAGGGGCGTACTCGCCGTACTGGGGCGCCGGACGCCCGTGCACCCGACCGTCCGTCGTGCCGAGCGCGGTGGCGGCGGGCGCGGTGGCGGCGTGGTCCGCCCCGGCGACGGCCGACGCGGCGAGCGCAGCACGGGCCTCCGCATCCGGCACGGCCGTGGCGTCACGACGCGGCGTGCGGGACCACCTCGCGGTCGTCTCATCCGGAGCGCCGGAGGCACCGCCACCGGTGCGCTCGGCGGCGGCATCGTGCTCGTGCGGCGTGCTCATCGGTTGCGCCCGCCCAGCCCGCGGGTCGGTGCACCCGACGCGTCGACCCGGAGTTCCTTCGGCAGCGAGAACATGAGGTCCTCGTGCGCGGTGACCACCTCGTCCACCGCGCCGTAGCCGGCGTCGGCGAGCTGTTCGAGGACCTCGGCGACCAGGACCTCCGGCACGGAGGCGCCGCTGGTGACCCCGACCGTCGCCACGCCGTCGAGCCAGTCCTGCTGGATCTCCTCGGCGTAGTCGACGCGGTGCGCGGCCCGCGCGCCGTACTCGAGCGCGACGTCGACGAGTCGGACGCTGTTCGAGGAGTTCGCGGACCCGACCACGATGACGAGGTCGGCGTCGGGGGCGACCTTCTTCACCGCGACCTGGCGGTTCTGCGTGGCGTAGCAGATGTCGTCGGACGGCGGGTCCTGGATCGTCGGGTACTTCTCGCGCAGGAGCCGGACGGTCTCCATCGTCTCGTCGACGCTGAGCGTGGTCTGCGACAGCCACACGAGGTTGTCGGGGTCGGGCACCTGGAGCGCTGCGACGTCGGCGGGCCCGTTCACGAGGATCGTGCGGTCCGGCGCGTGCCCCATGGTGCCCTCCACCTCTTCGTGGCCGGCGTGCCCGATGAGGATGATCGTGCGGTCCGCCTTGGCGAAGCGCGTGGCTTCCCGGTGGACCTTCGTGACGAGCGGGCAGGTCGCGTCGATGGCGTGCAGGTCACGGTCGGCCGCCCCTGCCACGACCGCGGGCGAGACGCCGTGCGCGCTGAACACGACGTGCGAGCCGCGCGGCACCTCGGCGACGTCGTCGACGAACACGGCACCGCGCTGCTCGAGCGTCGAGACGACGTGCACGTTGTGGACGATCTGCTTCCGGACGTACACCGGCTCGCCGTACTGCTCGAGCGCCTTCTCGACCGCCACCACGGCACGGTCGACCCCGGCGCAGTACCCACGGGGCGCCGCGAGCAGCACACGCTTGGCACCGGCGACCGGGAGGTCCCGCAGCCGACCACGCGCCGCGGGGATGCGCGGCGGAGCGAGCGGGACCGAGTGGCCGTTGGTGATCGTCACGTCCCCGATGATAGTTGCGGGGCGCCTCCCACAGCCTGGGCACGGACACGCCTGTGGAGAACGCCCGCGGCCGCCGTCACCGGTGTGCGGCAGCATGGTCCGCACGACGACGGGAAGGGACACGATGGCGATCGAACAGGGGCCACCCACGGCCGACGACCCGTGGCCCGTCGCGCTGCTCGGCGCGCGCCTCCGCGACTGGATCGACCGCCTCGGCGTCGCCTGGGTCGAGGGCGAGATCACGCAGTGGAACGTCGCGGGCGGCAACGTCTACGGCAAGCTCAAGGACGTCGACGTCGACGCGACCGTCTCCTTCTCGATCTGGTCCAGCGTGCGCGCCCGCGTCCCGTCTGACCTGAAGCAGGGCGCCCGGGTGGTCGCGGCGGTCAAGCCGAACTACTGGGTCAAGGGCGGCTCGCTGACGATGCAGGTCGTCGAGATGAAGCACGTCGGCCTCGGCGACCTGCTCGAGCGGCTCGAACGGCTCCGTCGCACGCTCGGCGAGGAGGGCCTGTTCGACCCGACCCGCAAGAAGCGTCTCCCGTTCCTCCCGCACCGCATCGGCCTGATCACCGGCAAGGACTCCGACGCCGAGAAGGACGTCAAGCGGAACGCGCAACTCCGCTGGCCGCAGGTCGCGTTCCGGACGGCGCACACCGCCGTCCAGGGCGACCGGACGGTGGCCGAGGTCACGGCAGCCATCCAGCAGCTCGACGCCGACCCCGAGGTCGACGTCATCATCGTCGCGCGCGGCGGCGGTGACTTCCAGAACCTGCTCGGCTTCAGCGACGAGGGCCTGGTGCGCGCGGCCGCGGCGGCGTCCACGCCGATCGTCTCCGCCATCGGGCACGAGGCCGACCGGCCGATCCTCGACGAGGTCGCCGACCTCCGGGCCTCCACCCCGACCGACGCCGCGAAGCGGGTCGTCCCCGACGTCGCCGAGGAACTCGCGAACGTCCGGCAGGCGCGCGCCCGGATCGGTCTGCGGCTCTCGCACACGCTGTCCGTCGAGGCGGACCGGCTGGCCGCCCTGCGCTCGCGCCCGGCGCTCGCCTCGACCGCGTGGCTCGTCGACACCCGCGCCGAGGAGGTCGCCCGCGACCTCTCCCGCGCCCGTGAGCTGCTCGACCGGCGTCTGGAACGCCAGCACGCCGAGGTCGGGCACCTGACGGGGCGACTCCGGGCGCTCTCGCCGCGCGACACGCTCCGACGGGGCTACGCGATCGTCCAGACGGCCGACGGTGCCGTGGTGCGCGGGTCGGACGAACTCGACGGTCCGACGTCGGTGCACGTCACCCTCGGCGCCGGCACGGCCGTCGGCACGCTGGAACCGGACGGCCCCGGGCCGGACGGGTCCTGACCCGACGGTGCTGCTGACGCAGCCGGACGGGAGGCACGGCACCGGTCCTCGGCACGGCGCACGACCGGCAGGCGCGGCGTCCTCCACCGGCGCAGCGTTCTCCACAGGCGTCCGGGGGACACCGGGATCGTCGGTGGCGGCTCGGTAGGATCGTCGTCGTGTCATCCGAGCAGCAGTCCGAGAAGCCCGACGCCGGTTCGCCGAGCGCCGTGAGCGCGCTGAGCTACGAAGCAGCGCGGGACGAACTCGTCCGCGTCGTCGCCGAACTCGAGCAGGGGTCGGCGACCCTCGAACGGTCACTCGGCCTGTGGGAGCGCGGTGAGGCACTCGCCGCCCGGTGCGAAGAGTGGCTCGTCGGCGCCCGTGCCCGACTCGACGCCGCCCGTGCTGCCTCCGACGCCGGCCCGGACGGGCGCGACCGATGACCGACCCGAACACCGGCCGCCCGATCGTCGCCGAGCTCGGTCGTCCCGAGACCCCCGAGGAGACCTGGGCACGGAAGGACACCGCACGCCGGGCCCGTCGGGAGCACCAGACGGCGTTCAACCTCGTCCTCGCGCTCATCGCGTCGCTCGGCATCGTGCTCTTCCTCGTCGCCGTCGTCGTCCGGCCGGACACCGCGGTCGACCGCTCCGTCGACTACCGGCAGGTCGCCGCGAAGGCCGAGGTGTCCGGGGTGACGCTGCTCGCGCCGGCGCTGCCCTCGGGCTACTCGTCGAACAACGCGGAGTACCAAGAGCGGAGCTCCGACGGCATCAGCGTCTGGACCGTCGGCCTCCTCACACCCGACCGCCAGTACATCGGCCTGCACCAGGGCATCGACGCGAACCGCACCTGGCTCGCCGACCAGCTCGGCGACCACGACCCGACGGGGAGCCGCACGATCGCCGGGACGAAGTGGACCGTCGTCGACCGCCGGTCCGAGGGCAAGGGCGCCGGGAACGACGCCTACACGCTGGTGACGAAGGCCGGGCGCTCCACCGTGGTGCTCGCCGGGACCGCCGACGACAAGGCCTTCCGCACGGTCGCGACCGCCGTCGCGGCGCAGCTCGACCGCTGACCCTCCCCCGGACCACACCCGCACGAACCACATCCGCACGAACCCGAGGAACCCGATGACCGACCGCGCCGCGTCCACCCCGTCCGACGCCCTCCGACTCCTGGTCGAGGGGAACGCCCGCTTCGCCGCGGACAAACGGCGCACCGGCCGGATCGACCCGGAGCGCCGCACCGAACTCGAGGGGTCGCAGGCCCCGTTCGCCACCGTCCTCGGGTGCTCGGACTCGCGCGTACCGTTCGAGCACGTCTTCGACGCCGGCATCGGCGACGTCTTCGCCATCCGGAACGCCGGGCAGATCGTCGACGACGTCGTCCTCGGGTCGATCGAGTTCGCGGTCGTCGCGCTCGGCACACCGCTCGTGGTCGTCCTGCGGCACACCCGCTGCGGCGCGGTCGCGGCCGCCCGGTCCGGCGAGCCCGTGCCGGCGCCGCACCTGCAGGTCCTCGTCGACGCCATCGCGCCGAGTGTCGAGCGGGTCCGCACCACCGACCCGGACGTCGAGCAGGAGTCCGTCGGTGCCGCGCACCTCGAAGCCACGATGGCCGCGGTGCTCGAGCGCTCCGGTGTCGTCTCCGACGCGATCGCCGAGGGTAGATTGGCGGTCGTGGGTGCGACCTACGACCTGGCCACGGGTGAGGTCTCGATCGACGCCGTCGTCGGTCAGGCCTGAGCCGCACCCGACGACCGCTGCGGCCCGGACCGCTGACCACCCGGGCTCTCGGTCACCCGGCCGCTGACCACCGGGACGGCTGACCACCCCAGAGCCGGCACCGACGCCGGGCGCGACCGCGCCACCGGCACCACGAGGAAGGACCACGACGACGTGACCGACACCACCACCTCCGCTGACGACGGGTTCCGCATCGAGCACGACACGATGGGCGAGGTGCGGGTCCCCGCGTCGGCGCTCTACCGTGCACAGACGCAACGGGCCGTGGAGAACTTCCCGATCTCCGGCACCGGGCTCGAGTCGGCGCAGATCATCGCCCTCGCGCGGATCAAGCGCGCCGCCGCCCTCGTGAACGGTCGGCTCGGCATCCTCGACGACAGCGTGGCGCAGGCGATCGCGACGGCCGCCGACAGCGTGATCGCGGGCGAGCACCACGAGCACTTCCCGGTGGACGTGTACCAGACCGGCAGCGGCACCTCGTCGAACATGAACATGAACGAGGTCCTGGCGACCCTCGCCTCGCGCGTGGCCGGTGCCGAGGTGCACCCGAACGACCACGTGAACGCGTCCCAGTCCTCGAACGACGTGTTCCCGACGTCGGTGCACGTCGCCGTCACCGAAGGCCTGATCCGCTCCCTCGTGCCCGCCCTCGCGCACCTCGCCGAAGCACTCGAGCGCAAGGCGACCGAGTGGGCCGGTGCCGTGAAGTCGGGACGCACGCACCTCATGGACGCGACCCCGGTCACCCTCGGCCAGGAGTTCGGCGGGTACGCCCGGCAGATCCGCCTCGGCATCGAGCGCGTGCAGGCGACCCTCCCCCGCGTCGCCGAGGTCCCGCTGGGCGGCACCGCGGTCGGCACCGGCATCAACACCCCGAAGGGCTTCCCGCAACAGGTCATCGCGCAGCTCGCGGAGGACACCGACCTGCCGATCACCGAGGCCCTCGACCACTTCGAGGCCCAGGGAGCGCGGGACGCACTCGTCGAGGCCTCCGGGGCGCTCAAGGTGATCGCGGTCAGCCTGACGAAGATCAACAACGACCTGCGCTGGATGGGCTCGGGGCCGAACACCGGCCTCGGCGAGCTGCACATCCCGGACCTGCAGCCGGGCTCGTCGATCATGCCCGGGAAGGTCAATCCGGTCATCCCGGAGGCCACCCTCATGGTCGCCGCGCGGGTCATCGGCAACGACGCGACGATCGCGTGGGCCGGCGCCTCCGGGTCGTTCGAGCTCAACGTCGCGATCCCGGTGATGGGCACGGCGCTCCTCGAGTCGATCCGACTCCTGGCGAACAGCTCCCGGGTCCTCGCCGACAAGACCGTCGACGGGCTGCGGGCGGACCTCGAGCGTGCCCGGGCGTTCGCGGAGTCGTCGCCGTCGATCGTGACGCCGCTCAACCGGGTCATCGGCTACGAATCGGCAGCGAAGGTGGCGAAGTACGCCGTCGCCGAGGGCCTCACGGTCCGCGAGGCGGTCGTCGCCCTCGGCTTCGTCGAGCGCGGCGAGGTCACCGAGGAGCAGCTCGACACCGCCCTCGACGTCCTGAGCATGACGCACCCGAACTGACGGACGTCCCCGCTGACGGCCGGGGGGGCCCGGGGGCCCCGGGGCCCCGGCGGCCCCGCCGGCCCCGC
>JASCOJ010000152.1 GCA_029959645.1 Microbacteriaceae bacterium PS02332 | reverse complement strand
AGTCTCGCGGGCGCGAGCCCGAGACTCGTCGCTGAGCGCGAGACTCGGCCCTGGGCCGGCCGGCAGCCGGGCCAGGCCGGCGTCAGGTCGACGCCGTGACCTCCATCTGCACCCGGTAGCGGTCCGAGCGGTACCAGCTGCGGGCGTGCTCGACCGGGCGGTCGCGGGAGTACGACACCCGGTCGAACTCCAGGACGGGTGCGCCGGTCTTCGTGCCGAGCAGCGTCGCGACGTCGTCGGACGCCGGGTTCGCCGCCACCGTCTGCAGTGCCCGGTCGATCGGCGAGCCGTACACCCGGGCGGCGATCGAGTACACCGACCCGGACAGGTCGTGGTCGAGCAGTCCGGGGAACACCGTCGCCGACAGCCAGGCGTCGTCGACGGACACCGGGGCCCCGTCCGCCATCCGGAGCCGCTTCACGTGGTACGCCGGTTCGTCGGCCCCGAGGTGCAGCGCCGCCACGGTGTCGGGCGGTGGCACGCGGTCCTCGCGCACGAGCACGACGGTCGTCGGGACGTGCCCGAGTGCCCTCATCTCCTCGGTGAACGACGCGAGGTGCAGCGTCGACTGCAGTGGTCGGTGCGCCACGAAGGTGCCCTTGCCGCGGACCCGCTCCAGGTGTCCCTCGTTCACGAGCTGCCCGACCGCCTCCCGCACGGTGATGCGTGAGACGCCGTAGTCGGTGATGAGCTGCCGCTCCGACGGGATCGCGGCCCCGGGAGCCAGCCGGGTCGTCACGAGGTCGAGCAGGATGCGCCGGAGCTGCTGGTGCTTCGGTTCGGCACCTTCGGTGATGCGGCTCGGCACGGGTGGCTCCTCGGGGTGGTCCTGCGCGGACATGACCAGTCGTTTTCACAGTACCGAGGCCCCCTGCGTCCGGCCTGGTCCCGATCCGCCGTGCCAGGATGACGCCGTGATCTCCGTGGTGATCGTCGACGACGAAGCGCTCGTCCGGTACGGCTTCGAACTCGTCCTCAGCGCCGCACCCGACATCGAGGTCCTCGCGACGAGCGGGGACGTCGGCGCCCTGCGCGTCGTCGCGGAGCACCGGCCGGACGTGGTCCTGCTCGACGTCCGGATGCCGCGGATGAACGGCCTCGACGTGCTCGCGGCGCTGATGACCGCGGACGACCCCCCGGCGGTCGCGATGCTGACCACCTTCGACATCGAGGAGTACCTCGGGCAGGCGATGGAACGCGGGGCCTCCGGGTTCCTGCTCAAGGACACCGACCCGGAGTCGCTCGCGCAGTACGTCCGGGTGCTCGCCGCCGGCGGCGTCGTGCTCGCGCCGGGAGTCGACCGGACGCGGCTCTTCACCGGCCGCGCCCCCGCCGGCCCGGCCCCGGCGGTGTCGGACCGGGAGCGGGCCGTCCTCCGCAGCCTGGCGGAGGGTGCGAGCAACCCGGAGATCGGCGCGGCGCTCGGCGTCAGCACCGGCACCGTGAAGGAGGACGTCCGCTCGCTCCTCACCGCCTTCGGCGTCCGCACCCGCGTGCAGCTCGCGCTCCGTGCCGCCGAGGCCGGGCTGCTCGATGCCTGACCAGGAGGACCAGGGCCTGCTCGCCCGGACGGACCGGAGGCTCGAACGGGTCGTCGACGCCGGCCTGCGCTGGGTGCGCACCCGCCGGGTGCCGCTCCTGGTCGTCGACGTCGTGTTCGTCGCCGCGGCCCTGGCCGACGCCGTCCTCGGCATCTCCGGCGCCACGGACCTGGAGACCACGCTCTCGCTCGTCGCGGCCGCCGCCCTCGTGCTCCGTCGACGGTGGCCGGTCGCCGCGTTCCTGCTGACCGTGCCGGGGCTGTTCATCGGCTCCGCGGTCGTCGCGTCGTGCATCGCCCTGTTCACCATCGGCGAGCGCACCCACCGCCGGTGGGTGATGCTGCTCGTCGGCCTGGTCGAGTTCGTCGGGTTCAGCGGGTTCGTCGGGCCGGCGCAGAGCTTCGACGACGCGGTCGTGTCGGTCATCTACTCGCTCATCTTCGCCCTCGGTCCGCTGTCGATCGGTCTGCTGCTGCAGACCCGCGCGAACCTCGTGGAGCGCATAGGCGACCTCGACGCCTCCCGCGCCGAGGAACGACGACAGGCTGCGGCCGTCGCCCTCGCCCGGGAACGCGCCCGGCTCGCGCGCGAGATGCACGACGTCGTCTCGCACCAGGTGACCCTCATCGCCGTGCAGGCCGGCGGGATGCAGATGGCGGGACCCGACGAGTCGGTGCGGTCCTTCGCCCGCACCGTCCGCCAGCTCTGCGTCGTCACCCTCCAGGAGCTCCGCGAGATGGTGCAGGTGCTCCGGGCCGCGGGCGACGACCGGGAGACCGCGCCGCAGCCCGTGCTCGCCGACCTCGAGCGCCTCGTCGAGGAGAGCGGCATGGACACCCACTGCGCGGTCGCCCTGCCGGACACGCTCGCCCCGGCCGTCCAGCGTGCGGTGTACCGCTTCGTGCAGGAGGGGCTGACCAACGCCCGGAAGCACGCCCCCGGCGCGTCGGTGCTCGTGTGCGGCACCCTCGAGGACGGCACCGTGGCGGTCGACGTCACGAACGGGCCGCCGACCGCACCGCGCCTCGAGCTGCCGGGGTCCGGGCTCGGGCTCGTCGGACTCCGCGAACGGGCGTCGCTGCTCGGCGGCACGCTCGACTCCGGCGCGACCTCCGACGGAGGGTTCGGCATCCACCTCCGCCTCCCGGCCGAACACCGCTCCCCCGTCCGGCCATGACCGGGTGGCCGATCGGCCACCGGTGTTCACGCGTGCGGCCGACGACCGGGGACCCGACGGTCACCAGCATGGGAGCGTGACCACTCCTCGACGGCTCGCCCCGATCCTCCGGTTCCCCGTGACCCTCGCGGTGACGGTCGGCGTCCTCGTGCTCGTCGTCGTGGTCCGTGTCGCCACGGCCGAACCCGACTTCCCGCACCACCCGCCCGTCGCCGCGCTGGCCCTCGTCGCGCTCGTCGCCGGGACCTGGACGGCCGAGCGTGCGATCGGCGCCGTCCGGACCGTCATCGTCGCGATGGTCATCCCGACGCTCGCGGTGCTCGGGTCGGCCCTCGCCGTGCAGATCGGTGCGGCGGCGGGCGAGGCCCACGCGGAGGACGCCGTCGGGCAGCCGTTCCTCGCCCCGTCGGTGGTCGCCGCGGCGCTGTTCGCCGCCGCGACGGCCGCGATGCCCACCGAACGCCGGTGGCGGGTGCGGACCACGCTGTGGACCGTGGTCCTGGCACTGCTGCTCTTCGCCGGCCACGGGTCGGACCTGGCGCGCGCCCTGGCGACCCTGCTCGGGATCGCGGGCGGCGTGCTCGTCGTGCCCCGGGCCTCCCGGCCGGTGGCCCGTGACGTCGTGACCGCCCGCACCGTCGTCGTCGCCGTCCTGTCCGCCCTGGGGGCCGGCACGCTGGTGACCGTCGTGGTGCCGGAGCCGGACGGCGTGCTGTCGCCGTTCGCCAGCGCACTGAGCACCCAGGGCACCGTCGTCGCCGGGGCGCTCCTGCTCGTCGCCGCGTGGCTGGTGCACCGGGCACGTCCGAGCGGTGTCGTCCTGGCCTCGGTCGTCCTCTTCGTCCTCACCGCGGTGCTCGCCGACGCGTTCGTCATCGAACCGCTGCAGGCCTCGGCCGTGCAGTGGCACGGGCTCGGCCTCGACGAGGTGGAGTGGCAGGTCACCCTGCTCGGCGCGTGGGTGGTGCCCGCGTCCGTGCTGCTCGGCATCGCCGCCGTCCGCGGTCGACTCGTGCGATCACGGTTCCAGGCCGCCACGGGCTCGGACGTGACCCTAGCCGAGCGGCTCCGGGCCGGCGACGCCGGTACGCTCGGCCACATGGGGACGTGGCACGGCAACGCGGCCTGGGTGCACCCCGACGGGCTCGGTGCCGTCGCCTTCCGGGTCTGCGGCGACGTCGCGCTCGCGGTCTCGGACCCGGCGTGCGCGGCAGCCGACCGACGCGCGGTGCTCACCGCCTTCGCGGCGCACTGCGAGCGCCAGGGCTGGGTGCCCGCCTTCACGAGCGTGCACGGCGCGGTCCGGGACGTCCTCGGCGCCGAGGGGTGGACCGCGCTGCCCGTCGGGGTGGAGGCCGTGATCGACCTGACCGGGTTCGACCTCCGTGGCAAGCGGCGCCAGGACCTCCGGACCGCGTGCAACCGCGCCCAGCGCGAGGGCGTCCGCGACGAATGGACGACGCTGTGCGGCCTGTCGCCGGAGCACCGCGTCCAGGTCGAGACGATCTGCACGACGTGGGCCGCCGACCGTCGTCTGCCGGAGATGGGCTTCACGCTCGGGGGCTTCCGCGAGCTCGACGACCCCGACGTGCGCCTCATGCTCGCGGTCGACGCCGACGACCGGGTGACCGCTGTGACGAGCTGGCTCCCGGTGTACGAGCACGGCGAGCTGACCGGCTACACGCTCGACGTCATGCGCCGCGGTGAAGACGTCATGCCCGGTGTCGTCGAGTTCCTCGTCGCCCGGACCGCGATCCGCAGTCGGGAGGCCGGACTCACCACCGTCAGCCTGTCCGGCACGCCCCTGGCCGCGCACGACCCGGACGCCCGGACCGTCCTCGACCGCGGCACCTCGCTCGTCGCGCGCCTGCTCGAACCGGTCTACGGCTTCCGGTCGCTCCAGCGCTTCAAGGAGAAGTTCGGCGCCCGGCACGAGCCGCTCTGGCTGCTCGTCCCGACGCCGCTGCACGTGCCGCGGGTGGCCCGCGCCCTGGCCCGCGCGTACGTCCCCGGCCTCCGGCCGGCACACCTGATCCACCTCGGCCGGGCGCACCGCACCCGTCCGGACCAGGCGGCGGTCGGCGCCGGACGGTCCTGAGCGTGGACCCGTTCCACTGGGTGATGGGGACCCGGCTCGAGGTCCCGACGAAGCTCGTCCCGGCGGACGTCCTCTTCGGCGTCGTCGCACTGCTCGCCCTGCTGCCCGCGCTCCGGCGACGGCGCCCCCGCGCTGCGCTGGTGCGGCTCGGGGTCACCGTCGCGGGCGCGCTCGTCGGGCTCCTCGCCTGCTGGGTCGTCGGGGACCTCATGAACGCGTTCGACGTCGTGCTCACGCCGGTGACCCGGATGTGGGTCGCCCTCGCGACGGGGTCCCTCGCCCTCGCGGTCACGGCGCTCGTGCAGGGCGGCCGCGGACGGCGGGTGCTCGGCGGGCTGCTCGTGCCCCTGGCGCTCGTCGTCCCGGCCCTCGGCGTCAACGTCGACTACGCCGCGTTCCCGACGCTGAACGCCCTGGTGCAACCGCAGCCGTTCCCGGTGCTCGACCTCGCCGACCCCGCGGCCACCCCCGTCGTCGCCGCTGCCCCGACCGTCGGCCGCATCGGGACGGTGCGCATCCCGGCAACGCGCTCGGGGTTCCCCGCCCGTCCGACCGTCGTCTACCTCCCGCCCGCCGCGCTCCGGCCGGACCCGCCCGCGCTGCCGGTCATCATCTCGCTCTCCGGCCAACCGGGTTCCCCGGGCGACATGTACACGGTCGGGCGCATCGCCACCGTGCTCGACGCGTACGCGGCACAGCACCACGGCGAGGCGCCGATCGTCGTCTCCGCCGACCAGCTCGCGGTGGCCGGGCACAACCCGATGTGCGTCGACAGCAGCATCGGGAACTCGGCCACCTACATCACCGAGGACGTCCCCGCCTGGATCACGGCGCACCTGCACGTCGACCCGGACCGCGGCAGCTGGGGGCTCGTCGGGTTCTCGCAGGGCGCGACCTGCGCGATGCAGTTCCTCAGCGGGCGGCCCGACCGGTTCAGCGCCGCGCTGGCGATCTCCAGTGAGGTCCAGCCGGTCGACCGCGGCCCGCAGAACAGCGCCGACGAGGCCTTCGGCGGGTCGCTCCGGCGGTGGGCGGCAGCGGCGCCCCGTGCGGTCCTCGCGGCGCACGGCCACTACCGGGACACCTCGGTCTGGCTGACGGCCGGTGCGGCGGACCGTCGGTTCGTCGACAACGCCCATGCGCTGGGGAAGGCCGCACGCGCGGTCGGCATCCACACCGTGGTGGTGTCGGCGCCGGGCAGCGGGCACGACTGGAACACCGTGCAGTGGTCACTGACGAACGAGCTGCCGCACGAGGCGGACGTGCTCTCCGCGGCGGCGCGCTAGGCGTTCGCGACGAGCCAGTCGAGCTGCGCCGGGGTCAGGTCGCGGTCGCTCCACGCCTGGCACTCCGCGCTCTGCGGCGCCGTCGTCCGCGCGGGGCCCTGCCACACCTGCACCATGCCGACCCGGGCGAGCACCCGCGCCGAGGTCGGGTTGTTCGACATCACACGGGCCGTCACCGGCACGTCGGGGCGCAGGTCGTGCGCCGCGACGAGGGCGGCCCGGGCGAGCTCGGTCGCGTACCCGTGTCCGTGGTGCTCCGGCACCAGCCGGTAGCCGAGGTTCCACACCCCGCCGGCGGTCATGTCGACGCCGCCGAGGCCGACGAACGTGCCGCAGCCGACCGTCCGCGCGACCCAGGAGCCGAGGCCGTGCCGGACCCGCCCACCGATCTTCCGCTGGACCAGGTCCTCGGTCGTCGCCCGGGTGGTGTGGCGGCCCGCGGGCAGGTGGGTCCACGTCCGCGCGTCGGCGAACAGCTCGTGCACGGCGTCGATGTCGGCGGGCGTGACCGGTGTCAGGAGCAGGCGATCCGTTCGGATCTCCTGCTGCGGCATCAGGAGCTGGTGGACCATGGTCCGATCCTGCCCCGCCCGACCGACATCGGCGTGCACGGCACACCACGACCGCGCGACCCGGACGTCCGGGCCCGCGACCGGGCGGACGTGCTCAGTCGAGCAGCAGCGCGGGTTCCTCGATGACCGAGGCCACGTCGTGCACGAAACGGGACGCCACGTCACCGTCGACGACCCGGTGGTCGAACGAGGCGCCGATCGTCGTCACCATGCGCGAGCGGACCTCGCCCTCGACGACCCACGGCTTCGGCTTGATCGTGCCCATGGCGACGATCGCGACCTGACCGGGGTTGAGGATCGGGGTGCCGGTGTCCATGCCGAAGACACCGATGTTCGTCACCGTGATCGTGCCGTCGGCCATCTGCGCCGGGCTCGTCTTGCCGTCACGGGCGGTCAGCGTCATCTCCTCGAGTGCCTTCGCCAGCTCGAGCAGCGACATGTCCTGCGCGTCCTTGATGTTCGGCACGATGAGCCCACGCGGGGTCGCCGCGGCGATGCCGAGGTTCACGAAGTGGTGCACGATGATCTCGCGGTCGGTCCAAGACGAGTTCACGGAGCGGTTGCGGCGCACGGCCCAGATCACGGCCTTCGCCATGATGAGCAGCGGCGAGACCTTGACCCCGGCGAACGTCGGCGACTCCTTGAGGCGCTTGACGAACTCCATCGTGCGGGTCGCGTCGACGTCGACGAACAGCGAGACGTGCGGCGCGGTGAACGCCGACGTGGTCATCGCGGTCGCGATCGCCTTGCGGACGCCCTTGACCGGGATGGTCTCCTGGCGGACGTCGCCCCACTCCGGGGTCTCGATGTTGCGGAACACCGTCGCCTGGGTCGCGTGCCGGATGACGTCGTCGCGGGTGACCTCGCCGGTCAGGCCGGTCGCGATGACGGTGGTCAGGTCGACGCCGAGGTCCTTCGCGAGCTTCCGGATCGGCGGCTTCGCGATCACCGGCACCGACGACGCGGACCGGAGCGACGACGGACGCGCCGGCTGGGCGCCCTGCGCGGCGACGGCGTCCGCGGTCGCGGCCTCGCCGTCGTCGGTCAGGGTGTCGAGGACGGCTTCCCGACTGGAGGCCCGGCTCGCCTCGGCCGCGGCGGCGGCCGCCCGGCGGGCACCCGGCTTGCGACGCGACGGTGCGGAGGTGGCGGAGCCGTAGCCGACGAGCACCGCGCCGGAGCCCTCGTCGGACCCGACGACGGAGGCGCCGGCGGCGGTCGGGAGCGGTGCTGCCGGGGTGGCGGCTGCTGCGGGCGTCCGTGCTGCCGGTGCCGACGGGGCGGTGACCGCCGTCGGGACGGCGGTCGGGGTCGGTACCGGCGCCGGGGCGGCGGTGGCCGGAGCCGGCGTGTGCGCTGCCGGGGCCGGTGCGGCGGCGGGAGCCGGGGCCGGCGCGACCGGTGCCGCGCCCGTCGCCAGCGGCTCGGCC
>JASCOJ010000151.1 GCA_029959645.1 Microbacteriaceae bacterium PS02332 | reverse complement strand
TGATGTGTATACGACACAGCACGGCGCGCGATCGTGAGCGCGAGACGTGTCGCTCAGCCCGAGTCTCGGGGCCGGCCGGGCCGCCCGGGCCCGGCTACTTCACCGCGCCGGCGGTCAGGCCGGCGACGAACTGGCGCTGGACCACGAGGAAGGCGATGACGACCGGGATGCTCACGACCAACGAGGCGGCCATGATCTGGTTCCAGTACACGTTCGTCTGCGTGGAGTACTGCTGCAGACCGACCGCGAGGGTCGAGCCGGCGCCGTTCGTCATCACCGACGCGAAGAGGACCTCGCCCCAGGCGGTCATGAACGAGTAGATGCCGACCGCCACGAGCCCCGGACGGGCCGACGGCAGGATGATCCGGAACAGCGCACCCATCGGGCCGGAGCCGTCGACCATCGCGGCCTCGTCGAGTTCACGCGGGATGGTCTCGAAGTAGCCCGCGAGCATCCAGATCGAGAACGGCAGCGTGAAGGTCAGGTACGTGATGATCAGGCCGAGCCAGCTGCCGACGAGCTGGATGCCGAACGTGTTCCCGAGGTTCGTGAAGATGAGGAACAGCGGGAGCAGGAACAGCACGCCGGGGAACATCTGCGTCGACAGCACCGTGGTGGTGAAGGCGCTCTTGCCCTTGAAGTTCCACCGCGACACCGCGTAGGCGGCGAACGTGGCGATGACGAGCGAGAACACCGTCGCGACCGTGCACACGACGAGCGAGTTCACGAAGTACTGCGCGAGGGGCACCGTCGACCACATGTCGATGAACGGCTGGATGGTGATGTTGGTGGGGATCCACGTGAAGTCGTTCTGCACGTCGCCGAGCGGCTTCAGTGCGGTGGTGACCATCACGTAGAGCGGGACGACCGTGAAGATCGTCAGGAGCGTCAGGACGACGACCTTGAAGGACTTGGTACCGACTGTCTCACGCACGGACGGACCTCCGGTTGGTCACGGCGAGGTAGATGCCGGTGACGACGAGCAGGAAGAGGAGCAGCAGGACGCTCATCGCGGCGCCGGAGCCGAAGTTCCAGGTGATGAACGACGCGTTGTAGATGTGGAAGCTGAGCAGGTCCGCTGCCGGGGGCTGCGCGGTCGACCCGAACAGCACGTACGGGGTGTTGAAGTCGTTGAACGTCCAGAGGAACATCACGAGCACGAGCGTGACGTTCACCGGGCGCACCATCGGCAGCGTGATCGAACGCCACTGCCGGAAGGGCTTCGCACCGTCGACCGAGGCGGCCTCGTACACGTCGGCGGGCACGGACTGGAGGCCCGCCATGAGCATGAGGAACGCGAACGGCCAGGTCTTCCAGATCGCCACGACGACGACGGCCACGAAGGCGTTGTTGCCGATGAGCCAGAACGGCGCGTTCCCACCGAAGAGGTGCAGCTGGTCGACGAGCAGGTGGTTCAGGGCGCCCGAGTCACGCTGGAACATGAACTTCCAGGTGATGACGCCGGCGTACATCGGCAGCGCGTAGGGCACGAGGAACAGCGTGCGGAAGAGTCCGCGGCCGGCGAAGGGCTTCTGCAACGCGACCGCGGCGGCCATGCCGAAGCCCCAGGACAGCCCGACCACGAGCACCGTGAAGGCGCAGGTGATGAGGAACGAGTTCAACAGCCCCTTGCCGATCGCCTGGTCGAAGTCGACGGCGACCGAGTAGTTGTGCAGGCCGGCGAACGGTGCGGCGCCCCAGTTCGCGATGAAGTACTTGGTGAGCTGCACGAAGCTGATCCAGATGCCGACGAGCATCGGCACGATGTGGATCAGGAGCTCGAAGAGGATCGCGGGGCCGACGAGGGCGTACGGCAGCCACTGCGTCTTCCGCTTCCCGCGGGGCGACGGGCCCGACAGGGTCGGGGCCTTCGTGTGCAACAGGTCTGGGGCCGCGGACTCGGGCAGGACCGTCGTGGACATGGGCTGGGCCTTCCGGCTGGGTTCGATCGAGGGGTGGGGCGGGGGGGGGCCGCCCCCCCCCCCCCGGGGGGGGGGGGGGGGGGGGGGGGGCGCCCGGCCCGGGGGCGGGGGGGGGGGGGGGGGGCCGCCCGTCAGGTCAACCGTTGGCCTGGGAGACCTGGTCCTGGGCCGTCTGGAGCGCGGACTTGATGTCCTTCTCGGACACCGTGCCACCGGTGGCGATCTTGGCGAACATCTCGTTCATCGCCTTGCCGACCGTCGACTCGAACTGGTCCTCGGCGGGCACCAGCGGGAGCGGCTTGGCCTTGTTGTTGTAGATGTCGAGGAACGTCTTCGTCTGCTCGTCGGTGACCGAGTCGGCAGCGGCGGCGAGCACCGGGAGGGCCGAGTACGGCTTGTCGAGCGTGGTCTGCGTGTCCTGGCTCGTCATGTACTTGACGAACTTCAGCGCGCCGTCCTTGTTCTTCGTGTTCTTGAAGACGGACAGGTTGATGCCGGCCGGGAAGCTCGCGATGTCCTTGCCGCCGGAGGGGGCGGGCAGGGCCACGACGCCGAACTCGTCGGCCGTCATGCCGAGCGACTCGATGGTCGCGTTCGCGTTGTTCTGGTTGAGGATGAACGCGGCCTTCTTGTTCGCGAAGTCCGTGACCGACTGCGTCGCGTTGTCGTACTGGGCGTTCGACGGGTTGGCGACCTTGGCGTCCTGCATGAGGTCGAGGTAGCGCTTGATGCCCTCGACGTTCGCGTCCGACGTGAAGGTCGGCTTGCCGCTCTTGTCGAACCACTCGCCGCCGTTCTGCGCCGAGTTGATGAACGCGAAGTGCGCGTTCTCGGTGTACGACCCACCCGCGAGGCTGAAGCCGTAGGTGCTCCCCGTCGTCAGCTTCTTCGCGTCGGTGACGAGGTCCTCCCACGTGGTCGGCGGGGTGATCCCGGCGTCCGAGAGCATCTTCTTGTTGTAGTACAGGCCGTAGGCGAGGCCGTAGAGCGGGACGCTCGTGACGGTCTTGCCGGGCGCGCCACCGGTGGACAGCGCGACCTTGCCGAACTTGTCGGACCCGCCGATCGCCTTCATCTCCGAGTCCCCGAACTCCTGGAAGGCGCCGGTGGCCTGGAGCGAGGTCG
The DNA here is from genome assembly GCA_029959645.1 of Microbacteriaceae bacterium PS02332. GTDB lineage: Bacteria > Actinomycetota > Actinomycetes > Actinomycetales > Microbacteriaceae > Curtobacterium. Next base: position 5,066 of record JASCOJ010000151.1, on the reverse strand, counting down.
CCCACGTGTTGCCGATGTTCACCACGTCCGGGCCCTGGCCCGAGGTGACCGCGGTCTGGATCTTGGTCTGCAGGTCGTTCCACCCGATGACCTGGAGGTTCACCTTGATCCCGGTCTCCTTGGTGAACTCCTTGAGGACGGGGGTGAGCACCTCCTTGTCGTTCTGCAGGGAGGTGCCCTGGTTCGACGCCCAGTAGGTGAGCGTCTTGGAGTCGCCGGACGAGCCGGACCCTCCGGCGGAGCAGGCGGTGAGGCCGGTCACGGTGAGTGCGGCGGCCGCAGTGATGGCCAGTGCGCGGATCGCAGTGCGCATGACTCTCTCTTTCTCGTCGTTGAGATGGTGCAGGAGGTGGTGCTGCTGTGCGTGGTCGGCGGACGGTGCACCCGCCGACCGGGCGGGTCAGACCAGGGTCTGTTCCGCCGGGTCCCAACCCTCGGGGAGGGTCGGGGACGGTGCGACGGTGCTCTCGACGAGCACGGTCTCACCACGTTCGACTGCCTCGGCGATGGAGACCATCACGTCGAGGACGTGGAAGGCGAGGGCGCCGGGGACCCGGTTGCCCTCCCCCGCCCGGAGGGAGCGGGCGAGGTCGACCACGCCGGTGCCGCGCGTGTACGTCGACCCGACGGCCGGGATGGTCTCCGGCTCCTCGGCACCGAGTGCGTACAGCGCGGTGTCACCGTCGAAGTCGTTCGGGTCCGGGAACACGACGGTGCCGGTCTCCCCCGCGATCTCGACGAAGCCGGTGCGGCCACGGTCGGACTCGAAGGAGAACACGCTCTGCGCGCTCCCGCCGCCCTCGAACTGGATGAGGGCCGAGTGGTTCGTCGGCACCTCGACCGGGAACTCCGTGCCCGCCTTCGGGCCGGAGCCGATCGTGCGGGTGGCGCGGGACTTGGTCGCGGTGGCCGTGACCTTCGCGACCGGTCCGAACGCCTGCACGAGCGTCGTGATGTAGTACGGGCCGATGTCGAACAGCGGGCCGGCGCCGTACGCGAAGAGGAACTCCGGGCTCGGGTGCCACGACTCCGGCCCGGGGCTCTGGAAGAGCGTCAGACCGTTCAGCGGCTTCCCGATGCGGCCGTCGCGGATCGCGCGGAGTGCGGTCTGGAGGCCCGCCCCGAGGAACGTGTCCGGTGCGACCGACACGGTGCGGCCTGCCGCTGCTGCGGCGTCGCGCAGCTGCGCCGCGCTCTCCCGGTCCAGCGCGTAGGGCTTCTCGCCCCACACGTGCTTGCCGGCGGCGAGGGCCTGGAGGGCGACCTCGACGTGCGCGGCGGGGATGGTCAGGTTGACGACGATCTCGATCTCGTCGTCCGCGAGGAGTTCCGCGACCGTGCCGGACCCGGGGACGCCCCACTTCTCGGCCTGGGCGGCGGCGCGCGGCAGGTCGATGTCGGCGATGAACCGCACGACGACGTCCGGGAAGACGGTGAGGTTCGAGAGGTACTGGTCGGAGATCACGCCGGCACCGATGACGCCGACGCCGACCGGGCCGGTGCGCTTGCCGCTCGTGGTGTCGCTCATGCGCGGACCCCCTGCAGGAAGGCGTACGAGTCGGTGACCGCCTGGAGGACGTCGCCGGCGTGGTCGTCGAGTTCGACGACCCACTGTGCGTCCGGTGCGGCGGCGACGATCTCGCGGACCGGCATGACACCGTCCCCGACGGCGACCTGCTTCGTGTCGTCGTGCGAGCCGTCGCCGTCCTTGACGTGCAGGAAGCGGACGCGCTCGCCGAGCCGGCCGAGCACCGCCACCGGGTCGTCGCCGCCGACCTTCGCCCAGTACGTGTCGAGCTCGAGCACGACGTCGTCGGACAGGGCGTCGGCGAAGACCTCGTAGGCGCTGACGCCGTCGATCCGGTTCGAGAACTCGAACGCGTGGTTGTGGTAGCCGAGCGTCAGACCGTGGTCGGCAGCCCGCGGCGCCAGGGCCGAGAGTTCGCGGGCGATGGCCTCGACGTCCTCGCGGGTGGTCCACCGCTCCTCGTCGATGTGCGGGTCGATGAGGGTCCCGATGCCGACGGTCGCGCTGGCCGAGAGGATGCGCTCGAGGTCGGGCGCACCGGCGTCGAGGAGTCGTGCGTGGCCGCTCGGCGCCGTGAGACCGGCGTCGCGGAGGGCGACTGCGTACTCGTCGGCGCGGTCCACGTAGCCGAAGAGCTCGACGTCGGTGAAGCCGATGTCGGCGATGCGTCGCAGGGTGCCGGGGAGGTCCGCCGACAGTGCCGTGCGCACCGTGTAGAGCTGGACCGAGAGCGGTTGGGTCACCAGGGTGTTCTCCTCATCGAGATGGTGGTCGTCGCTGACCGAGGTCACACTATGGCGGCTTCTGTCGGCGGTCAAGCAGAAGTTGTGAACTCCTCGACGTCCTTCGTTGCGTGCCCGGTCTGAAGTGTGGTTCACTCCGACCATGGTCGACATGACTCGGACGGCAACGTCGCCGCCGGTCGGGACGAGCGAGCTCTTCCAGATCCTGCGTGACGGTGTCCCGCGCACCCGTGCCGAGCTCGCTGCCCGCACCGGCGTCGCGCGCTCCACCATCAGCGTGCGCCTCGACGCCCTCATCGACGTCGGACTCGTCGGCGCGGTCGACACCGCCGCCTCGACCGGCGGGCGTCCCCCGGCGCAGGTGGCCCTCCGCCCCACGGCCCGGCTCGTCGTCGCCGCCGACCTCGGCGCATCGCACGGCCGCGTCGCGGTCACCGACCTCAAGGGCGTCCCGCTCGCGACCCGGGAGGCGGACATCGACATCGCCGCGGGCCCCGTCCCCATCCTCGACTGGCTGCTCGACGTCGTCGACGAGCTGCTCGACACCGTCGGCCGGGCACGGGACGACGTCATCGCGATCGGCATCGGCCTGCCGGGACCCGTCGAGTTCTCGACCGGCCGTCCGGCGAACCCGCCGATCATGCCCGGGTGGGACGGCTTCGACGTCCCCGGGTGGCTTCGGCAGCACGTGCAGGCGCACGTGCTCGTCGACAACGACGTCAACATCGCCGCACTCGGCGAACGCGAGCACGGCTGGCCGGACCTCGACCACCTGCTCTTCGTGAAGGTCGCCACCGGCATCGGCTCGGGCATCGTGTCCGAGGGTCGGCTGCAGCGCGGGGCGCAGGGCACCGCGGGTGACATCGGGCACGTCCGGGTCTCCCGCGCCGGCGACGTGCCGTGCCACTGCGGCAACACCGGCTGCCTCGAGGCCGTGGCGTCCGGACCGGCCATTGCCCGCGCCCTCCGTGCGAAGGGCCACGACGTGCACTCGAGCGCCGACGTGGTCGACCTCGTGAACCGCTCCGACCTCGACGCGATCGGTGCGGTCCGGCAGGCCGGCCGCGACATCGGCGAGGTCCTGGCGACCTGCGTCTCGCTGATGAACCCGTCGGTCATCGCGCTCGGCGGGTCCGTGACCCGGGCCGGGGAGCACCTGCTCGCCGGCGTCCGCGAGGTCGTCTACGCCCGGTCGATGCCGCTCGCGACCGAACACCTGGTGATCGCGCAGTCCCGCGCCGGATCGGTCGCGGCCCTCCAGGGTGCAGCGGCGCTCGCCATCGCCTACGCGCTCTCCCCCGCCGGGATCGACGAACTGGTCGCCCTCGCCGAGGGCCGACAGCTCGTCTCCTGACGCGCGCCGTCCCCGGGGTGCCGGTGGTCGGGTGGAGAATGGTCCGGTGACGATCGTGCAGCCCACCCTGTGGGGCGACCTGGATGACGGGTGGGAGGCCCAGCCCGGCCCCGGCACGTCCGCCCCAGCAGCAGCACGGCCAGCCCGCGACGCCTTCACCGCACTCCGCGGGCACACGGACCGCATCGTCGCGCACTCCTCGGACCGACTCGCCTGGCTGCGTGCACGGGCGATGGGCATCACCGCCACCGACGTCGCCCGGCTCGCCTCGCTCCGCGCGGTCGAGGCCGTCGTCGCCGACAAGCGCTACGGGTCCCGCTTCGGCGGCAACGTCTACACCGAGCACGGCCGGGAGCGCGAACCGGTCATCGCGTCGTGGGTCGCCGCCACGCACGGCATCCTGCCGTCGGCGCACCTGTTCCACGCGGCCACGAACCGCGCACACCTCGCCACACCGGACGGCGTCGGGCAGGACCGCGACGGCCGGCTGCTCCTCGCCGAGATCAAGACGACCGCGCACGGGTGGAAGCGCGTCCCGCGGCACTACCTGCGGCAGGTCTGGTGGCAGCAGTACGTGCTCGGCGCCGACCGCACGCTGTTCGTGTGGGAACGGCACGACGACTTCGTCCCGGTCGCCGACGAACCCGAGTGCCGGTGGATCGACCGCGACGACGAGGCGATCCGGGGGCTCATCGTCCTGGCGGACGAGGTCCTCGACCGTCTGCGCGACCTCCGCTGACCGCGACTCCCCGGAGTCGCGAGAGCGCGACGACGATCAGGCCCATCAGCCCGATGAACACCGCCACGCCCAGGCAGTACAGGGCCACGACGCCGTAGCCCGACCGGGGGTCCAGGAACGGGTACGGGACCCAGCCGTCCGTCGCTCCGCGGATGACCACGACCACGAGCCACACCGCCGGGTAGACCAGGAACGCCCAGACGTCGCGGAACAGCAGGCGGCTGCGGTCCGAGAACAGCACCCAGTCGAGCACGGCGTAGAGCGGGACCCAGCGGTGCACGACGTCGTTCGACCAGGACACCCCGACCGCCTGCCCGACGTCGAGGAGCAGGGTGTTGTAGACCACGCCCGTGGTCGCGATGTACACCGTCGCGGCCGCCCGCAGCAGGTCCCACCGGCGGCCGCTCCGGCGGCCGCTGAGCATCAGTCCGACCGTGCCCAGGAACACGAGCGCGACGAGGATGTTCGACTGGTTCGTGAAGTAGCCGAAGAAGTCCCAGAACACGAAGTCGGTCCGGAGGGCCGTCGCGAGCTGCCGGGCCACGGCCGCGAGCCCGGCGACGGCGGCGACGAGCCGGAGGACGATGACGAGGATCCGCACGAGGGACCACGGTAGCGCTGCCGGATCGCCCCGGGGAACACGGAAGGGCCCCCCCCGCCCCCGGGGGGGGGGGCGGGGTGGGTGAGGGCGGGGCCCGGCGG
>JASCOJ010000150.1 GCA_029959645.1 Microbacteriaceae bacterium PS02332 | reverse complement strand
TGCAGCTCGAGGGTGACAACGCGATCCTCACCGGCACCACCGTCCACGTCTCCGCCGACGCCGCGAAGCTGCTCAACAGCACCTTCAAGACCGACGCCGTCAAGGGCGGCCTCCTCGTCGGCACCGCGACGATCACCGCCAAGATCAAGTAAGACCCCCGCACCACACCACGAAGCGGACACAGCACCCGGGAAACCCCCGGTGCCGTGTCCGCTTCGTGGTCCCACCGCGGCTCAGCGGCGGCGCCACCACCGGCGGGGTGTCGCAGCGGCGTGGTCGGCGGCGGCCTCCGCGTCGGCGGCGAACCGGGCCTCCCGACGCTCCCGCCAGGCGGTCACCTCCTGGTCGACGTCGCGCATCGGGGTGACCACGGGAGGCCCGCCGAGCAGCTGCCGCCGGGCCTCCTTCACGCGGGCGTTGAAGTCGACGAGGACGTCCCGGACGTCCGACTCGACCGACAGCGCGTCGAGGTGGTCGTCGAGTTCGGCGTCCTCGGTCCGGAGGGCCAGTGCGGGCGGGGCGATCCCCCGGATGTCCTCGCGCTCGATCTTCGCCTTGATCCACCAGTTCGGGTCGTGCTGGCCGTCGAGGCCGGGCAGCGGCTTGCCGTGGTACGGGTTGCCCTCGAACACCCCGCGGTGCTCGGCCTCGGCGATCCGGGCCCGGGCGTGCGCGGCCACGTCGGCGGCCTTGAGCAGCTGCCGCTCCTCACGCTCCGCCCGGACCTCGTCGGGGTCGAGCGTGCCCCGCTCGACCTCGCTGTCCACGAGTTGCTGGTAGCGGTACCGTGCGGCCTTCCGCAGCCGGTCCATCCTGGCGTCGACGTCGTTCATCGTCAGACCATGATGCGCCGGACCCCCGACCGTGCGCTCAGCGGCGCGGTCGGACGAGCCGCTGGACGCGCCCCGGCGGACAACCCGGCGCTCCCGGTCCATCGTCGACTCGTGGAATCCCTACCGCTCTGGCTGCTCTGTGTGATCTTCGTCGCGGGGGCGGCCGTCATCTGGGTCGCCGGCATCCAACTGTCGAAGACCACCGACGTGCTCGACGCCCGCCTGCACCTCGGCAGTGCGCTCGGTGGGCTCATCGTCCTCGCCGTCGCGACGAACCTCCCCGAGATCGCCATCACCGTCAGTGCCGGGCTGTCCGGGTCGATCGAGGTCGCCGCCGGCAACATCCTCGGCGGCATCGCGCTGCAGACGGTCGTCATCGCGGTCCTCGACGCGTTCGGCAAACGGGGGAAGGGCGTCAAGCCGATCACCTACCGCGCGGCCTCGCTGACCCTGGTGCTCGAGGCCGTCGTCGTCGTGGCGGTCCTCGGCGTCGTCATCGCCGGCAGCCAGTTGCCGCCGGACCTGGTCGTCGCGCGGCTCACCCCGGACGTCGTGCTCATCGCGGTGATCTGGCTCGTCGGGCTCCTGCTCGTGCAGCGCGCCGGCAAGGGGCTGCCCTGGCACGAGGACGGCCACGCCCCCGACGCGACCCCGCACGCCTCCGGGCACCGCACGCGGTCGAAGGAGAAGAACCCGATGAGCACCCGGAAGGCGGCGATCGTGTTCGCGGTCTCCGCCCTCGCGACCCTGGTCGCCGGCGTCGTGCTCGAGCAGGCCGGCGACGCCGCCTCGAGCCAGATCGGGCTGTCCGGCGTGCTGTTCGGCGCGACCGTCCTCGCCCTGGCGACGAGCCTGCCGGAGATCTCCACGGGCCTCCAGGCCGTGAAGCAGGGGGACGACAACCTGGCGGTCTCCGACATCTTCGGCGGGAACGCGTTCCTCCCCGTGCTCTTCCTCGTCGCCACCGTGCTGTCCGGCAAGGCGGTGCTGCCACAGGCGAACGCGAGCGACGTGTACCTCACCGCACTCGCGGTCGTGCTGACCCTCGTGTACGCGGTGGGGCTCGTCTTCCGCCCGCAGCGGCGGATCATCGGGCTCGGCGTCGACTCGTTCGTCGTCGTCGTGCTCTACCTGGTCGGCGTCGCCGGCCTCGTCGCGATCACCCTGGGCTGACCGCCGGGCCGGCGGAGGCATCAGGCGCCCTCGGCCGCCACCTCCTCGATGGTCAGCGCGGCCTGGATGAGCGCCAGGTGCGACAGCCCCTGCGGGATGTTGCCCATGAACGCGCCGTCCTCGCTGATCATCTCGCTGAAGATGCCGACGTCGTTCGCCTGGTCGACCATCTGGTCCATGAGCGCGCGGGCGTCGTCCACCCGTCCGGTGCAGGCCATCGCGGCGGCGAGCCAGAACGAGCAGGCGACGAACGGCGACTCCTCGTCCTCGATGCCCGAGTAGCGGTAGACCAACGGTCCGCGCTGCAACTGTGCCTCGATCGCCCGGACCGTCGACTCCATACGAGGGCCGCGGTCGAACGCGCTCATGGCGTGCAGGAGGATCGACGTGTCGAGCGCGTCGCTCCCCGGGTACATGACGTAGTGCCCGCGCTCCTCGTCCCAGCCGTGCTCGGACACCCACTGGACGATCAGTTCGCGGTTCTCGACCCACTTCGCCCGCGGGCCGTCGATCATGCCGGCGTCGTGCAGTTCCACGGCCGCGTCGAGCGCCTGCCAGCAGCCGATCTTGCTCGTCACGTAGTGCTGGGTGTCCTCGAGCTCCCACATGCCCGAGTCCGCTTCCTCCCAGCGGTGGCAGGCGTCGTCGGCGAGCTGCTGGAGCACCGCCGCGGTCTTCCGGTCGAGGACGTTGCCGGCCCGGACGTACTGCCGCAGGATCTCGAAGACGTCGCCCCAGACGCCGAGTTGCAGCTGGTTGCCCGCCCGGTTGCCGACGGTGACCGGGCCGATGCCGTTCCAGCCGGGGACGTCGCGCTCCTCGACGGCGTCGGTCTTCGACCCGTCGAGGCCGTAGAAGATCGGCATCCCCTCGTCGTGCTCGGCGATGGTGCGCATCACCCACGACACCGCCGCGTGCGTCTCCTCCCGCAGGCCGAAGCGGGCGAGGGCGTGCACCGTGTACGACAGATCGCGGACCCAGGCGAACCGGTAGTCCCAGTTCTTCCCGCCGGTGCGGTCCTCCGGGAGGCTCGTGGTCGGTGCCGCCGCGATCGCGCCGGTCGGCGAGAAGATGAGCAGCTTCAGCGCGAGGGCGCTCCGCTGCACCGCGTCGGACCACGGACCGTCGTAGGAGAACTCCTCCGACCAGGCCTCCCAGTTCGCCACCGTCCGGTCCATCGCCGCGAGGGCGCTCTCCGGCCGCGGCATGAAGATCGGCTCGTCGTGCGTGCCGACGATGGTCAGGATGTGCTTCGAGCCCTCCGCGGTGTGGAACCGACCGGAGAACCGCGGTCCGTCGTCGTGCACCGGATCGAAGCCCTGCTCGACGATCGCGATCGTCACGCCGTCGATGCCGATCACGGTGCCGTTGCCGGTGTCGAGTCGCTTCGGCTCGGCGGTGTTGAGCAGGGTGCCCGGCACCACGGCCCACTCCATCTCGACGGAGCCCGCGACGCCCTGCACGCACCGGGCGACCTCCGCCCACGGCAGGCGGCCGGCGACGCCGGTGACCATCGCGTCGGTGACGGTCACCTCCCCGGACGGGGTCGTCCAGGTCGTGACCAGGACGTTGGTGCCCGGCATGTAGGCGCGGGACACCTCGGCCTCGTCCTCCACGGGACGGAGGGCCACGTGCCCGCCGTGCTCGGCGTCGACGATGCTCGCGAACACGGGCGGCGAGTCCATCGACGGGATCGGCAGCCAGTCGATCCGGCCGTCCTTCGCGATGAGCGCGACGGTGCGGCCGTCCCCGATGGCCCCGTAGGAGCGCAGCGGGACGTAGCCGTCGGTGCGTTCCTCGTTGTCGGTGGCGTCAGGGGTGTCTCGTGTCCGTTCCGGCATGGGCCCATCGTGCCCGGTGCGGCTGGCGGCTCCCGACCGCGGTGCGTACCCCGGACGACCAGCCGGATCCGAGCCTCCCGGCCGGTCTCGTGATCCGGGTCTTGTGCTCTGCAGCCGGTCCGCGCTACGTTTTCCGGTTCTGCCCGGACGGGCAGGCCGTCGCACCGACGTCGCCCGACCGGGACACCACCATGCAGCAGATCACCAAGCGACTCCTCTCCTGGGCCTCGATGCTCGAGGAGAACACCGAGCAGCAGGCCCGCACCACGGCGCAGATGCCGTTCGTGTACCCGCACCTCGCCCTCATGCCGGACGCGCACCTCGGCCTCGGTGCGACCGTCGGGTCCGTCATCCCCACGCTGGGCGCGGTCATGCCCGCCGCCGTCGGCGTCGACATCGGCTGCGGGATGATCGCCGTCCGCACGCAGTTCACCCGCGCCGACCTGCCCGAGGACCTCCGGCCGCTCCGCGAGGCGATCGAGCGTGCGGTCCCGCTGTCCGCCGGTGCGACGAACCGGACGGTCGTCGCGACCGCTGCGCCCCGGATCGCCGAGCTGGAGGCGCTGGCCGAGGAGGCCGGCTTCGACCCGGCCGGCGCCCTCGGCGGGTGGCGGAACCAGCTCGGCACGCTCGGGTCCGGCAACCACTTCATCGAGGTCTCCCTCGACGAGGAGGACCGGGTCTGGGTGTTCCTCCACTCCGGTTCCCGGGGCGTCGGCAACAAGATCGCCCAGCGGCACATCGCCGTCGCGAAGGAGGCCATGCGGCGCTGGTGGATCGAGCTGCCCGACCCGGACCTCGCCTACCTGGTCGAGGGCACGCCGGAGTTCGACCGCTACATCGCCGAACTGCGGTGGGCGCAGCACTTCGCACTCCTCAACCGCGAGGAGATGACCGACCGGGTCGTCCGGCAGCTCGGCGCGTTCGTCGGCACCGACGTCGAGGAGCTCGAGCGGATCAACTGCCACCACAACTTCACCCAGCGCGAGCAGCACTGGGGCAAGTCGGTCTGGGTCTCCCGCAAGGGCGCGATCCAGGCGCGGGCGGGGCAGCCCGGGCTCATCCCCGGGTCGATGGGCACGGCGTCGTACGTCGTCGAGGGGCGTGGGGACGCACGGTCGCTCGAGTCCTCGCCGCACGGAGCAGGTCGGTCCTACTCGCGGTCGGCGGCCCGGAAGACGTTCACGCACGAGCAGCTCCGAGAGGCGATGGCCGGCATCGAGTACCGCGACACCGACGCGTTCCTCGACGAGATCCCCGCGGCGTACAAGCCGATCGACCAGGTCATGGCCGACGCCGCCGACCTCGTCACGATCCGGCACACGCTGCGCCAGATCGTCAACGTGAAGGGCGACTGACGTCGCGCGCTGCTGATATACTGCATGGAGCTCGCCCTGGTCCAGGGACGCAGAAGTGGAAGCCGGTGCGCCCGCCGTCACGACGGGACCCGGCTTCCGCGCTGTCGGGGCGCGGCACACTGCTCACGGCGAGCCGTCCGCCGGGAGCTCCACGACCTCCACGACGAGCGTGAGTGCCGCGGTGTCGCCGTCAGCGGTGGAGGCCCGTCCGACGATCCCGAGGACCTGGTCGGGGAGCCAGAGGAGTGCGTCGGCCTCCGGTGCCCCGTGCTCCACACGCAGGCCCGGCGGGAAGGCGCCGCGGATCCGGCTCGCGTCGACGGTCCGACGGTCCCGCGCGTCGAGGGCGGCGGCCCGCGATTCGAGCGTCAGTCTGCGCACGCCGATCCGACCCAGCTCCCACCCGAGCCGTTCCAGGCAGCGCGCTCGCGCGCGCTCCTGGCGACGTAGGTCGATCCGCCGCGCGACCACCACGACGTGCACCGCCCGAGCCCTGATGACGACATCGGACACTGCCCGGCGCCGACCGCGGTCCAGGTCGTGCCAGTGCAACTTCCGCCCGGAACGGTGGAGCGCACGGAGCGCATCGCGGACCAGGTCCGCGTCGGTCGGCTCCACGATGGAGGCACCGAGCAGGTAGGCGGGGGCATGGGGTTGCAGGAACCGGATGCTCTCGTCGCCCCAGGCGCACAGGCAGGTCATGCCCGTCACGATCGCCGCCCCTCCGATCGGCCGGGGTCGGACGGCGGGATCTGTGGAGAACGCGGCGACTGGGCGCGCAGGGAACCGGGAGTGCGTAGACCTGGGGCATGACGACGAGTGCCACCACCGGACCGGCCACCGTGTTCTGCGACGCGCAGGCGACCCTCGCGGAGAGCATCGTGTGGGACCCCGACGCCCAGCTGCTCCGGTTCGTGGACATCCCGAACGGTGTCCTCGTGACCGCGGACGGCGAGGGATCGATCGTCCGGACGCAGGAGCTCGATCCGCCGCTGCCCTCGTTCCAGCCCCGCGCGGGCGGCGGGTTCGTCGCGGCGCTCGAGGACTCCGTGGTGCTCACCGACGAGGACGGTGCGATCGAGCGCGAGCTCGCGGGTGTCGAGCACGCGAACGGCGAGATGCGGTTCAACGAGGGCAAGTGCGACCCGTTCGGCCGCTTCCTCGTCGGCAGCATGGACCCGACCGACGGCGACCCGGAGGCGGCGCTGTACGCGTTCTCGCCGGACGGGTCGGTCCGGGTGCTCCGGAACGGGTTCGGCACCACGAACGGCATGGAGTGGAACGACGACGGGTCCGAGATGTACGTGACCGACACCGACACCGAGACGGTCTACCGCGCGGCCTACGGTCCCGAGGGCGACCTCGGCGAACTCGTCCCGTTCATCAGCGGAGCTGCGCACGACGGCCTCGTCCGCGACGACGAGGGGTGCTTCTGGGGCGCCATCTACGGCGAGTCGAAGGTCGAACGGTACGGGCCGGACGGGACGCACCTGGAGACCGTGGAGATCCCGGCGCCGAACGTCACCTCGGTCGCGTTCGGCGGCGCCGACATGTCCCTGCTGCTCGTCGGCACCGCGCGGGAGAACCTGACGGACGAGCAGCTCGCCGCGGCCCCGGAGTCCGGTTCCGTCTTCGCGGTCCCGACCCGCGTGCACGCCCGCCCTCCGTACACCTTCAGCGGCTGAGCCGCCGGCGGCCGGTCCCGCCCGGGACCGCGCGGTAGCCTGGTCGACCGCCAGCCACCGCGAGGAGACCCGTGAACGCCGAGAACGAGACGCCGCCGCCGGTGCCAGCGGGTGCGCCCGACCCCGCAGGGGAACTCGGCCGTGCCGAGAACGCCGACGTCGAGGTCCGTGTCGACCGGATCGCGGTCGACGGCACCTACGTCCGGGTGAGCTCGATCGGCCACCCCGGGGACCGGGCCTTCGTGCTCGTCGCCGGTCTCGGCATCGCCGCGACGTACTACGAGCGGCTCGCGCCGCACCTCAACGAGAACGGCCCGGTGCACGCCCTCGACCTCCCGGGCTTCGCCGGCGTCCCGCGCTTCCGCGGCGCCGTGTCGATCGAGCGGTACGCGGACGCCCTCGAACGGGTCATCGACGACCTCCGCCTGGTCGACCCGGTGCTGGTCGGGCACTCGATGGGCACACAGGTCGTCACCGAGGTCGCTGCTCGACGTCCGGACATCTCCGACGTGGTGCTCATCAGCCCGGTGCTCGACCCGGCGGCCCGCACGGTCCCGAAGGCCGCGGTGCGGTTCCTCCGGTCGGCCCTGCACGAGCCCGCCGCCGTCCGCTGGCACGGGATCACCGCGTACGCACTGTGCGGCTGGCACTGGTTCAGCAAGGTCCTGCCGAAGATGATCGCCTGGCCGATCGAGGAGCGCGTCGCCGACGTGCAGGCGCGCACCCTCATCGTGCGGGGCGAGCACGACGCGATGGTCTCGCGCGCGTGGCTGCGGCGCCTCGCGCGGGCGATGCCGTACGCGGTCCTCCGCGAGGTCGTCGGTGGAGCCCACTCCGTGATGCACGCGCAGGCCGACGCGGTCGCCCGGCTCGCCGTCGCGCACGTCGACGGGGACCTGCCGGACCGCGGCGTCTCCTCGTTGCGCCGGGTCCGGGACGACTCCACGTCCTCCGACCTCGACCGCCTCAGCGCGACGGACCGGTGGCTCGTGGTGAAGTCCCGCTTCATGGAACTCGTCGGCATGGCGAAGGGCGACGACGAGGAGCTCGAGGCGGCGAAGTCCGCGCACGCCGTCGCGATGGCGGACAGCGACGGCGTCCCCGTCGACCCGGAGGACCGCGACGAGGTCGTCGAGACGGTCGCGCCCGAGTGGCAGCGCGGTCGGCCCCAGGGGCACTGACCGCGCGGTCCGCGCCGGGACGTGGGGGCGCCCCGGGGGGCGGGGGGGGGCGGCGGGGGGGGGGGGGGGGGCGGGGG
>JASCOJ010000014.1 GCA_029959645.1 Microbacteriaceae bacterium PS02332 | reverse complement strand
GTGCCAGCTGGCACCGCGCCTCCCGTCCGTCCGGTCCGGTGTCGCGTCCTACGCCGGCCGGCCCGCCCGACCGCTCCGTCCGGAGGACGGCCGCGTCCCGCCGCTGCGCTGCGCCACCCGGGTCCGATGACCGACCGCGGCACCGTGTGCGCGTCCGATCGCGTCCGCCGCGGTCACGAGCGTGAGGTGCGACAGCGCCTGCGGGGTGTTGCCGATGTGGTGCCCGGTCGCGACGTCGACCTCCTCGGAGAGCATGCCGACGTCGTTGGCGTAGCCGACGAGCACGTCCATGAGCCGTTCGGCGTCCTCGAGACGGCCGGAGCCGGCGTACTGCTCGACGAGCCAGAACGAGCAGGCCAGGAACGGGTGCTCCGTGCCCGTCAACCCGTCGAACCCGGCGGTGGTGCGGTAGCGCAGCAGGAGGCCGTCGTCGCCGACGCGGAGGTCCTGCTCGATGGCGGCCACGGTGCCGGTCATCCGCGGGTCGTCGGGCTTGCAGTACCCGATCTGCGGCAGGACGAGCAGGCTCGCGTCGACCTCGTCGGTGTCGTAGTGCTGCCGGTAGGAGTTCCGCTCGGCGTTCCAGCCGTGCTCCTCGATCTCGGCACGCACGGCGTCGCGCAGGGTGCGCCAGCGCTCGACGGGGCCCTCGAGGCCGAACTCCTCGCACGCGGCGACCCCGCGGTCGAACGCGGCCCAGATCATCGCCCGCGAATGGGTGAAGTGCCGTCGGGGTCCCCGCATCTCCCAGATGCCGTTGTCCGGCTGCTGCCACTGCTGTTCGACCTGCCCGAGGAGGGCCCGCTGCAGCGACCACGAGTCGGCGCTCTCCTCGACGCCGAGTTCGCGTGCGTCGTGCAGTGCGGCGAGCACCTCGCCGAAGACGTCGCCCTGGTACTGCGTGTACGCGCCGTTGCCGACCCGGACGGGTGTCGAGTGCGCGTAGCCGGCCAGGTGGTCGAGCGACCGTTCCGGCAGTTCCCGCTCGCCGGCGACGCCGTACATGATCTGCACGTCGCCCGGGTCGCCGGCGATCGCGCGGAGGAGCCAGGAGCGCCAGTGCGTCGCCTCGTCGCGGTACCCGTGCGCGATGAGGGACGCGAGAGCGAGGGACGCGTCCCGGAGCCAGACGTAGCGGTAGTCCCAGTTGCGTTCCCCACCCGGGTCCTCCGGGAGGCTCGTGGTCGCCGCCGCCACGACGCCGCCGGTCTCGGCGTTTGTCATCGCGCGCAGGTACATGAGGGAGCGTCGCACGGCGTCGGCGTACCGGCCCTCGGCACGCGCCCGGGACGTCCAGTCGGTCCACCAGTCGAGCGTGTGCCGCAGGGCGGCGTCGACGTCGAACGGCTCCGGCGGTTCCCGGTGCGAGGGGTACCAGGTGAGGACGGTGTCGAGCACGTCGCCGTCGGTGATCGTGGTGGTGGCGATGTGCCGGTGGTCGTCGGCGGTGAAGCGCGGGCCGCGCACGACGACGGAGTCCGGTCCGGCGGTCCCGACGAGGGTCGGCTCGTCGTCGTCGCCGACCTGGCGGATCCAGGGCAGCACCTTGCCGTAGCCGAACCGGATGCGGAGGGTCTGCTCGACCTCGACCGACCCCTGCAGCCCGCGGACCCGCCGGACGATGCTCGCACGGTGGGCGCCGATCGGCATGAAGTCCGTGACCTCGACCGTGCCGGTCGCCGTGGTCCACACGGTCGACAGCACGAGCGTGTCCCCGTCCTGGTGCCGTTCGGCGGTCGCGGAGCCGTCGGTGGGGCGGAGCGTCCAGTTGCCGTCGTGCTCGTCGCCGAGCAGCGCCGCGAAGGTCGACGCGCTGTCGAACCGGGGGAGACACGCCCAGTCCACCTCGCCGTCCCGGGTGACGAGCGCGGCGGTGTAGCAGTCCCCGATGAGGGCGTGGTCCTCGATGCGTTGTGCCATGGTCCGATCGAATCACCCGGCGCCGGCCTGCGGGCTGCACTGAAGCCCTGTTCAGATCACACTCAGAAGGACCACGGGTGCGGCCCGTCCCCGGCGGCTGCCCGGTCAGTCGTCGGTGGCGAGACCCACCCGGGTCAGTTCGCTCCACATGCCCGCGCCGTCCGGCGCGTAGACCCAGGGCGCCGACGATTCCCGCGATCGCTCCTGACCGCGTGAGCGACCACCGGCGAGCACCGCCTCGCTCGTGGAGAGCTGCCGGATCGCGACCCCGGCGACGTTCTCCGGGTGCTCCCGCATGAACTCGCCGTAGAGGTGCTCGTCGTGCTGGCCGTCGTCGCCGACGAGGAGCCACTGCACGTCGGGGAAGTCACGGGCGAGCCGCCGCAGGTTCTCCTGCTTGTGCAACTGGCCGCTCCGGAAGAAGCGGTCGTGCGTGGGGCCCCAGTCGGTGAGCAGCAGCGTGCCGGACGGGTACAGGTTGCGGGAGAGGAACCGTCCGAGGGTGGGGGCGACGTTCCAGGCGCCGGTCGACAGGTACACCGTCGGGGCACCGGGGTGCTGGGCGAGCACGCGTTCGTACAGCACGGACATGCCCGGGACGGGGCGCCGCGCGTGCTCGGTCAGGACGAAGGAGTTCCACGCGGCGAGCATCGGGCGGGGGAGGCTCGTCACCATCACCGTGTCGTCGATGTCGGACAGCAGACCGAAGCGGGTGTCCGGGTGCACGACGAACACGTTCGCGTCGACGTCACGCATGCCGCCGGCCGAGAGCTTGATGGTGCGCCACCCGGGCTCGAGGTCGATCGGGACGATCGTGTCGACCACGCCGCCGCGGTCGCTCGTCACGGTGTGGGTCGTGCCGCCCGCGGTGATCGTGACCTCGGCGTGGTCGACCGCGACGCTCGTGAAGCTCTTCCAGCCGCGCACGCCCGCGTAGGAGACGTCCGACGCCAACCCCCGGCGGGTCAGCAGCACGCGGCAGAGCACCCGGACCCATCCGGGCGCGCCGTAGCCCGTGTAGGGGATCACGGTCGGGACCTGCCCGCGGCGCCGTGCACGCTGCTCGCGGAACTCCTGGACGGCGTCCTCGATGCGGGCGGCGCGGTGCAGGATCGGCTCCTGGATCGCGGTCTCCCACGTGGGGTGGTCCCAGGGCGTCTGCTCACGCCGGTCGTGCTCCCGGTCGGTGGACGGGTCCGGCGGCGTCGGCTCGGGCATCGCACCATCATCCCATGTCCCGCGTGTCCAGACCCCGCCGCGGGCCCGCGACACCCCGGGGATCGCAGGCGCGTTCCAGGCGGGCTCTGCGAGACTCGGACCGGGGTCATCGATGGAGTCCGCGGTCCGCCGCGGGAAGGAGAACACGTGCCGGTCACCGAGGTCACGAACGCACTGCCCGGGGGATCATCACTGCTCAGGAACGAGCCCGTCCAGGCCCGCAGTTCGGCGCGCCTCGCCGGGCTGCTCGACGCGGCCGCCGCCGTGATCGACGAGATCGGGTTCGAGCGGCTCACCACGGCCATGGTCGCGGAGCGTGCCGGCGCGTCCATCGGGACGGTCTACCGGTACTTCCCCGACCGCATCGCGGTGGTCGAGGCCCTCGCCGTCCGCTGCACGCAGCGGCTCGCGTCCCGGTTCGTCGCCGCGCTCGCGGAGTCCGCGGCGAGCACGTGGCAGGACGCCTGCGACGCCCTCATCGAGGTGACGGCGGAGATGTACCGGACGGAGCCCGGCTTCCGGGTGATCCGCTTCGCGAACGCCGACGCCGCCTCGTCCGCGTCCGACGAGGACGACGACCGGATGGGCGCCCTCGGCGGCGCCGTCGGGGTGATCCTGCGCGACCGCTTCGGGGTCCGGCAGACCGAGGAGCTCGCGCGGGCCTGGGTGGTGCTCGCCGAGTCGTCGCACGCCGTCCTGGCGCGCGCCTACGCCGACCGTGAGCACCCGGACACCGCCCTGGTCGACGCGTACCGGGCGATGAGCCGACCGTACCTGGAGTCGCTCATCACCACGGACTGAGCGTCCTGCAGCACCGCCCGGACGACGACCGCGCCCGCATCTCCCTCGAACGGGAGGCGCGGGCGCGGTCGTTCCTGGATGTCCGGTCCACGCGGCTGTCCGCAACACGTCATGCGCCGTCACGCGCGGTACGGTACTGAGCCGGACGGGTACGCTCGTCCGGAGTCGGGCTACCTCCCACCAGAAGGGCACCCATGATCGAGTTCCGCTCGGTGCGCAAGACGTACCCGGACGGCACGACCGCTGTCGAGTCCTTCGACCTGGTGATCCCCTCGCGGACCACCACGGTCTTCGTCGGGTCCAGCGGCTGTGGCAAGACCACGTTGCTCCGCATGATCAACCGGATGGTCGACCCCACGGCGGGGTCCGTCCAGATCGACGGCGAGGACGTCGCCGGCGTCGACCCCGTCAAGCTGCGTCGCCGCATCGGCTACGTCATGCAGAGTTCCGGGCTCCTCCCGCACCGGAAGGTCGTCGACAACATCGCGACCGTGCCGCTGCTGACCGGGGTGTCGAAGGCGGAGGCCCGGGCGCGTGCGCTCGAGCTGATGGACACCGTCGGTCTGGACCGGGCGTTCGCCGACCGGTACCCCTCGCAGCTGTCCGGCGGACAGCAGCAGCGCGTCGGTGTCGCCCGCGGCCTCGCCGTGGACCCGAACGTCCTCCTCATGGACGAGCCCTTCGGCGCCGTCGACCCGCTGGTGCGCAACGACCTGCAGGACGAGCTCATCCGCCTGCAGCGCGAACTCGGGAAGACCGTCGTCTTCGTCACGCACGACATCGACGAGGCGTTCAAGCTCGGCGACCAGGTCGTCATCCTGAAGAAGGGCGGCGAGATCGCGCAGCTCGGCACCCCCGCGGAGATCCTCTCCCAGCCGGCGGACGACTTCGTCGCGGACTTCATCGGCGCCGGCCGTGGACGCCGCGCGCTCCGGGTCGAGCAGACGCCGACCGGACCCATCGTGGTGGACGGCGACGGCCGTGCCGCGGGCGTACTCACCGGTCCGGTGGGTGTCGTCGACGCTGCAGCGGCGGTCCCCGCCTCGCAGACAGAGGCCGTGACGCCGGGTGGCGTCGCGGGTGCTCCGGCGCAGGGTGGGGGCATCCGGTGAACTGGGTGCTGTCGAACCTCGACACGATCGGGGACGACACGGTCGCGCACCTGGCGATCGCGATCCCGCCGATCATCATCGCCTTCCTGCTCTCGATCCCGATCGGCTGGCTCGTCGTACGCCTGCGACGACCCGGCAGCGGCCGTGTCAGCGGCGGGACGGGGAGCGCCATCGTCACCTTCGCCGGGCTCCTGTACGCGGTGCCCTCGCTCCCGTTGTTCATCGCGCTGCCCGGCCTCATCGGCACGGGGCTGCAGGACCCGGTCAACATCATCATCGGCCTGACGCTGTACGGCCTCGCGCTCATGGTCCGGTCGACCGTCGACGGTCTCGAGTCGGTCGACGTGGCAACCACCTCGGCGGCGACGGCGATGGGGTACTCCGGCGCGCAGCGGTTCTTCCGCGTCGACCTGCCGCTCGCCGGTCCCGTCCTGCTCGCCGGGCTCCGCGTGGTCGCCGTCTCGACGATCTCGCTCACCACGGTCGGCGCCGTGCTCGGCGTGCAGAGCCTCGGTTCGCTCTTCACCGACGGCATCGGGCGGGGCATCACCGAGGAGATCGTCGCCGGCATCGTCATGGTGCTCGTCCTCGCGCTCGTCCTCGACGCGGTCCTCGTGCTGCTCGGCCGGCTCGTGATGCCGTGGACCCGGCAGAGCACGGTGTCGAAGCGCCAGGCGCGTCGGGTGCTGCAGTCGGCGGAGGTGACGTCGTGATCATCGGACAGGCCTTCGGCTGGGTCTTCGACCCCACGAACTACAGCGGACCCGGTGCGGTCCCGGAACGGCTCTGGGAGCACATCTGGATCTCGCTGCTCGCGGTCCTGCTCGCCTCGGTCGTCGCGGTGCCGCTCGGGTACCTCATCGGGCACACCGGTCGGGCGCGCGGCGTCGCGATCGCGCTGTCCGGCGGCATCCGCGCGCTGCCGACGCTCGGCGTCCTGACGCTCTTCGGGCTCGTGCTCGGCGTGAACCTGCAGGCACCGCTCCTGGCGCTGGTGATCCTCGCGATCCCGTCCGTGCTCGCCGGTGCCTACGCCGGGATCGAGTCCGTCGAGCCGGTGACCGTCGACGCCGCACGGGCGCAGGGCATGACCGAGTGGCAGATCCTGACGAAGGTCGAGATCCCGCTCGGGTTGCCGCTGCTCATCGGCGGCGTCCGCGCCGCGGTCCTCCAGGTCGTCGCCACCGCCACCCTCGCCGCGTACGTCGGTGCCGGTGGGCTCGGGGGCTACGTCTTCCTCGGCCTCAAGACCCAGGACTACGCCATGATGCTCGGCGCGTCCGTCCTCGTGATCGCCCTCGCGATCGCGTTCGAGATCGTCTTCGCCCTCGTGCAGCGGGCGGTGGTGCCCGCGGGCGTCTCCGGCCGCGCCGACGGGCAACGCAAGGGATCGCGCGAGCGAGCCCGCAATCCCATCCCGGAAGGAACCCCCTCGTGATCACAGCACCCAAGATCCGCGCAGGTGTCGCGGCAGCGCTGGCACTGGGCGTCGTCGCCGCCCTCGCCGGCTGCTCGTCCAGCAGCCCGCTCGACAGCGGCTCCAGCGCCTCCACCGACTCGAAGACCATCGTCGTCGGCTCGCAGCAGTACTACTCGAACGAGATCATCGCCGAGCTCTACGCGCAGGTCCTCGAGAAGGACGGCTTCGACGTCAAGCGCAACTTCAACATCGGCCAGCGCGAGGTCTACCTCCCGCAGCTGCAGAAGGGCGCGATCGACGTCATGCCCGAGTACAGCGGCAACCTGCTGCAGTACTACGACAAGAACTCGACCGCGAAGACCGAGTCCGAGATCGCCTCCGGGCTGAAGGACGCGCTGCCGAAGGGCCTGCGTGCGCTCGACGCCGCCGAGGCCACCGACCAGGACAGCTACACGGTCACCAAGGAGTTCTCGGACAAGTACGACGTCACGAGCCTCGCCGACCTGTCGAAGGTCAAGGACCCGCTGACGGTCGGGGCCAACTCGGAGTTCCAGACGCGTCCGTACGGGCCGAAGGGGCTCAAGTCGGAGTACGGCGTGGACGTCGACTTCAAGGCCGTCGAGGACTCGGGCGGAGCCCTGACGGTGAAGGCGCTCAAGGACGGCACCGTCCAGCTCGCCGACATCTACAGCGCGGACCCGAGCATCAAGGCGAACGACTTCGTGTCCCTGAAGGACCCGAAGAACCTCATCCTCCCGCAGAACGTCACGCCGGTGGTGTCGAGCAAGGTGAGCGACAAGGCCGCCGCGGACATCGACAAGGTGAGCAAGGTCCTCACGACCGACGCGCTCATCTCGCTGAACACGAAGAGCACCACGGACAAGGAGAAGGCCTCCACGATCGCGAAGGACTTCCTCCAGAAGGAGGGTCTGCTGTAGCAAGCCGACCACGAGTACGACGACAGGTGTCGGGCATTCTGCCCGGCACCTTCGTCGTTCCGGGGCCGACCATCGTGCAGAACGGATGTGCTCCCGCAGAGCAGGTGTTCCGCACAACCGTGCCGTGCAGGGCTGCTGCACGTTTGTGCAAGCGGGGCCTCTACAACTTGTGGCGGGGCCGGATCGAGCAGTACCGTCGAGGTGTCCCGACGGAGTGACGACAGCGAGAACCACCTCCTCCACAGGAAGCTGCGCACGTGCACGACATCCTCGATCCGCTGGCCCTGTCGCGGTGGCAGTTCGGCCTCACGACGATCTACCACTTCCTCTTCGTCCCCCTGACGATCGGCATGGCCGTCGTCGTGGCGGTCTTCCAGACGGCGTGGGTCCGCACCGGCCGCGCGCACTACCTCCAGCTCACCCGCTTCTTCGGCCGCGTCTTCCTCATCAACTTCGCGATGGGCGTCGTGACGGGCATCGTGCAGGAGTTCCAGTTCGGCATGAACTGGTCGAACTACTCGCGCTTCGTCGGGGACGTGTTCGGCGCGCCGCTCGCGCTCGAGGGCATCCTCGCCTTCTTCTTCGAGGCGGCCTTCATCGGCGTCTGGATCTTCGGATGGGACCGCCTGCCGAAGGGCCTGCACCTCGCGAGCATCTGGTGCGTCAGCGCGGGCACGATCATGTCGGCGTACTTCATCATCGCCGCCAACGCCTTCATGCAGCACCCGGTGGGGTACCGGATCAACGAGGCGAAGGGCCGAGCCGAGCTCACCGACATCTGGGCGGTCCTCGGCAACAAGGTGGCCCTCGCGGCGTTCCCGCACACGCTGTTCGCTTGTTTCATGGTCGCCGCGGGCGTCGTCATCGCAGTGGCGGCGTACCACCTCGCCCGGAACCAGAACCTCGAGACGATGCTGCCGGCGCTGAAGTTCGGCATGTGGACGATGGTCGCGGCCGGCGCGCTGACGGTGCTCACCGGCGACCAGCTCGGGCTCACGATGGTGGACACGCAGCCGATGAAGATGGCCGCCGCCGAGGCGCTCTACAACACGGCCACCGGCAAGGACGCGTCGTTCTCGATCTTCACCCTCGGCACGCCGGACGGTGTCACCGAGCTCTTCTCCGTCCGCGTGCCCTACCTGCTGTCGTTCCTCTCCACCCACACCTTCACCGGGACGGTCGAGGGGATCAACGACCTCCAGGCGCAGTACTCGCAGGTGTACGGGGCGGGGGACTACAAGCCGGTCATCTGGGTGACGTACTGGTCGTTCCGATGGATGATCGCCCTCGGCGTCGGCGCCGTGCTGGTCTCGCTCGCCGGGCTCTGGCTGACCCGTGGTGGTCGGTTGCCGCAGCGGCGATGGGTCTGGCGGGTCGCGACCTGGGCGGTCCCGCTGCCGATGGCCGCGATGATCGTCGGTTGGGTCTTCACCGAGATGGGCCGCCAGCCGTGGCTCGTCTTCGGGCTGCTCCGGACGTCGGACGGTGTCTCCCCGAACGTCACCGGGCTCGAGGTACTCATCTCGCTCGTGGTGTTCACGCTCATCTACGGATCCCTCGCGGTCGTCGAGTTCCGCCTGATCAAGAAGGTGGCGCAGGAGGGCCCGGCTGCACCCGCCGAGGTCGACTCGGAGACCGGCGAGGTCAAGCACGAAGTGACGGTCTACTAGAAATGGAAGCTGCCTGACATGGACCTCCCTGTCCTCTGGTTCGCGATCGTCGCGCTGTTCTTCGTCGGGTACTTCGTCCTCGACGGCTTCGACTTCGGCGTCGGCATGGCCCTGCCGTTCCTCGGCAAGGACGACACCGACCGCCGGGTCCTCATCAACACCATCGGCCCGGTCTGGGACCTCAACGAGACCTGGGTGATCGTCGCCGGGGCCTGCCTCTTCGCGGCCTTCCCGGAGTGGTACGCGACGATGTTCTCCGGGTTCTACCTGGCGCTGCTGCTCATCCTCGCGGCGCTCATCGCCCGCGGCGTCTCGTTCGAGTACCGGCACCAGGAGAAACACCTCGCGTGGAAGCGCCGCTTCGACCTGATGATCATCGTCGGCAGCGCCGTGCCGTCGTTCCTCTGGGGCGTCGCGTTCGGCAACGTCGTCCGAGGCATCCCGATGGACGCCGGGCACAACTACGACGGCACGTTCGCCGACCTGCTCAACCCCTTCGCGCTGCTCGCCGGCGTCGCGACGCTCCTGGTGTTCTTCACGCACGGGGTCGTGTTCGTCGCCCTGAAGACGGAGGGGGAGATGCGTGAGCGGGCGATGCGGCTGGCGAAGCGCGCCGGCGTCGTGACGATCGTGGTCGCCGCCCTGTTCCTCGTCGCCATGGCGGTGGTCCGGTCGACCCCGGCGTCGCTCGTGCTCTCCGCGGTGGCCGCCGTGGCCCTCGTCCTCGCCGTGCTCTGCGCGGCCCGGGGCCGGGAGGGGCGGGCCTTCACGCTCATGGCGGTCACGATCGCCGCGGTGGTCCTCGCGATGTTCACCGCGGTGTTCCCCGACGTCATGCCCGCCACGAACGACCCGGCGAACAGCCTGACGGTGTGGAACGCGTCGAGCGGGTCCTACACGCTGACCGTGATGAGCTGGGTCGCGGTGGTCTTCGTGCCGCTCGTGCTCGCATACCAGGCCTGGACGTACTGGGTCTTCCGCAAGCGGGTCTCGCGCGCCACCGTCGCGCAGGCCGCGCACTAGGAGCCGGGCGATGAAGCCGCTCGACCCCCGCCTGCTGCGCCTGTCCCGGACGGCGCGCGGCTTCGTCGTGGGCGCCGCGGCCACCGGGCTCCTCCGCACGCTCGCCACGATCGGCATCGCCTGGGGGATCGCCACCGCGGTCACCCAGGTCGTCGATGCCGTGCACTCCACGAGCGCGAGCGTGGCGCTCCCGGCCGTGTTCGGGTCGACCCTGGCGCTGCTCGGCGGGGCGTTCCTCCTCCGGGCGGTCGCGGCCTGGAGCACCGACGACCTGGCCGCCCGCGCGGCGGCCTCGGTCAAGCGGGAACTCCGCGCCGCCGTGCTCCGGCGCGCGGCCGACCGCGGCCCGGGCTGGCTCGCCGGTCGGTCGACCGCCGCGTTCGCGACGACCCTCGGTCCTGGCCTCGACGCCCTCGACGCGTACTTCGGCCGCTACGTCCCGCAGCTGGCGCTCACCGCGGTCGCGACGCCGGCCCTCGTGGTCGCGATCGCCCTCGGCGACCCCACGAGCGCGATCGTCGTCGTCTGCGCCCTGCCGGTGATCCCCGTGTTCATGGTGCTCATCGGCCTCGCGACGCAGGCCCTGCAGCGACGCCAGGCCGACCAGCTCGGCCGCCTCGCGGGGGCCTTCACCGAGGCCGTCGAGGGGCTCGCGACGCTCAAGGTGTTCGGCCGGGCGCGGCGGCAGGTCGGCCGGATCGGCACCGTCACGGACGAGTACCGCCGCGGGACGCTCGGGGTGCTCCGGCTGTCGTTCGTCAGCGGCTTCGCGCTCGAACTCGCCGCGAGCCTCGCGGTGGCGCTCGTGGCGGTGTCGATCGGCATCCGGCTCGTCGACGGGTCGCTCGGCCTCGGAGCGGCGATGTTCGTGCTCGTCCTCGCCCCGGAGGCGTTCGCACCGATCCGGCAGGTCGGTGCCGACTTCCACGCGGCCCAGGACGGTGTGGCCGCGTCGCAGGCGGTCCTCGACGTCCTCGACGACGACACCGCGCCGTCGCCCGAGCCGGCCCGTGCCGACGCCGGGACGGCCGGCGACCACCTCGTGCTCGCAGGCGTCGCCGTGCACCGCGACGACGTCGTAGTGGGACCCGTCGACGCCGACGTCGCGCCCGGCACGGTCGTCGCGCTGGTCGGGCCGAGCGGTGCGGGCAAGTCGAGCCTCCTCGCCGCGGTCCGCGGCGCGGTCCCGCACGACGGCGTCGTGTCGGTCCCCGGTGGCGGCGGAGGCACCGCCGCGATCACCTGGGCCGACCAGCGCCCCCGCCTCGTCCGCGGCACGGTCGCCGAGAACGTGGCGCTCAGCGCCACCCCCGACGACGCGGACGTGCGCACCGCCCTGGCCGAGGTCGGGCTGGGACTCGACCCGGGCCTCCCGGTCGGCGCCGGCGGGACCGGTCTGTCCGGCGGCCAGGCGCAGCGCGTCGCGGTCGCCCGTGCCCTGTACCGCGCGCACCGGCACCACACGCCGCTCGTGCTCCTCGACGAGCCGACGTCGGCACTCGACGCGGAGGCCGAGGCGCAGGTCGTCACGGCCGTCCGTCGGCTCGCCGCCGACGGCGCCGTGGTGGTCGTCGCCAGCCACCGCCCGGCGCTGGTCGCGGCGGCCGACGTCGTGCTCGCGATCGACGCCACCGGTCGCGTCGCGGTGCGACCCGTGGCGGTGCCCGCATGACCCGCGGTGCCGGTCGGGAGGCCCGGTCCACCTCCGTCCTCCGGCTCGCGCTGCCGCGGGGTCGCGACTGGACGACGGCCCTTGCGGCCGGCACCGGGAGTGCGCTCTGCGCCGTCGCCCTGCTCGCCGCGAGCGGGTACCTCATCACCCGCGCGGCCGAACACCCGCCGATCCTCACCCTGACGCTCGTGATGGTCGGGGTCCGGGCGTTCGCGCTCGGCCGCGCCACCCTGCGCTACGTCGACCGACTGTCCGGGCACGACGCGTCGTTCCGCCAGCTCGCCGTCGTCCGGACCGCGATGTACCGGCGGCTCACCGTGGTCGCCCCCGCCGGGTTCGGTGCGGCGGGCACGACGGGCCGCGGTGACCTGCTCACCCGGCTCGTCACCGACACCGACCGGCTCCAGGACCTGCCGATCCGCGTCGTCGGGCCACTCGTGTCGGCCGGGGTCACGGCCCTGCTGTCGGTGGTCGCCGTCGCGCTCGTCTCGGTGCCAGCGGCGGGCGTGCTGCTCGGCGCGCTGGTCGTGGCGGCGCTCGTCGGGACCGTCGTCACCGCCACGGTCGCCCGGCGCAGTGACGCCACCACCGCGGCGGAGCGCGGGCACGTCGCCGACCTCGTGCTCGACACCGTGCGGACGCTCGACGTCTTCGTCGCGTACGGCACGCTCGACGAGCGGCTCGCCGACATCGCCCGGCGGGACGACCAGGTCACCCGGGCCGTCCGTCGTCGCGGCGCCGTCGAGTCGCTCGTCGGGGCACTCGTCGGGCTCGTCGGCGGGGCGGCCGTGGTGGGGATCCTCGCCGTCGGTGCACCCGCGGTCACGACCGGGGCACTCGACGGGCCGCTCTGGGCGCTGACCGTGTTCGTGCCGCTCGCGCTCTTCGAGGTCGTCGGGGCCGTCCCGCTCGCGGTGCTGACGCTCCGCCGGGTCCGTGCCGCGGCCGATAGGGTGGAGCAGGTCGTGCCCGTCGACCTGCCCGCCGGACTCGTGCGGGAGCCGGACGAGGAGGCCCCGGCCGACGAACGCGTCGCCCCGCCGGCCGTCACGGTGCGGGTGCGCGACCTGTCGGTGCGGTGGCCGGGCAGTGCGACACCCGCGGTGGACCGCGTCTCGTTCGACCTCGACCCCGGCGAGGTCGTCGTCCTCGCCGGCCCGAGCGGCTCCGGGAAGTCGACGCTCGTCGACGCCCTCGTCCGGTTCGTCGAGCACACCGGGACGTACACGCTGGACGGTGTGCCGGCGCGTGACCTCCACCCGGACGCCGTCCGGGCCCGGGTCGGGCTCATCGAGCAGGACCCGTTCGTGTTCGACCAGTCGGTGCGGCAGAACCTGCTGTTCGCCCGGGACACCGCGACCGACGCAGACCTCCTCGAGGTGCTCCACCGGGTCGGGCTCGGGGAGTGGGTCGCGCGTCGCGGCGGGCTCGACGCACCCGTGGGGGAGCGGGGTGGGCTCGTGTCCGGCGGCCAGGCGCACCGGTTGGCCCTCGCGCGGGCGCTCCTGCACGCGTTCCCGGTCCTCGTGCTCGACGAGCCGACCGCCGACGTCGACCCGGACCTCGCCGACGCCGTCCTCCGCGACCTGGTCGGCACCGTCCGGGCGGCGGGCCGGACGCTCCTCGTCGTGTCGCACGTGCCGGTGCCGGCCGACCTCGTCGACCGGACCCTGCGGATGCGGGACGGACGCCTGCTGCCGGGGTGAGCCGCGCGCACGAAGCGGCACGGGCCTCCCGGCTTGTATCGTTGTCGTCCGTGACCATCGAGCAGCACGTCGAGGACCCGCACACCTACGACTTCCGGCGCATCCAGGAGAAGTGGCAGGCACGGTGGGACGAGCTCGGCCTCTTCCGCGCCGACCCCGACGACAACCGCCCGCGCAAGTACATCCTCGAGATGTTCCCGTACCCCTCCGGCGACCTGCACATGGGCCACGCCGAGAACTGGGCGCTCGGTGACTTCGTCGCGCGCTACTGGCGGCAGCAGGGCTTCAACGTGCTGCACCCGATCGGGTGGGACTCGTTCGGACTGCCCGCCGAGAACGCGGCGATCAAGCGCGGGGTCGACCCGAAGGACTGGACCTACGCGAACATCGCGCAGCAGAAGGCGTCCTTCAAGCGGTACGCGCCCTCGTTCGACTGGTCGACCGAGATCCACACCTCGGACCCCGAGTACTACAAGTGGAACCAGTGGCTGTTCCTCAAGATGTACGAGAAGGGCCTGGCGTACCGGAAGGACAGCTGGGTCAACTGGGACCCGGTGGACCAGACCGTCCTGGCGAACGAGCAGGTCCTGCCCGACGGCACCTCGGACCGCTCCGGCGCCGTGGTCGTCAAGAAGAAGCTGACGCAGTGGTACTTCGGCATCACCGAGTACGCGGACCGACTGCTCGACGACCTCAACCAGCTCGAGGGCCGGTGGCCGTCGAAGGTCATCGCGATGCAGCGCAACTGGATCGGCCGGTCGGTCGGCGCCGACGTCGACTTCCGCATCGAGGGCCGCGACGAGCCCGTCACGGTGTTCACCACGCGTCCGGACACCATCCACGGCGTCACGTTCCTCGTCGTCGCGCCCGACTCCGACCTCGCCGCGGAGCTCGTCGCCGACCCGTCCGTCGACGACGCCACCCGTGCCGCGTTCCAGGACTACCTCGTGGCCACGCAGAAGGCCTCCGACATCGACCGGCAGAACGCCGACCGGCCGAAGACCGGCGTCCCGCTCGGCCGGTCTGCGGTGCACCCGCTCACGGGCGAGCGCCTGCCGATCTGGGCCGCCGACTACGTGCTCGCCGACTACGGCCACGGTG
The DNA here is from genome assembly GCA_029959645.1 of Microbacteriaceae bacterium PS02332. GTDB lineage: Bacteria > Actinomycetota > Actinomycetes > Actinomycetales > Microbacteriaceae > Curtobacterium. The sequence continues at coordinate 21,489 of JASCOJ010000014.1, read as the reverse complement.
CCGTCATGGCCGTCCCCGCGCACGACCAGCGCGACCTCGACTTCGCCCGGGCGTTCGACCTGCCGGTCAAGGTCGTCGTCGACACGAACGCCGCCGTGACCGGCGCCATCCCCGTCATCCCGGAGGGTGCGACGCTCGACGACTTCGACGTCCCCACGCTCGACCCGGTCGCCACCGGGGAGGCCCTGACCGGCGCCGGTCGGATGATCAACTCCGGGCCGCTCGACGGCATGAGCAAGCAGCACGCCATCACCGCGGCGATCGCCCTGCTCGACGAGCGCGGCACCGGACGCGCGGCGAAGACGTACCGGCTGCGCGACTGGCTCATCTCGCGCCAGCGTTTCTGGGGCACCCCGATCCCGATCATCCACGGCGAGGACGGCACCCAGTACCCGGTGCCGGAGGACCAGCTGCCGGTCGTCCTGCCGGACACCGAGGGCCTCGACCTCAAGCCGAAGGGCACCTCGCCGCTCGGTGGTGCCACCGACTGGGTGAACGTCCCGAACCCGGTGGACGGCACCCCCGCCAAGCGCGACCCCGACACGATGGACACGTTCGTCGACTCGTCGTGGTACTTCCTGCGCTTCCTGTCCCCGCAGGACGACACGCAGGCGTTCGACCCGGCGCTCGTCAACAAGTGGGCCCCGGTCGACCAGTACATCGGCGGGGTCGAGCACGCGATCCTGCACCTGCTCTACGCACGGTTCGTCACGAAGGTCCTGTTCGACCTCGGGTACCTCGACTTCACCGAGCCGTTCTCCGCGCTGCTCAACCAGGGCATGGTGCTCTCCGGCGGCTCGAAGATGTCGAAGTCGAAGGGCGGCGTCTCCCTCGGTGACGAGCTCGACGCGCACGGCGTCGACGCGATCCGCCTCGTCATGGGCTTCGCCGGCCCGCCGGAGGACGACATCAACTGGGAGGACGTCTCGCCGGCGGCCTCCGCGCGCTTCCTCGCCCGGGCCTACCGGATCGCGGTCGACGTCACCTCGCAGCCGGACGTCGTCTGGGCGGAGGGCGACCGTGCCCTGCGCCAGGCCACGCACCGGTTCCTGGCCGACGCGCCGGGCCTCATGGAGTCGTTCAAGTTCAACGTCGTGATCGCGCGGCTCATGGACCTGGTGAACGTGACCCGCAAGGCGATCGACAGCGGCCCGGGAGCTGCGGACCCCGCGGTGCGCGAGGCCGCGGAGACGATCGCACTCGGCCTCAGCGTCTTCGCCCCGTACACCGGCGAGGAGATGTGGCAGACGCTCGGCTACGACTCGTCCGTCGCGACGTTCGGCTGGCGGAAGGCCGACCCGACGCTGCTCGTGCAGGAGACGCTGACCGCCGTCGTGCAGGTCAACGGCAAGGTGCGTGACTCGTTCGAGGTGTCGAAGTCGATCGAGGCCGACGAGCTCGAGCAGCTCGCCCGCTCGTCGCACGCGGTGCAGCGGTACATCGGTGACCGGGAGATCGTGAAGGTGATCGTCCGGGCGCCGAAGCTCGTGAACATCGCCATCAAGGGGTAGTCCTCCACGACGGCGGGAGGCTCGCTCCCGTCCACAGGTGCAGCTACGGAGCCCGGTCGGGAGACCGGGCTCCGTAGCGTTCCGGCATGTCCCGCTTCGTGCTCTCGCCCCGTGCCGCTCTGCTGCTCGTCGGAGCGGTGCTGCTCGTCGCGGTCGGCGTGGTGGTCGTGGGTGGCGGAGCGGGTTCAGGCTCCCGCGCGGCCGGTGGGGCCGGTGTCGCCGTGGTGACCGGGGCGCCGACGGCCGCGCCGCCCGTCTCGTCGGCTCCGGCGTCGTCTGCGCTGCCGGCGCCGTCGGGGAGCGCCACCGGGTCCGCGACCCCGGCTGCGGCGGTGGTCCACGTCGTGGGGGCGGTCGCGCACGCCGGGGTGGTCCGGGTGCCGGCCGGCGCGCGGGTGGACGACGCGGTCGCGGCGGCCGGGGGAGCGACGGCGGAGGCCGACCTGTCGCGGGTGAACCTGGCGCGGCCGGTGGTCGACGGCGAGCGGCTGTACGTGCCGAAGACGGGTGAGGCCGAGGTGCCGGCGGAGTTGCCGGTCGACGGGGGCTCCGGCGCGGCTGCGGGCGCGGCTGCTGGCGGTGCCGGCGGTGCCGGCGGTGCCGGTGCGGGCGCGGGCGTGGGCGACGGCGCGGTGGTCGACCTCAACACGGCCGATGCGACGACGCTCGAGACGCTGCCGGGGATCGGGCCGGCGCTCGCGCAGCGGATCATCGCGTGGCGGGACGAGCACGGCGGCTTCCGGTCCGTCGAGGACCTGCTCGAGGTCAGCGGGATCGGCGACGCGCGCTTCGCGGAGCTACGGGACCGGGTGCGGGTGTGACCGTGGCGTTGCAGGCCGACTCCGACCAGCCCGGAGGCATCGACGGGCGTCCGCAGGCAGCCACCGCTCGTGGCGCTGGCAGCGACGACGGGCACGGTGCTGGTGCTGCCGGTGGTGCCGACCACGCGGCCGGTGCTCGATCGCGCGGTGTCGGCGTCGACGGTGGCAGGACGACGCTCGCCGACCTCCGGCTGGCCGGGCCGGTGGCGGTGACGTGGATCGTCACGGTGCTCCTCGTCGCCCGCGCATCGGTGGCGCCGACGGTGGGCGTCGCATCCGCGGTCGTCGGCGCGGTGGCCCTCGGGCTCGTCGTGCTCGTGCGCCCGGCCGTCCGGGAGGACCGGACGCCGTGGCGCCGATCAGCGGACGTGACCACGGTCCGGGTCGGCGCGAGCCTGGTGCTGACGACGGCCCTGCTCGTCGGGTTGGTGGCCGTCGCAGTCGTCGTCGGGCAGGGACGCCGGGAACCGGCCGACGTCCGCGACGTGACCGGTCGCACGGTGTCCGCCGAGGTGCTCCTCACCCGTGACCTGAGCCCCGGGGACCGGTCGGTGGTCGGCAGGCTCGAGGCCGTCCGCGGTCGGTCGGGCGCGGGCGGTGCGGCCCTGCGGGCGCCGGTCCGGCTCGTGCCGACGTTCGACGCGGCGCGCACCGCGGTGCTGCCGGCCGGATCGGTCGTGCGGGTCCGCGGACAGCTCGAGGCGGATGCGCCCTGGTCGGCGACCGCGTTCGTCCTGTTCACCCGCGGATCGACAGAGCCCGTCGCTCGTCCGCGCGGTCTCCTCGGCTGGAGTGCCGTCGCGCGTGCGGCCTTCGTCGCCGTGACCACGGACCTCCCCGAGCCCGGAGCGGCACTCCTCCGGGGACTCGCCATCGGTGACCGGTCCGGACTCGACCCGGCGACGGAGGAGGCCATGGAGACCTCCGCGCTGACCCACCTGACCGCCGTGTCCGGCTCGAACTGCGCCGTGCTCGTGGCGCTCGTGGTGCTGCTCGGCCGGGCGGTCGGTGCGCCACGGGTCCTGCGGGCGGCCGTGGCGATCGCCGTGTTGCTCGGCTTCGTGGTGCTCGTGCGCCCGGACCCGTCGATCACGCGGGCGACGGTGATGGCGATCGTCGTCCTGGTGGTGCACCTCACCGGGCGACCGGTGCGCGGCGTCCCGCTGATCGCCCTCGCCGTGGTCGGCATGCTCGTCGTCGACCCGTGGGCCGCGCGGTCGTTCGCCTTCGCGCTCTCGGTACTGGCCACCACGGGCATCGTGGTGCTCGCGCCACCGCTGACCGCACTGCTGGAACGTCGGCTGTGGACGCCGGTCGCCGCCGCGGTGGCGGTCCCCGTCGCCGCACAGACCGCGTGTTGGCCCGTGACGATCCCGCTCTCGCCGGCGCTGCCGACCTACGCCGTGCCGACGAACCTGCTCGCCGAGCTGTTGGCACCCGTCGCCACCGTGGCCGGGCTCGCCGCGTGTCTCCTGGCGCCCGTCTGGTCGGGCGGGGCAGGGGTGCTCGCCGCCGTGGGGTGGGGGCCGGCGGCGACCATCGGTGCCGCTGCACACCTCGCAGCGGACCTGCCCGCAGCCTCGGCCCCGTGGCCCGCCGGGACGTCCGGTGTCGTCGTCGCCAGCACCGTGAGCACCGCGCTGGCCGCGGCCGTGCTGGTCGGCCGGAGGCTCCGCCGGTCGCTGGCCGTCGTCGCGGCGATCGTCGGGCTCGTCGGCGTCGGTGCCGTCGCGGTGCCGGACGTCATCGCCCGGGCGACCGTACCGACGGGGTGGACGGTCGCGATATGCGACGTCGGGCAGGGGGACGCGACGGTCGTCCGCAGCGCGGGCCGGACGGCGCTCGTCGACACCGGCGACGAGCCCGAGCGGCTGCGCTCCTGCCTCGACCTGCTCGGGGTCGACCAGATCGACCTGCTCGTCCTCACGCACTTCGACCGCGACCACGTCGGGGCGGTCGCGGAGGTCGCCGGGCTCGCCGCCACGGCACTCGTCGGACCGGTCGGGCGCCCCGCCGACGAACGCGTCGTGACCGAGCTCCGGACTGCCGGCGCGGACGTCCGACGGGCGTCGGACGGGACGAGCGGGGTCCTCGGGGACCTCCGGTGGCGGGTGCTCTGGCCACCCGCTGCCGAGGACACCGCGGGCAACGCCGCGAGCATCGTCGTCCGCGTGGACCCGGCAGCGGGCACGGCCTGCCCGGGGTGCGTCAGCGCGGTGCTGCTCGGCGACCTGGGGGAGGACGCCCAGCGGCGACTCCGCCGGAGCGCACCACCCGGAGCACTCGACCCGGTCGACGTCGTCAAGGTGGCGCACCACGGCTCGGCCGACCAGGACCCGGAGCTCTACCGCGAGCTCGCGGCACGGGTGGGGCTCATCGGGGTCGGCGCCGGCAACGACTACGGACACCCGACGTCGCGAGCCCTCGACATGCTCGCCGCTGCCGGCACGGCGCCGTACCGCACGGACCAGGACGGCACGATCGTCGTCCGCGGGACCGACGACGCGGGCACGGACGACGGCGGTGGGGACCAGGCGGCCACAGGGCCTCCTGGGCCGCTCGAGGTCTGGACGGAGCGGCGCCGGCCCGCCGTCGACGCGCCGGACCAGCCGATCGGACGGCCCGCACCGGCCGGGTCGGTCGCCGCCCGTAGGATCGGGAGCGGCGCCGTCGGCCGCCACCGGCCCCGACGCCCAGCACCACCGGAAGGACGCCATGCCCGCCAAGAAACCCGCTCGCGCTGCGGCCAAGATCGACCAGGTGCCGTGGTCGGCCATCCGTCCCGCACCCGTGGTGCTCGTCACCGGCGCGGAGACGTTCCTCGCCGAGCGGTCGATCGGGATGCTCCGCGACCTGCTCGTGGGGGAGGACCCGGCGCTCGAGGTGCACGACCTCGAGGCCGACCAGTACGCGCCCGGTCTCCTGGCGACCCTGGCGAGCCCGTCGCTCTTCGGCGAACCGCGCTTCGTCCGGGTCGGAAACGTCGAGAAGTGCACCGACGCGTTCATCACCGAGACGATCTCGTACCTCCAGGCACCGGCCGACGACGTCACCCTCGTGCTCCGGCACGGCGGAGGCGTCCGCGGCAAGAAGCTCCTCGACACGATCCGCAGCGGCGTCGGCGGCGGCATCGAGGTGCAGTGCGACGAGATCAAACGCGACACCGACCGCATGGACTTCGTGAACGCCGAGTTCCGGGCCGCTCGCCGGAAGATCGCGCCGTCGGCCGTCCGGACCCTCGTGGCCGCCTTCGCGGACGACCTCGCCGAGCTCGCTGCGGCCTGCCGACAGCTCCTGGCCGACGAGGCCGAGGAGATCACCGACCGCACGGTCGACAAGTACTACGGCGGCCGCGTCGAGACGAACGCGTTCAAGGTCGCCGACATCGCGCTTGCGGGTCGTTCCGCATCGGCGATCGTCGAGCTGCGGCACGCCCTGTCGACGGGGGAGGCACCCGTCCCGATCGTCGCCGCCTTCGCGAGCAAGATCCGGACGATGGCGAAGGTCACGGCGTTCCGCGGGTCGAGCGGGCAGGCCGCGTCCGCCCTCGGGATGGCACCATGGCAGGTCCAGCGCGCCCAGCGTGACGTCGCGGGGTGGAGCGAGGCGGGCCTGGCGAACGCAGTCCTCAGCATCGCCGCGGCGGACGCCGCCGTGAAGGGCGGTTCCCGCGACGCCCACTTCGCGCTCGAGGTGATGGTCCGCACCATCGCCCGACGCGGCGAGGACCGCTGACGCGACCCGGGCCTCCCGGTTGCGCCAGGAACTCGGCAACCGCCTGTGGCAACGACAGAGGCCCCGCACCAACCGGTGCGGGGCCTCTGGACGTCAGCGTGGCTCAGATCAGAGCGACGCGACCTTCTTCGCGATGGCCGACTTGCGGTTCGCGGCCTGGTTCTTGTGGATGACGCCCTTGCTCACGGCCTTGTCGAGCTTCTTCGAGGCGAGGGCGAGGGCCGCGGTGGCCTTGTCCTTGTCACCGGTGGCGACGGCCTCGTTGGTGTGACGAATGTACGTCTTGAGCTCCGACTTGTACGCCTTGTTGCGGTCGGTGGCCTTCTGGTTGGTCTTGATGCGCTTGAGCTGCGACTTGATGTTCGCCATGCGTGGTGCTCCTGTTTCGTCTCGGACGGGTGGTTGCGATCCCGGGTAGAGGGGCCCTTCGTCGCATCGCGTTCCACCCGTGGGCGACGGAACGCGTAAGCCAGCAAGCAACGTTACCAGGCCGCACCCGCGTCACCAAAGCGCAACACGACGGACGTGTCGCGCCGACGGGAGCGGATACGGTGACGAGCATGCCGTCCCTCGCGCCCCGCATCGACACCGTCCCACCGTCGGGCATCCGCCGGGTCTTCGAACAGGCCGCGCTCCTCGACGACGTCACGCTGCTCGTGATCGGCGAGCCGGACGTCCCGGTCGCGAAGCACATCGGCGACGCGGCACGGCGGGCCTGGACGGAGGACCGCACCGGGTACACCCCGAACGGCGGGATCCCACCGCTGCGCGAGGCGATCCGCGAGAAGCTCCGCCGCGAGAACCGCATCGAGGCCGACCTCGACCAGGTCTGGGTCACCGTCGGGGCGACGCAGGCGCTCTTCCAGGCGATGACGCTCGTCCTCAGCCCCGGCGACGAGGTCCTCGTGCCGGACCCGGGGTACACGACCTTCACGATGAACGCGCACATCATCGGCGCCGACCCGGTGCCGTACCGGCTCGCGCCCGAGCACGGGTTCGAGCCGGACCTCGACGAGCTCGAGGCGAGCATCACCGAGCGCACGCGCGCGATCATCGTGAACTCGCCGTCCAACCCCCTCGGGTCGGTGTTCACCGAGGAGACGCTCCGAGGGCTGCTCGCGTTGGCGAAGCGCCACGACCTGTGGGTGATCAGCGACGAGGTCTACGAGTACTTCACCCACGGCACCCGCCACGTCAGCCTCGCGAGCCTCGACGAGGACGACCGTGTCTTCTCGGCGTTCTCGCTGAGCAAGACCTACGCGATGACCGGCGTGCGGGTCGGCTACCTCGTCACGCCGAAGGGGCTCGCCGCGACGATGCGGACCGTGCAGGAGGCGATGATCAGCTGCGTCGCCGAGCCCGACCAGTACGCGGCCCTCGCGGCGATCGTGGGTGACCACTCCGCCGTGCAGGAGGCCCGCGAGCACTACCGCGCGAACCTCGAGCTGGCGACCGGCATCCTCGACGCCGCCGGCATCCGGTACAACGACCCGCGCGGTGCGTTCTACCTCTGGATCGACGTCTCGCACGCGTCGGGAGGCGACGTGGCGGCGTGGGCGCTGGCGTTCCTGCAGCGCGAGCGGGTCGCGGTGGCGCCGGGGAGCGCGTTCGGGCGGACCGGCGAGGGCTGGATCCGCGTGTGCCTCGCCGCCACGGAGGACGACCTCCGCCGCGGCCTGGGCGCGCTGCCGTCGCCGACGGACGCCTGATCGGCCAGGAGGCCCGGCCTCCACTGCGGACGCCGTCCGGACGGCGTCCTGCGCGCTGCGACCCGAGGCGCCCGTGAGCATGGGACAATCGTCGGACCGTCCGACCCACCCCGAGGAACCGTGAGCCCACAAGCATCTGCGCCGCTCGAGCCCGCCTCGACGCCGGCCGCCGCGATCCGCAACTTCTGCATCATCGCGCACATCGACCACGGCAAGTCGACGCTGGCCGACCGCATGCTGTCGATCACCGGCATCGTCGAGGACCGGGCGATGCGCGCGCAGTACCTCGACCGCATGGACATCGAGCGCGAGCGCGGCATCACGATCAAGTCGCAGGCCGTGCGCATGCCGTGGGAGCTCGACGGTGAGACCTTCGCGCTGAACATGATCGACACCCCCGGGCACGTCGACTTCTCCTACGAGGTCTCCCGGTCCCTGGCGGCGTGCGAGGGGGCGATCCTGCTCGTCGACGCCGCGCAGGGGATCGAGGCGCAGACGCTCGCGAACCTCTACCTGGCGCTCGAGAACGACCTCGAGATCATCCCGGTGCTCAACAAGATCGACCTGCCGGCCGCCGAGCCGGACAAGTACGCCGCCGAGCTCGCCCAGCTCATCGGTGGCAAGCCCGAGGACGTCCTCCGCGTCTCCGGCAAGACCGGCGAGGGCGTCTCGGAGCTGCTCGACCGGGTCGTCCGCACCGTGCCGGCTCCGGTCGGCACGGTCGACGCCGCACCGCGCGCGATGATCTTCGACTCCGTCTACGACAGCTACCGCGGCGTCGTGACCTACGTGCGCATGATCGACGGGTCGATCAAGCCGCGCGAGAAGGTCCAGATGATGTCGACCAGGTCGACGCACGAGATCCTCGAGATCGGGGTGTCCAGCCCCGAGCCGACGCCCACGAAGGGGCTCTCCGTCGGCGAGGTCGGGTACCTCATCACCGGCGTCAAGGACGTCCGCCAGTCGAAGGTCGGCGACACGGTCACGAGCGCGCAGCGCCCGGCGACCGAGGCACTGTCCGGGTACACCGACCCGAAGCCGATGGTGTTCTCGGGGCTGTACCCGATCGACGGGTCCGACTACCCGGTCCTCCGCGAGGCACTCGACAAGCTCAAGCTGTCCGACGCCGCCCTCGTGTACGAGCCGGAGACCTCCGTCGCGCTCGGCTTCGGCTTCCGCTGCGGCTTCCTCGGCCTGCTGCACCTCGAGATCATCACCGAGCGGCTCCGACGCGAGTTCGACCTCGACCTCATCACGACCGCGCCGAGCGTGGTCTACGAGGTCACGACCGAGGACAACACCGTCACCGAGGTCACGAACCCGTCGGAGTTCCCGACCGGCCGCATCCTCGAGGTCCGCGAGCCGATGGTCCGCGCGGCCATCCTCGCCCCGAAGGACTACGTCGGCGCGATCATGGAGCTGTGCCAGCAGCGGCGCGGCGCGCTGCTCGGCATGGAGTACCTCGGCGAGGACCGCGTGGAGATCCGCTACGAGATGCCCCTCGGCGAGATCGTCTTCGACTTCTTCGACCAGCTCAAGAGCAAGACGCAGGGCTACGCGAGCCTCGACTACGAGCCCACCGGCGACCAGGCGGCCGACCTCGTCAAGGTCGACATCCTGCTCCAGGGCGACCAGGTCGACGCGTTCAGCGCGATCGTGCACCGCGAGAAGGCGTACGCCTACGGCACGCTCATGACCGAGCGGCTGCGCAAGCTCATCCCGCGCCAGCAGTTCGAGGTCCCGATCCAGGCCGCGATCGGCGCGCGCATCATCGCGCGCGAGAGCATCCGTGCCATGCGCAAGGACGTCCTCGCGAAGTGCTACGGCGGTGACATCACCCGCAAGCGCAAGCTCCTCGAGAAGCAGAAGGAGGGCAAGAAGCGCATGAAGACGATCGGTCGGGTCGAGGTCCCGCAGGAGGCCTTCATCGCCGCGCTCTCCGGGGACGTCGAGGAGAAGAAGAAGTAGCGGTCGGCCGCACCGCCGGACCCACAGGAAGACGGGTCTGTCTGCCCGCGCTCTGGGGGACACGACCTCGTCCGGTCACGCTTATCGTTGCCCGCGAGTGGAGTGAAGACCGCTCAGTTCAGCGGGGTGGAAAACGGGGGACCCGCTGGACGGACGGCACCCTGCGCCGGACCCGACCTCCCCCGGACGACGAAGGTGCGATCCGACATGTCCAAGCACGCAGTCCTGCCCACTTCCGGGCGCAAGCGCTTCAGCGCGGTGGTGATCGGCGCCGGGGTCGTCGCCGCCGTCGCCCTCTCCCTCTCGTTCTCCGGGACGCTCTCCGCGTTCACGCTGAGCTTCCTGCACAGCACGAACACCGTCTCGACGGCGAGCACGAGCATCGAGCAGCGGAACGCCGACGGCAGCACCCTGAACTGTGCGCCGGACGCCAACGGCGCCGCGAGCTGCTCGAACACGAACCTCTACAGCGGCATGACCCTGCGCCCGGGCGACTCGCAGTCGACCACGGTGACGTTCAAGAACACCGGTTCGACCACCCCGACGGCGTTCACCTTCAACCCGGGAGCGTGCACGACCACCCCGTCGTCGGGCACCGACCTGTGCGACCGCGTCATCGTCACGATGAAGTGGCGCAGCGCCGACGTCCTGCCGGCGAGCACGAAGCCGAAGGCGATCGCCGGCACCAGCGTCGCTGTCCCGAACCCGCCGGCGCCCGGAGAGTCCTACACCGCGGTCGTCACCGTGACCCTGCCGACCGGGAGCGCGAACGACACGTCGGGCCTCTCACTGTCGCAGCCGATCACCTGGACCTTCACCGCCTGAGCGGCACGGCGATCCCGAGCGGCACGGCGACGGAGGCGACATGAGCGCGAGCAGCGAGTCGGGAGGGCGGTGGGTCCCCACGCTGGGGACTCCCGTCCGCTCCGGCGTGCGCGGACGCCGCCGGGGCACCGGTACCGGCGTCGACGGCTCGCTCGTGGTCGGCGTGCTGGTGGTCCTCGCCGTCCTGCTCGCGATCGGCGCCGCGATGGCCCTCGGGCTCCGCGGCTTCGACGTGCGGTCGCCCTCGATGGGGCAGGCAGCTCCGGTGGGCAGCGCCGTGGTCACGGTGCCGCTCGGGACGACCCCGTTGCACGCCGGCGACGTCATCACGTTCCGCCCGGACCCCGCCGTCGGGACCACCTACACGCACCGCATCACGGCGGTGACCGCGCGGGGGATCACGACCCGGGGTGACGGGAACGGCGCCGACGACCCGTGGCTCCTCGACCGGGGTGCCGTCGTCGGTCGGGTCGTGGCGGTCCTGCCCGGCGTCGGCTGGGTCGCGCGGGCCCTGCCGGAGGTCGTGGCGGGTGCCGCCCTCGTGTGGTTCGCCACCGGGTTCCTCGCTCGTGGTGAGGTCCGCACCGCGCTCCGCGTCCTCGGCACCTCGCTGTCGGTCGCGGTGGCCGCCGCCGTGCTGCGGCCGTTCGTCGCGGTGCAGATGCTCGGCACTGCGGACCAGGCGGGGGGCTCCGTCGCCCGGGTCGTGTCCACCGGCGTCCTGCCGGTCCGGGCCGTCGTCCCGGACGGCGGCACCGCGCGCCTGGTCAGCGGGCAGAGCGCCGTGCTGGCGGTGCCGGGCGGGACCGGAGGGCACTTCCAGCTCGCCGCGCACCTCGACCTCCCGCCGGCGGGCTGGGTCCTGCTCGGCGTCGTCTGTGCCCTGCCGGTCGTCGTCGCCGCGGTCGTCGGGCGCGTGGACCGGGTCGACCTCGACGGGGTACCGGCATGACCACCGCCGGGCGGCGGCGGCCGTGGGGTGCCGCGGTCGTCGCGGTCGCCGCGCTCGTGGTCGTCCTCGTCGGGGTGCTCCCGTCGACGAACGCGGCGTACACGCAGGTCTTCCGGCACCCGACCGACACGGTCAGCACGGCGGCCGACTACACCCCGACGGACTTCCCGTACCGCGACTCCTTCTCCGGCGGCGCCCCGGAGTGGAAGACCTACGGCGGCTGCTGGTCGACCGTCACGACCTTCGGGTACGGCAAGTACCTCGAGGACTGCGGCGGTGACGGCGGTGCGAAGGCCGTCACGGGCAACCCCGCGTGGACCGACTACACGCTGCAGGGCGACGTCCAGGTGAACTCGGGGGCGCAGGCCGGTCTGCTGTTCCGGGTCACCCAGCCCGCGGTCGGTGCGGACGCCTTCCGTGGCTACTCCGCCGCCATCACGGCCGGCGACCAGTCGCTCGTGCTCAGCCGGACGGACGGCGGCACCTCCACCGAGCTGGCCCGCAAGTCCATCGCGAGCGGGATCGGCAGGGGGAACTTCTACCACGTCGTCGTGCAGGCGGTCGGGTGCACCTTCACCGTCTGGCAGACCACGGTCGGCGCCAACACCTGGACGTCCCTCACCTACACCGACCCGCCGGAGACCTGCCACACCGCCGGAGCGATCGGACTCCGCGACCAGTCGGGCACGTCCGGGTTCCGGTTCGTCAGCGCGACCACGGGTGGCACGACGGGCACCGCCACGGAGCCGTGGAACTCGACACTGACGACGGGCTCGTTCTGGGACGGCAGCCCCGGGACGACCTACGGGGGCACCTGGACGTTCGACGGGCAGCGCGAGACGATCGCCGACGACCCGCAGAGCGGCCAGGGCGACAAGGACGTGCTGAACCGCACGTGGACGGACATGACGATGACCGGGGACGTCCGGATGACCGGCCGGCCGACGGCGGGCGTCGACGCCGGCCTCGTCGTCCGGGTCTCGGACCCGGCCGTCGGGCTCGATGCGCTCCGGGGTTGGTCCGTCGCGATCAGCGGCACCCGTCTCAAGGTGGGCCGGCAGCAGTACGGCTACTACGAACCCGCCGGTGCGGACCTGTCGCGCGGGCCGGTGCAGAACGAGTGGTGGCACCTGACCGTCGCGGTCAGCGGCTGCACGGTGACCGCCACGGCGGCCCCGTCCGCGGGCGGGACGGCGACCCAGGTCACGACGACGTTCTCGAACTGCAACGCCTCGACGGGAGCGGTCGGCCTCCGGACGCACGGCGTCACCGCCGAGTGGCGGAACGTCGCCGTCACCGCGAACTGACCAGCCGCACCCCGCGCTGACCAGCCGTCGCCGGCGCCGGACGGGAGGCCCGTGGCGGGCCGCGGACGGGCCTCCCGGCATGCCGTCGGTCGCGTCCCCGGTACGATTGCACCATGAGCAGCCGCGGGAGCCACCGGACCGCCTTGACGTACGGTGCCGTCGGCGCCACCCAGGCCTCCGACCTCATGACCTACCCGCCGGAGGGCTTCACGCCCGCCGAGTCCCGCTCCCGCATCGGCCACGGCGACCAGCGGTTCGAGACCGCGGTCGTCCAGGCGCTGACCTGGCAGATCCAGGAGCGCAGCGGTATCCAGGTGCACGTCGAGGACACCCCGGTGGAGGACGAGGTCCGCTACAACCCGGTCACCTTCGACGAGCACGGTGTCCCGATCGCGCCGGCCTACATCGGCACCCCGCGCGTGGAGAAGTACGCACCCGACGGCACGCCGCTGCTGACCGCGGGCACGACCGCGACCCTCACGATGCACGCCTTCGGGCAGACCGTGCACGCCCCGGTCCGCGTCGTCGCGATCATCGACGAGCCGGACCGCAAGGGCTTCGCGTACGGGACGCTCGAGGGGCACCCGGTCTCCGGCGAGGAGTCGTTCGTCGTCGAGCGCACCGCCGACGGCTCGGTCTGGTTGCAGGTGCGGCAGTTCTCACAGCCGGCGAGCCGGAAGTGGCAGTTCGTCGCGCCGCTCGTCCGCAGGCAGCAGCGCGCGATGGCGGAGAAGTACCTCGGGGCGCTCCGCGGCGACTGACCCTGGCTGACCGCTACGCGGCCGGGAGCGGCGGCAGGCCCGCGATCGCGTCCTCGACGACGCCCGCGTCGCGCACGCAGTCCGCGGCCACCGCGACCGCGCTCGTCGCGCGGAGCGCCGCAACGTCGTAGGCCCCGGTCGCGACCGCGACGAACGGGATCCCGACGCTGTCCGCCGCCTCGCCGTCGCGCGGGGTGTCCCCGACGATCACCGCGCGGGTCCCGGCGAGGGCCGCGGCCGCGAGCGCGGTCACCCCGGACCGCTCCACCTGCTCGTCGCCGAAGTACGAGTGCTCCCAGTCGAACGCGTCGACGTCGAACCCGGCCCCGCGCAGCTTGACGCGGGCGCGGTGCGCGGAGTTGCCGGTGAGCAGCCCGTTCCGCCACCCGAGCGTGGCGAAGCGGGCGACGAGCTCGCGGGCACCGGGTGCCGGGGTGCGGCGGTCGCCGGCGCGGTACCGCTCGTCGGTGAGGTCCCGCAGGTGTCGGCTGATCCGGGGGAGCAGGTCGTCGGAGAGGTCGAGTTCGTGGGCCCGCACGTGGTCGGCGAGGATCCCCGCGTCGGTCCGCCCGTGCTGGTGGCCGACGAGGTGGGGCAGGTCCCGGCCGACGGCGCGCTCGAGCGCCAGGTGGTAGAGGTTGCCCGGCGTCGCCGAGTTCAGCACGAGGGTCCCGTCGATGTCCCAGAGGACGGTGGTGGGGACGGTGTGGCGCTCCATGCCTCCATCATGACCGAGAATGGAGTCCATGCCGAGTGCTCTCCCGATCGCCGATCCCGCCCCCGCGGACGGGCTGCTGGCACCGGGGCCGGGTGCGGGGGACGTGCCGTTCGGCGTCTACGTGCACGTGCCCTTCTGCCGGGTGCGCTGCGGGTACTGCGACTTCAACACGTACACGGCGTCGGAACTCCGCGGGGTCCGCCGCGACGACTACGCCGGGCACGCCGTGCGCGAGATCGCGTTCGCGGCGGAGGTGCTCGACCGGTCGGGCGTCCCACGGCGGCCGGTGTCCACGGTCTTCTTCGGCGGCGGCACCCCGACCATGCTCCCGGCGTCCGACCTGGCGATGATCCTCCGGGCCGTCGACGACACGTGGGGGATCCTGCCCGGGGCCGAGGTCACGACCGAGGCGAACCCGGACTCGGTGGACGCCGACTCGATCGCCACCCTGCAGCGCGCGGGCTTCACCCGGATGAGCTACGGCATGCAGTCCGCGGTGCCGCACGTCCTGGCCACCCTCGACCGCACGCACGACCCGGAGCGCGTGCCGGTCGTCGTCGACCTGGCGAAGCAGCAGGGGCTCGACGTGTCGCTCGACCTCATCTACTCGACGCCCGGGGAGTCCCTGGACGACTGGCGGACCTCGCTCGACCAGGCGATCGCCTGCGCTCCGGACCACGTCTCGGCCTACTCGCTCATCGTCGAGGACGGCACCGCGATGGGCCGGGCGGTCTCGCGCGGTGAGCTCCCCGCGCCGGACGACGACCTCGCCGCGGACATGTACGAGCTCGCGGACCAGGTGCTCGGCGACGCCGGGTACGGCTGGTACGAGGTGTCGAACTGGGCGCGCGGCGCCGAGCACGCCAGCCGGCACAACCTCTCCTACTGGAAGGGCCACGACTGGTGGGGGATCGGCCCCGGCGCGCACTCCGCGGTCGCGGGCACCCGCTGGTGGAACGTCAAGCACCCGGCCGCCTACGCGAACCGGGTGCTCGAGGGCGTGTCCCCGGCGGCGGGCCGGGAGACCCTCGACGACGAGACCCGCTACGTCGAGCGGGTGCTCCTGGCCGCGCGTGTCCGCGGCGAACTCCGCACCGACGAGCTCCGCCGGGAGGCCCGGGGCCGCGTCGCCGGCCTCATCGCACGGGGTCTCGTGGACGGCGCCGCCGCCGTACGGGGCTCGATCGAGCTGACGATGTCCGGGCGGCTGCTCGCGGACGCGGTCGTCCGCGACCTCCTCGACTGACGGTCGTGCTCGCTACTGCTTCACGAACTCGATCGTGAGCGGGTACCGGTAGAACTGCCCCTGGTTCGCGGCGACCGCGGCCATCACCGCGAAGACGACGACCAGGACCGCGATCACCGGGAGCAGGACGAACCCGATGAGGACGACCGTCAGGATGCTCGCGACGACGCTGGCGATCGCGGCGGTGATGTGGAAGTTGAGTGCGGCGCGGGCGTGCTGCCGGACGAACTCGCCGCGGTCGCGGAGCACCAGGTACGCGACGAGGGGCACGATGATCGACGAGAAGACCCCGCCGATGTGCGTCAGGGTCGCCCAGAGGCGCTGGTCCTCGGGGCGCATCGGCTGCGGGGGCTGCCAGCCGGTCGGGTACTGCTGCCCGGGCTGCTGCCCACCGGCGTACTGCCCGCCCGGGTACTGCCCGCCCGGGTACTGGTCGCCCGGGGCACCGGGTCCACGTCCGTCGCTCATGCCCGCAGCGTACCGAGACCGTGGTGGAGAAGTCCCGTCCCGTCGGCGGTCGGGCGTAGGATCAGCACTCGGCATGTGAGAGTGCCAGCCGGACGGATCGACACGAGCGGAGGGATCGATGGTCAGCGAACGGAGCCTCGAGGTCCTCAAGGCCATCGTGCGCGACTACGTCGCGTCGCGGGAGCCCGTCGGTTCGAAGACCATCGTCGAGCGCCACGCCTTCGGGGTCAGTGCCGCGACGATCCGCAACGACATGGCCCAGCTCGAGGACGAGCAGCTCATCATCGCCCCGCACACGTCGTCCGGTCGCGTGCCGACCGACAAGGGCTACCGGGTGTTCGTCGATCACCTCGCGGCGGCGCGCCCGCTGAGCAGCGCGCAGCGGCAGGCGATCGAGACCTTCCTCGGCGCGTCCGGCGACCTCGACGACGTCCTGACCCGCACGGTCCGGCTGCTCAGCCAGCTGACGAACCAGGTCGCCCTCGTGCAGTACCCGACGATGGGACACGCCCGCGTCCAGCACGTCGAGCTCGTCCGGCTCGGGGACACCCGGCTCATGGTGGTGCTCATCACCGACACCGCACGGGTCGAGCAGCGCGTGGTCGAGACGGACGTCACGCTCGACGAGTCCGCGCTCGCGGAGCTGCGGACCGCCCTGAACGGCGCGACCGTCGGCCGGCTCCTGCACGACGCCCCCCGGCTCCTCCGGGAGCTGCCCGGGCGACTCCGTCCCGAGCTGCAGACGCTCGCCGGTGTCGTCGTCGCGACCCTCGTCGAGCAGATCGCCGCGAACCGGCAGGACCGCCTCCTCATGGCCGGCGCCGCCAACCTCGCCAAGAGTGAGCAGGACTTCTCCGGCGGCCTCTTCCCCGTGCTCGAGGCGATCGAGGAGCAGGTGACGCTGCTCCGGCTGTTCGGCGAGATGCAGATCGACGACATCGCGGTGGCGGCGCGCATCGGCGCCGAGAACGCCCAGTACGGGCTCGACGCGACGAGCATCGTCGCCGGCGGGTACGTCGCCGCGGGTGGCGAGATCGCCCGCCTCGGCGTCCTCGGCCCCACCCGCATGGACTACGGCTCGAACATGGCCGCCGTCCGCGCCGTCGCCCGGTACCTCTCCCGCCTGCTCGGCGACGGCTGAGCACTCGCTTCCCCCTCCCCGCCCACCCACGCACCTGACTGAGGAACACTTGGCAGACCACTACGACGTCCTCGGTGTCCAGCGCGACGCCTCCGAAGCCGAGATCAAGAAGGCCTACCGGAAGCTCGCGCGTGAGCTGCACCCCGACGTGAACCCGAGCCCCGACGCCGCCGAACGCTTCAAGGACGTCACGCACGCGTACGACGTCCTGAGCGACCCGGAGCAGCGTCGTCGATTCGACGCCGGTCCCCAGGACGGCCAGTTCGGCGGGGGTGCCGGCGGCTTCAGCGACATCTTCGACGCCTTCTTCGGCGGCGGTGGCGGTGGCGGCCGGGGGACCGGGCCGCGCAGCCGCGCCGAACGTGGGCAGGACGCCCTGCTGCGCCTCGAGGTCGAGCTCGACGAGGTCGTCTTCGGCACGCACAAGGACCTCGAGGTCGACACCGCGGTGCTCTGCGAGACGTGCGGTGGTTCCTGCTGTGCCCCCGGCACGAGCCCCCGCACGTGCGACATCTGCGGCGGCTCCGGGCACATCCAGCGCCAGGTGCGCTCGCTCCTCGGCAACGTCGTGACGAGCGCGCCGTGCGGTACCTGCCGCGGCTACGGAACCGTCATCCCGAGCCCCTGCCCGACCTGCCAGGGCCAGGGCCGCGTCCGTGCCCGCCGGACCGTCCCGGTGGACGTGCCCGCCGGCGTCGACTCGGGCCTCCGGCTCCAGATGCCCGGTCAGGGCGAGGTCGGTCCCGCCGGTGGTCCCGCCGGTGACCTCTACCTCGAGGTCCGCGTCCGGCACCACGACGTCTTCAGCCGCGACGGCGACGACCTGCTCGCCACCCTCGAGGTCCCGATGACCGATGCGATCCTCGGCGCGACCACGACCATCGACGGGCTCGACGGCCCGGTCGAACTCGAACTCCGTCCTGGCGTGCAGAGCGCGGACGTGCTCGTGATCAAGGAACGCGGCGTCACGAAGCTCCGCGGCGCCGGGCGCGGGGACCTCAAGGTCGGTGTGCAGGTCGTCACCCCGACGAAGCTGTCGCACAAGGAGCGCCAGCTCGTCGAACAGCTCGCGAAGTCGCACAAGGGCGGCACACCGCAGCTCGCCCGCTTCCAGCAGGGCATGTTCGGCAAGCTGCGCGACCGCTTCTTCAACTTCTGATGGCCTCGCTCTACCTGGTCGACGGGTTCGACGACCTCGCGGTCGGCGGGTCCGTGACCCTCGACGGCCCCGAGGGCCGGCACGCGGTGACGGTCGCGCGCGTGCGGGTCGGCGAGCGGCTCCGGATCGCGGACGGCCGTGGCACGGTCGTCCGCGGCGCGGTCGTCGCGGTCGACAAGGACTCGCTCGAGCTGGCGGTCGAGGCCGTCGAGGTCGAACCGGCGCCCCGGCCGTCGCTGACGCTCGTGCAGGCCCTCGCCAAGGGCGGGCGCGACGAGATGGCCGTGCAGGCGGCGACCGAGATCGGCGTCGACCGGGTGGTCCCGTGGTCGGCTGCCCGGAGCGTCGCCCGGTGGGACGGCGCGAAGGTCGAGAAGGGCCGGGCGCGCTGGGCCGCGATCGCGCAGGAGGCCGCGAAGCAGGCGATCCGGTCCCGCGTCCCGGTGGTCGTGCCTCCGGTCACGACGGCCCAGCTCGCCGGTGGCGCCGGCGCGGCCGGCGAGGAGGCGCGGCGCACGCTGGTGTTGCTCGACCCGACCGCCACCACCCGGCTCGCGACCTGGGACCCACCGGCGGACACCGACGAGATCGCGCTCGTCGTCGGGCCCGAGGGCGGCATCGACCCGTCCGAGCTCGACCGACTGACCGCCGCCGGCGCGGTGCGCGTCCGGCTCGGCGACTCGGTGCTGCGCACCTCGACCGCGGGCCCGGCGGCGCTGGCCGTCCTGCTGGCGCGGCTCGGGCGCTGGTGACGTCCCCCACGGCGGCGACGGGACGGCCCGGCGTCGGTCGCGCGTCCTACGATGGGGGCATGAGCAGCACGCCGAGCATCTTCACGAAGATCGTCGCGCGGGAGGTCCCGGCCACCATCGTGGCCGAGGACGACCGGGTGATCGCCTTCGAGGACATCGCCCCGCAGGCCCCCGTGCACGTCCTCGTCGTGCCGAAGACCGAGGCCTACGCGACCGTGACCGAGCTCGCCGCCGGCGATCCCGACCTGCTCGCGCACCTGGTCGCCACCGCACAGCGCATCGCCGACGAGCGTGCCGGCGGCCAGTACCGGCTCGTCTTCAACACCGGCGAACGCGCCGGTCAGACCGTGTTCCACGTGCACGCGCACGTACTCGCAGGCGACCTGCAGGAAGGCACCCTTGCCAGCTGACGCACCCCTCCCGTCCGGAGCCACCCCGGACTCGGAGCCCAGCTCCACCGACCACATCACCGTCGACGGCATCGCCATGGTGCAACTGCTCGGCCCGCAGGACCGCCTGCTGCGGACCGTTGAGCGCCAGTACCCGAGCGTGCAGGTCCTGGTCCGGGGCAACGAGGTCACCCTGACCGGCCCGGAACGCGACGTCGTCCGCGCCCGGTCCCTCGTCGACGAACTCGTCGGCATGGTCCGCCGCGGCCAGGACATCGGTGAGGCCGACGTCCCGACCTCGGCACGGATCCTCGACGAGGACCGCCGGCCGTCGGACACGTTCGGCACCCCGATCGTGTCCAGCCGCGGGAAGTCCGTGCGCCCCAAGACGGACGGGCAGCGGGCCTACGTCGACGCGATCGACGAGCACACGATCACGTTCGGGATCGGCCCCGCCGGTACCGGCAAGACCTACCTGGCGATGGCGAAGGCCGTGCAGGCCCTCCAGCGCCGCGAGGTGACCCGGATCATCCTCACCCGCCCGGCGGTCGAGGCCGGTGAGCGGCTCGGCTTCCTGCCCGGCACCCTGACCGACAAGATCGACCCGTACCTCCGGCCGCTCTACGACGCGCTCAACGAGATGATGGACCCCGAGCTCGTGCCGAAGCTCCTCGCGGCCGGCACGGTCGAGGTCGCCCCGCTCGCGTACATGCGTGGTCGCACCCTGAACGACTCGTTCGTCGTGCTCGACGAGGCCCAGAACACCACGCCCGAGCAGATGAAGATGTTCCTGACCCGTCTCGGCTTCGGCTCGAAGATGGTGATCACCGGCGACATCACGCAGGTCGACCTGCCCGGCAACGTCTCGGGCCTCCGGCTCGTCACGCGGATCCTCGACTCGGTCGAGGACATCCACTTCGCCCGCCTCGGCAGCGAGGACGTCGTGCGGCACACCTTGGTCGGCCGGATCGTCGACGCGTACACCGTCTACGACGAGGAACGCCTCGCCGAGCAGGCCCGAGGAGGCAAGCGGTGAGCATCGAGCTCAACAACGAGTCCGGCGTCGAGGTCGACAGCGCGACGGTGCAGCGGCTCGCCGCCTTCGCGCTCGACGCGATGCACGTGCACGCGGACGCGGAACTCGCGATCGTCTTCGTCGACGAGGGCGCGATGGAACAGCTGCACATCCGGTGGATGGACGAGCCGGGTCCGACGGACGTCCTGAGCTTCCCGATGGACGAGCTCCGCCCCGGCACCGAGGACGAACCGACACCCGCCGGGCTGCTCGGCGACATCGTCGTCTGCCCGCAGGTCGCCGAGGAGCAGGCGAAGACCGCCGGGCACTCGACGCTCGACGAGATCCTGCTGCTGACCTGCCACGGCATCCTGCACCTGCTCGGGTTCGACCACGCGGAGCCGGACGAGAAGGCCGAGATGTTCGGCCTGCAGGGCGAGATCCTCACCGCCTTCGCCGCACAGCGTCGGGGGCGGTGAGCCCGGTGCTCCTCGTCGCCGTCCTGCTCGCGGTGGCGTTCGTGCTGGTGGTCCTCGGTGGCCTGCTCGCGGCCGCCGACTCCGCGTTGTCCGTGCTGTCCCGCGCCGACCTCGAGGAGATCGCCCGCGGGAGCTCCCGCCGCCGGGCCATCGAGGCGGTCGCGGACGACCCCGGCGCCCACGTCAACGCCCTGAACTTCTTCCGCGTGCTCGCCGAGACCGCCGCGGCGGTGCTCGTGACGATCGCGCTCGTGACCGTCTTCGACACGTGGTGGGTCGCCCTGATCGTCTCGGCGGCCGTCATGACCGCGGTGTCGTTCGTCCTCGTCGGTTCGAGCCCGCGGAGCGTCGGCCGTGCCCACGCCGAGCAGTTCATCGGCGTCACCGGCGGACTCGTCCGCGGCGTCCGGATCGTGCTCGGGCCGCTCGCCGGCCTCCTCGTCGCGATCGGCGACCGGGTCACGCCCGGTCGGGTCCGGCGCGCCGCGAGCGTCTCGCGCGCGGCGCAGCTGCTCTCGCGCGTCGCCGAGGCG
>JASCOJ010000149.1 GCA_029959645.1 Microbacteriaceae bacterium PS02332 | reverse complement strand
CGCCCCCCCCCGCCGGCTCCAACCCCCCCCCCCGGGGGGCCCCGGCCGGGGGGGGGCCGGGGCGACCGGTCGCCCGGCCCACACGGACCGGGCCGCACGCACGCAGATCGAGGACGACACCGTGAGCACCGAGTCACCCGCAGCACACCCATCCGCCGAACCGGTCATGTCCCTGCGCGGGATCGACAAGCGGTTCGGCGCCGTCCAGGCCCTCAGCGACATCGACTTCGACGTGTACGCGGGCGAGGTCGTCGCCATCGTCGGCGACAACGGCGCCGGCAAGTCGACGTTCGTGAAGATCCTCGCCGGCGTCTACACGCCCGACGGCGGCACCATCACGTTCAACGGCGACGAGGTCACCGTCCCGAACCCGGCGGCGGCGCAGGCGCTCGGCATCGCCACGGTCTTCCAGGACCTCGCGCTCGCCGACAACCTCGACGTCGTCTCCAACCTCTACCTCGGTCGGGAGATCGCACACCCCTTCCTCGACGAGGAGGAGATGGAACGCCGCTCGTGGGAGCTCCTCCAGCAGCTCGCGGCGCGCATCCCGTCGGTGCGCATCCCGATCGCGTCGCTGTCTGGTGGGCAGCGGCAGACCGTCGCGATCGCCCGCTCCCTGATCGGCGACCCGCAGGTCGTCATCCTCGACGAACCGACCGCCGCCCTCGGCGTCGCGCAGACCGCCGAGGTGCTCAACCTCGTCGAGCGGCTCCGCGAGCGCGGGCTCGGCGTCGTCCTCATCAGCCACAACCTCGCCGACGTGCAGGCCGTGGCCGACCGGGTCGCGGTGCTGCGACTCGGTCGGAACAACGGCACCTTCCGCATCGACGACGTCTCCTACGAGGAGATCATCGCGGCCATCACGGGCGCGACCGACAACGCCGTCACGCGTCGCGCCGCGGCCCGGACCGAGCAGGAGACTCCCGCATGAGCAAGACCGACGAGACCCTCACCGCGTCGAGCCCGACGGCGTCGGCCGCCGACCTGCAGGACGAGCGACTCCTCCGCGACCAGGGGATAGGCGGCGCCGCGAAGGCGTTCGTGCGCCGGGTCCGTGGTGGCGACATCGGCTCGCTGCCGGTGGTCGTCGGGCTCATCGTGATCTGGGCCGTGTTCCAGGCGCTGTCGCCGGACTTCCTGTCCCCGGGCAACCTCGTGAACCTCGCCCTGCAGTGCGCCGCGGTCGGCACGATCGCCATCGGGATCGTGCTCGTCCTGCTCCTCGGCGAGATCGACCTCTCCGTGGGCAGCGTGAGCGGGCTCGCCGCGGCGATCCTCGGCCAGGGGCTCACGTCACTCGGGTGGCCGCTCTGGCTCGTGATCGTCGTCGCCCTCGCCGTCGGTGCCGCCGCCGGTCTGCTCTACGGGCTGCTGTTCACCCGGTTCGGCGTCCCGAGCTTCGTCATCACACTCGCGGGCCTGCTCGGGTTCCTCGGCCTGCAGCTGCTCATCCTCGGCCCGAACGGCTCGATCAACCTGCCGTACGACTCGCCGATCGTGCAGTTCGCCTCGGCGTCGTACCTGCCGCCGTGGCTCGCCTACCTGCTCGCCGCGATCGCCGCCGGCGGCCTGTTCGTCACCGAGGTCCGTCGAGCCGCCCGGCGTCGCCGCGCCGGGCTGTCGACCGGCGCGATGTCCCTGACGATCGCGAAGTCCGTCGCCCTGCTCGTCGGGCTCGCCGTGATGGTCTGGTACCTCTCGCGCGACTTCGGCACCGGCACCTCGTTCGTGCTGTTCGTCGTGCTCGTCGTGCTCATGAACTTCGTGCTCAAGCGCACCCGGTGGGGCCGCTCGGTCTTCGCGGTCGGCGGCAACGTCGAGGCGGCCCGGCGCTCCGGCATCCGGGTGAACCGCATCTACATCTCGGTGTTCATGCTCACCTCGCTGTTCGCGACGATCGGCGGTCTCCTCGCCGCCGCCCGCCTGAACTCCGCGAGCCTGTCCTCCGGTGCGGGCGACACGAACCTGAACGCGATCGCCGCGGCGGTCATCGGCGGGACGAGCCTGTTCGGCGGCCGCGGCAGCGCGTGGTCGGCGCTGCTCGGCATCATCGTGATCCAGTCGATCTCGAACGGCCTGACCCTGCTCAGCCTCGACTCGTCGATCCGCTACATGATCACCGGCGCTGTGCTCCTCCTCGCGGTGATCATCGACTCGCTGTCCCGCCGCAGCCGCGTCAGCCACGGCGCCGCCTGATCCGACACTGACCCGACCTGTGTCGGACTGGAGGCTCCCCACCGGCCCGGCGGGGCGCCCCCCCCCCGGCGGGGGGGGGCCCCTCCAGTCCGTCCGGGGCCGGTCAGGCGGCCGCGATGCGCGTGGCCGTGTCCTGCAGGAGCGCGACGACGCGCTCGCGGACCACCTCGGGTTCGGTCGGGTCGTGCCGGGCAGCACTGCGGAGCGCCGTCATCACCATGCCGAGGAGCATCTCGGCGGCCTGCGGGGTCGCCGCCTCCGGCCCCCACGCCGGGTCACCCGCGAGGAGGGTCCGCACCGCGCCGGTCATCGCCTCGGCGACCGTCGTCATCCGGCTCACCTGGCGGCGCATGAGCTGGGGGAAGCGCACGACGACCTCCTTGCGGGTCTGCCGCTCCCGCTCGTCGCCGAAGGTGTCGCCGAAGACGAGGAACGCCAGGTCGACCACGGCCCGCGCGGCCGGTCGTCCCGCGACCGCGGCGACGTGCTCGGCGAGGGTCTCCGCCGACAGGTCGAGCTCGGTGTGCCCGAGGACCGCGTCCTCCTTGCTGTCGAAGTAGTTGAAGAAGGTGCGCGGCGAGATGTCGGCGCGCACGGCGATCGCCTCGATCGTGGTCCGGTCGATGTCGTGCTCGAGAGCGAGTGACCGCGCGGCGTCGACGATGCGGCCCCGCGTCTCGATGCGTTTCCGGTCGCGGAGACCCAGGACGCCGGGGGGAGTGCTGTCGTGCATGGCTCCGACGGTAACCGGAACGTCACATGATCTACAGGAAACGCAAACTTGCATTCGTGCACCGGACAGTACGCTCGGGCCATGACCACTCCCGTGCTCGAGGTCCGCGACCTCACCAGGACCTACGGCCGCGGCTCCACGCGGTTCGACGCGCTGAAGGGGGTGTCGCTCGCGGTGCACCCGGGCGAGAGCCTGGCCATCGTCGGCAAGTCCGGCTCCGGCAAGTCCACGCTGATGCACCTGCTCGCGCTGCTCGACAAGCCCTCCAGCGGCCAGGTGCTGCTCGAGGGCACCGACGCCGCGACGCTGAGCGCCCGCCAGGTGAACCGCGCGCGGAACGACACGTTCGGCTTCGTCTTCCAGCAGTTCTTCCTGACGCCGAAGACCTCCGTGCTCGACAACGTCGTGCTCCCGCTGAAGATCGCCGGCGTCCCCGGGGCCGAGCGGAAGCGTCGCGGGATGGCGGCACTCGAGTCCCTCGGCCTGGCGGACAAGGCGAAGAACGACGCGAACGACCTGTCCGGCGGGCAGAAGCAGCGCGTCGTCATCGCCCGGGCGCTCGTGGGGGACCCGAGCGTCATCTTCGCGGACGAGCCCACCGGCAACCTCGACACGACCACGGGCGAGGCGGTCGAGGACCTCCTGTTCGGACTGCAGCGCGAGCGGGGCATCACGCTCGTCGTGGTCACCCACGACGAGGAGCTCGCCGCCCGGTGCGACCGCAGCGTCAGCGTCCGCGACGGACTGGTGGTGGCCGACGCCGTCGGTGGACCGACCCCCGAGCACGGAAGGCACACCGCCTGATGAACCTCCTCGACCTCCTCCGCACGGCCGTCGGCAACACCTTCCGGTCGAAGCTCCGCACCACGCTCACGGTCATCGCGATCTTCATCGGCGCGTTCACCATCACCCTGACCTCGGCGATCGGCACGGGTGTCGGCAACTACATCGACGGGCAGGTCGCCTCGATCGGCGACAGCGGTTCGTTGACCGTCACGAAGGCCGTCGAGCAGTCGACCGACAGCGGCCCGGCGAAGTACGACCCGGACGCCTCGACCCAGAGCGTGAACCGCGGTCCGGCCTCGTTCGGGTACCTGTCCCAGGCCGACGTCGACGCCGTCCGCGGCACCGCGGGCATCCGCAGCGTCCGACCGGCGGTGGCCCTCAGCCCGAAGTACGCCGAGCACGGCGACGGCGGGAAGTACGTCGTCACCCTGTCGGCCAACGCCGGGGAACTCCGTGCCGACCTCGCAGCGGGGAAGCAGCTCGACGACGACAGCCGGGCCAACCAGGTCATCCTGCCGACGGACGACCTCCGCGACCTCGGACTCGGGAGCGCGACCGCCGCGGTGGGGAAGCAGCTCACGTTCGCCGTCGACGACTACCAGGGCACCGAGCACACGCTGACCGCGACGGTCGTCGGCGTGCAGAACACGTCGCTCTTCGGCGGCGGTGCCGGGGCGAACGCCGCTCTGACCGACGCGATGCAGGCCGCGCAGGAGACCGGGAAGCCGGCGTCCATCGCCACCTCGTACGCGAGCGCCACGGCGACCCTCGACCCGGGCGCCTCCGTGACGACCGTCAAGGACCGGTTGTCGGCGGACGGTTACACGGGGCAGACGATCCAGGACCAGCTCGGCCAGTTCCAGACAGTCATCAACGGCATCGTCGGGGTGCTCAACGCGTTCGCGGTCATCGCCCTCGTCGCGGCCGGGTTCGGCATCGTCAACACGCTGCTCATGAGCGTGCAGGAGCGCACCCGGGAGATCGGCCTGATGAAGGCGATGGGCATGAGCGGCGGGAAGGTCTACACGCTGTTCTCGCTCGAGGCCGTGTTCATCGGCTTCCTGGGCAGTGCGATCGGCGCGGGTGCGGCGATCGGGGTCGGCACGGTCGTCTCGGACGTGCTCGCGGGGTCGGTGCTGCAGGACCTGCCCGGGCTGCACATCCTGCAGTTCGCGCCGTCCTCGGTGGTCACCGTCGTGCTCGTCGTCATGCTCATCGCGTTCCTCGCCGGCACACTCCCGGCGCGGCGCGCGGCACGGCAGAACCCCATCGAGGCCCTGCGCTACGAGTAGGCGCCGTCCGGCACCGGCGACGGCCCGGCGGTGTCCGACGACGACCGTCAGTGTCCGACGGCCTGCTGCCAGACGGCCAGGGTGCCGAACGCGGCCGCGGCGACCGCGAGCAGGATCCAGACCGCGAGCGCGACGACGTTGAGCAGGATGCCCCAGCCCGCGCGACCACGGGCGGCCGGCTCACGTCCCCGTGACGCGATGCCGAGGCAGAGGCCGACGACCGGGGCCAGGAAGGTCCACCCGGCGAGCAGGGAACAGATGCCGAGGACGAGGCTCGCGGTGCCGAGCCCGGTGCGCTGGGATGCGGTCTGGATGTCCATGTCGACGACGCTACGGACGGCGGTGGGCCGGGTCGTCCCTCCCGACGCTGATCCGGGTCCACCGCTGGGCGGACCCCACCCCGACGCCGGTATCGTCGGGGCATGGCCCTGTTCGGACGACGCAAGCCCGACGTGCGCGACCACCCCGTCAGCCAGGTCGAACTCCGCCGTGCGGTGGACGAGGGGTTCCTCATCGCCAGGGCGGCGGTGACCGTCGCGGTGGCGAACCGCATCATCACGACCGCGCTCCGCGACCAGGGGTACTTCGACCACGCGCTCGTCGCCGAGACCGTGCGTGAGGAACTGCACCGGATGGCGGAGGAGCAGCGCGGGGACGCCGCCCGGATGCGCGAGATCCGCTCGACCTCGAGCAAACAGCGCGGGCGCTCCCAGCACCAGCACGACTACAAGCGCGGCGACGACCTGAAGCTCCGGACGCGCGAGGCCACCTACGAGGAACTCGCCGCCCGGCTCGACGCCCGTCGGTCCGACCAGAACTTCGTCGACGGCATCGTCCTCGCCGCCCGGGCCCGGGCATGGGACGACATCGGCACGACCGTCGTCGGCCGCCTCGGCTGGGCACAACGACCCACCGACGACTACGAGGTCGGCCGCGACGACCGGCTGCAGCAGCTCCTCGACGAGGACTTCGCCGCGCTGCTCGCCGAGCACCCGGTGGACGCCGACGTGGCCGAGCCGGTCGACCCCGACGAGCCGACCGACGCCGACTCCGACGACGACGGCAGCGACCCGGCCGGAGCCGACACGGCGCGGAGCTGACACCGCCCGCTCGCGCACGGCGTGCCTCCAGTCCGACACCCTGCCCAGCCCGCGGCTCGTAGGCTCGCCCCATGGTGGATGCGGTCGTCGTCGGAGCAGGACCCAACGGACTCGCCGCGGCGGTGACGCTCGCCCGCGCCGGGCTGAGCGTCGAGGTCGTCGAGCGCAACGAGACCATCGGCGGTGGCGCCCGGACCTCCGAGCTGACCCTGCCGGGTTTCCTGCACGACGTCTGCTCGGCCGTGCACCCGATGGCGCTGCAGTCCGAGTTCTTCCGGGCCTTCCGGATGGAGGAGCGCATCGAGCTCCGCCTGCCCGAGGTCCAGTACGGCCACCCGCTCGACGGCGGCCGCGCGGGCATCGCGTACCGGGACATCGACCGTACCGCCGACGCCCTCGGCATCGACGGCCGTGCCTTCCGCCAGCTCATGGCGCCCCTGGCCCGGCACGCCGACGAGGTCTCCGACTTCGCCACGGACGCCCTCCTGCACGTGCCCCGCCACCCGATCACGGTCGCCCGGTTCGGCCTCCGCGCCCTCGAGCAGGGCAGCCGCGCCTGGAACGCACGGTTCCGCGGGGAGGTCGCCCCCGCGATGCTCACCGGGGTCGCCGCGCACTCGATCCAGCGCGTGCCCTCGCTCGCGACCGCCGCCGCCGCGCTCTCCCTCGGCGTGTACGCGCACGCCCGTGGCTGGCCGGTACCGATCGGGGGCAGCCAGGCGATCGTCGACGCGCTCGCCGCGGACCTCGTCGCGCACGGCGGCACGATCGAGACCGGTCGCGAGGTGCACTCGCTCGCCGACCTGACACCAGCCAAGGCGGTCTTCTTCGACACGAGCGTCCCGGGCATGCTCCGGATCGCCGGCGACCAGCTCCCGGCGCCGAAGCGCGGTGCCCTGCGGCGCTTCCGGTTCGGCAACGCCGCCGCGAAGGTCGACTTCGCCCTGTCCGAGCCGGTGCCGTGGACCAACGCGGAACTCCGCCGGTCCGGCACCGTGCACATCGGCGGCACCCGCGGCCAGATCGCCGAGGCCGAGGCGGCCGTCGCAGCCGGGCGACACGCGGACCGGCCCTACGTGCTCGGGTCCGAGCCGACCGTCGTCGACCCGAGCCGGGCGCCCGAGGGCAAGCACGTCTTCTGGGCGTACGCGCACGTGCCGGCGGGGTCGGACGTCGACCAGCAGGAGGCGATCACCCGCCAGATCGAGCGCTTCGCCCCCGGCTTCCGGGACACGATCCTGGCGACGAGCAGCCGGACCGCGGTCGAGATGGAGCAGTACAACCCGAACTACGTCGGCGGGGACATCGCCGCCGGCGCCGCGACCTTCTGGCAGCTCGTGAAGCGGCCCGTGATCAGCTCGGACCCGTGGCGCATGGGCGGCGGGATGTACCTGGCGTCGGAGTCCGCGGCTCCCGGTCCCGGCGTGCACGGCATGGCAGGCTGGCACGCGGCGAAGAGCGCGCTCCGGCACACGTACGGTCTGCCGGTGGACGTCGACCTGGCCCCGAGGAGCTGACCGCATGGCGAAGAACACCCGCATCCTGCACTGCACACCGGAGGACGTGTTCGACGTCCTCCGCGACGGCTGGCTCTACCCGACCTGGGTCGTCGGCGCGTCCCGGATGCGCGGCGAAGAGCGCGCCTGGCCCGCCGTCGGCAGCCGCATCCACCACTCGTTCGGCATCTGGCCGTTCGTCATCAACGACACGACGTCGATGCTCACGTGGGAGGAACCGCGCCGCATGGTGATCCAGGCCCGCGGCTGGCCCGTCGGCGAGGCGCGCGTCGAGGTCGAGGTCGAACCGCACCCGCGCGGCTGCCGGGTCACCCTGCGGGAGAACCCCGTCGAGGGGCCGGGCACCCTGGTCCCCGGGTTCATCGCGCAGCCGGGCATCTGGCTCCGGAACCACGAGACCGTCCGTCGGCTCGGCTGGGTGGCGGTCGGCCGCGCGACCAGCCGCTGACCCAGCGGAGCGGAGCGGAGCGGAGGGGGGGGGGGGGGGCCCCCCCCCCCCCCCCCCCCCCCCCCCCCCCCCGCGGGCCCCCCCCCCGCGG
>JASCOJ010000148.1 GCA_029959645.1 Microbacteriaceae bacterium PS02332 | reverse complement strand
CCCCCCGCGGCCCCCCGGTCGCGCGCCGGGAGCCCCCGGGGAACCCCGCCCGCCCCCCCCCGCACCGGGGGGGGGCCTTCGGAGTGGATCAGTGCGATCCGCTGCTGATCGGGATCAGAAGACGTTGACGTCCAGCGGGATGCCGGGGCCGAAGGTCGTCGAGACGGCGCCCTTCATGATGTAGCGGCCCTTGGCAGCGCTCGGCTTGAGGCGGACGATCTCGTCGAGCGCAGCCGTGATGTTCTCGTCGAGCTGCTCCGGCGTGAACGAGGCCTTGCCGACGACGAAGTGCACGTTGGAGTGCTTGTCGACGCGGAACTCGATCTTGCCGCCCTTGATCTCGTTCACGGCCTGCGCCACGTTCGGGGTCACGGTGCCGGTCTTCGGGTTGGGCATGAGGCCACGCGGGCCGAGCACCTTGCCGAGACGACCGACCTTGCCCATGAGCTCCGGCGTCGACACCGCGGAGTCGAACGAGGTGTAGCCCTCGGCGACCTTGGCGATGAGCTCGTCGCCACCGACCTCGTCAGCGCCGGCGGCGATGGCGGCCTCAGCGGCTGCACCCGTCGCGAAGACGATGACGCGGGCGGTCTTGCCGGTGCCGTGGGGCAGGATGACCGTGCCACGGACCATCTGGTCCGCCTTGCGGGGGTCCACGCCGAGCTTCAGCGCGACCTCGACCGTGGAGTCGGTCTTCGCAGAGCCGGTCTCCTTGGCGAGGGCCACGGCCTCGGTCGGGGTGTAGAACTTGTCGGCCTCGATCTTCGCGGCCGCGGCGCGGTACGCCTTGGACTTCTTCGCCATGGTGGTCTCCTTGCGAGATACGTGGTTGACGAGCCGGCGAGGCTCTCCCACGGTGCGTGCTGAGGTGTGGAGGGTGAGGCTCAGGCCTCGACCGTGATGCCCATCGACCGAGCGGTGCCGGCGATGATCTTCGTCGCCTGCTCGATGTCGTTGGCGTTCAGGTCGGCCTGCTTGGTCTCGGCGATCTGACGGATCTGGTCCGCCGTGATGCGTCCGGCCTTCACCGTGTGGGGCGTCGAGGAGCCCTTGTTCACACCCGCGGCCTTCTTGATGAGCTCGGCGGCCGGCGGGGTCTTGAGGATGAACGTGAACGAACGGTCCTCGTAGACGGTGATCTCCACCGGGATGACGTTGCCGCGCTGCGACTCGGTCTGGGCGTTGTACGCCTTGCAGAACTCCATGATGTTCACGCCGTGCTGACCGAGCGCCGGACCGATCGGCGGTGCCGGGTTGGCGGCGCCCGCGTTGATCTGCAGCTTGATCAGGCCCGTGACCTTCTTCTTCGGTGCCATGTTCCGTTTCCTCCTGGGATCGAACGCACGGGGATCCGTGCACTCTCCCGCGTCTCCGGTGGGTCCGGACCGCGGTGGCGGACCCGTCACGCGGAACGCGCGGGCCCAAACTCGGACAGTCTAGTGGATGCTCGCTAGAGCTTGGTGACCTGGTCGAAGCTGAGCTCGACCGGCGTCTCACGTTCGAAGAGCGAGACGAGCACGGTGAGCTTGCCGCTCTCCGGCTTGATCTCCGAGATCGACCCCGGCAGACCCGCGAACGAGCCCTCCTTGATGGTGATCGTCTCGCCGACCTCGAAGTCGACCTCGGCCTGCGGCTGGGCCTGGGCGGCGCCACCGGACTTCGAGCCGCCCTTGCTCGGTGCGACCTCGGCGACCTGCACGAGCGACTTGAGCATGCCGAACGCCTCGTCGAAGCGCAGCGGCGTCGGGTTGTGCGCGTTGCCGACGAAGCCGGTCACGCCCGGGGTGTGCCGGACGACGGACCACGAGTCCTCGTTGAGGTCCATGCGGACGAGCACGTACCCGGGGATCCGCACGCGGGTGACGAGCTTGCGCTGCCCGTTCTTGATCTCGACGACGTCCTCCATCGGGACCTCGGCCTGGTAGATCGCGTCCTCCATCGACATCGAGACCATGCGGTTCTCGATGTTCGCCTTCACGCGGCGCTCGAAGCCCGCGTAGGAGTGGATGACGTACCACTTGCCCGGCTTCATCCGGAGCTCGGCCTTGAAGGCGTCGTACGGGTCGGCCTCGACGGGCTCGTCCTCGTCGCCCTCGACCGTGGTGGTCACCTCGGCGTCGTCGGCCAGGTCGGTCTCGGACTCCGGCGCGATCGTGCCGAGGCTGTCCGCGGACTCCTCGGCGACGAGGGTCTCGTTCGCCTCGGCTGCCGTCTCCTCGTCGAGCTCAGACTCCTCTTCGTCCTCGACCGCCTCGACGGCGGCCTCGGCCTCGTCGGGGGTGTGGACCTCGAGCGCGTCGTCGACGATCGCGTCGGCCTCGGGGTCACGCGCCTCGGCGAGGGCCTGGAGCGTCTCGTCCACGTCGGCGGCCACGACGCCGTCGTCCGGCTCGCTGCTCAGGCCGAGGGACTCGTCGTCCTCGTCCTCGACCGTGATGGCACGCTCCTCGGCGGACTCGGCCGAACGGACTTCGCCCGTCTCGACGTCGCCTTCCTGGTTCTCCTCGACCTCGGAGGACTGCTCGGCAGCGGTCGCGAGGTCGATGTCGTCGCGGGAGTAGTCAGACACAGTCGGTTCTTTCCGTTCGGTGGTGCGGGTCGTGGTGCGCAGGTCCGGATCGCGCTGGAGGCCCGGCGGGCCGGTGGTCACCGTCTCCGGACGACCGTACCCGCCACGGACCGGGACGACCTGACCGGCGATGCCGACCGAGCCCGGCCGGAACGGTCGGGCGGGCGGTGCACTCAGGCCGTGGGGCCGTTGCCGAAGACGTAGCCCACGGCGGTGCCGAACGCGAAGTCGAGGATCGAGACGAGGACCATCATCACGACGACGAACACCAGCACGACGCCCGTGTAGTTGAAGAGCTCCTTGCGGGTCGGGGTGACGACCTTGCGGAGCTCGCCGATGACCTGCCGGATGAACAGTGCGACCGCTGCGACGGGACCGCGGCGCTTGGCGCGGTCGACCTTCGCCTGGGCAACGACGTCGTCTGCCGTCGTCTCCACCTCGTTGCTCGCCACGTGAACCCTTCCCGATCTGCAGGGCGGACAGGACTTGAACCTGCAACCTGCGGTTTTGGAGACCGCTGCTCTACCAATTGAGCCACCGCCCTTCAGGAACCGATACCGGTTCCCGGGTCTGCACATCCGTCATCAGACGGTCGTGAGCACCGCAGACGAGTGTACGGGAGACGGTCACACGGTGTCCACTCGACCCGTGTCCGGGCGCGGCGCGCCGGTAGGCTGACCCCGTGAGCACCGAAGCCGCCGCCCCCGAGCCCACCGTCCCTCCGACTCCGACCCGCGCCGCCGACCGCCCGCGCATCGCCTCCCGGATCGCCGCGATCGCGGAGTCCGCCACGCTCAAGGTGGATGCGAAGGCCAAGGCGCTGAAGGCCGCCGGACGCCCGGTCATCTCCTTCGCCGCCGGCGAGCCCGACTTCGCGACGCCGGCACACGTGGTGGAGGCCGCGGTCGCCGCCGCGCAGGACCCGGCGAACCACCGCTACACGCCGGCCACGGGCCTCCCGGAGCTCAAGCGGGCGATCGCCGACAAGACCGCCCGCGAGTCCGGCGTCGCCGTGGAGCCGTCGCAGGTCATCGTGACGAACGGCGGCAAGCAGGCGGTCTACCAGGCCTTCCAGACGATCGTCGACGCCGGCGACGAGGTCCTGCTCCCGGCGCCGTACTGGACGACCTACCCGGAGGCGATCCGGCTGGCCGGCGGCACCCCGGTCGAGGTCTTCGCCGGCAGTGACCAGGACTACCTCGTGACGGTCGAGCAGCTCGAGGCCGCGCGGACACCGCAGACGAAGGCGCTGCTGTTCTGCTCACCCTCGAACCCGACCGGTGCCGTGTACTCCGCGGAGCAGACCCGCGCGATCGGGGAATGGGCCCTCGAGCACGGCATCTGGGTGATCAGCGACGAGATCTACCAGGACCTCGTCTACGACGGCGTCCGGTTCACCGGGGTCCTCGAGGCGGTCCCGGCCCTCGCCGACACCACGATCCTCGTCAACGGGGTCGCCAAGACGTACGCGATGACCGGCTGGCGGGTCGGGTGGTTCATCGGCCCCGCCGACGCCGTCGCCGCCGCGTCGAACCTGCAGTCGCACCTGTCGTCGAACGTCTCGAACGTGTCGCAGCGCGCCGCGATCGCCGCGCTCACCGGCCCGCAGGAGCCCGTGACCGCCATGCGCGAGGCCTTCGACCGCCGTCGCCGCGCGATCGTCGACGGGCTCAACGCGATCCCCGGTTTCCGGACGCCGGAGCCGCAGGGCGCCTTCTACGTCTACCCGGACGTCACGGCGCTGCTCGGCCGCGAGTGGGCCGGCTCGACGCCGACCACGACGCTCGAGCTCGCGGACCTGGTCCTCGAGCACGCCGAGGTCGCGGTCGTGCCCGGTGAGGCCTTCGGTCCTTCCGGCTACCTCCGGCTGTCGTACGCCCTCGGGGACGACGACATCGCCGAGGGCGTCGCCCGGTTGGCTCGCTTCTTCGGCTGACCGGCGCCCGCGTCGCGCCCCGCTCCGCACATCGCGCCCCGGCCCCACGGGGCGCGATGTCGTTCCCGGGGCGCGACGCCGCGCGTCAGGCCAGCAGGTCGCCGACCACCACGGGCTCGGGCACGAGCGTGACGCCGAAGCGGTTCGCCACGGTGAGCTGCACGTAGCGCGCGAGTTCGGCCACCTCCGCCGCGGTCGCTCCCCCGCGGTTCGTGAGGGCGAGGGTGTGCTTCGAGGAGATCCCGGCGTGCGACCCCGGCACGGCGTACCCGCGGTGCACGCCCGCGTGCTCGATGAGCCAGGCGGCGCTGAGCTTGACGTCCTCCCCCGCGGGCCAGCGCGGGGCGTCCGTCGGCATGGTCTCGGCGAACACCGGCGAGACGATCGGGTTCGTGAAGAACGAGCCCGCGCTCCAGGTGTCCGGGTCGGCGTCGTCGATCACCATGCCCTTCGACCCGCGCAGCCGCAGCACCTCGGCGCGCACGACGGCGGGGGCGACCCGGGTACCGAGCGCGACGCCCAGCGACCCCGCCAGCTGGGCGTAGCGCACCGGCACGCCGTCGTCGGTCGCGGTGCCGAGCGCGAACTCGACGGTGAGCACGACCCCGCGTCGTCCGTGCTTCAGCGCGCTCGTGCGGTAGCCGAGGGCCAGGTCGCCCGCGTCGACCCACGCGCGCTCCCCGGTGTCGGCGTCGAGGAACTCGACCGCGGTGAGCACGTCCGACAACTCGACGCCGTAGGCGCCGATGTTCTGCACCGGGGAGGCGCCCACCGTGCCCGGGATGCCGCTCAGGGCCTCCAGACCGGTCCACCCGCGCTCGACGGTGGTGGCGACGAACGGGTCCCACGGCTCACCCGCGGCGACGCGGACGCGGACGCCGTCGGCGACGGGCTCGGCGGTCACCCCGCGCGTCCGCGTGAGCACGACGGTGCCCGGGAAGCCCTCGTCGGCGACGAGCAGGTTGCTGCCGCCGCCGACGACGAGCCAGTCGTCCTCGTCGTCCCATGCGTCGCGGACGTGCTCGACGAGCTCCTCGGTGGTCTCCGCCACGAGCAGGCGGCCGACGGGACCGCCGACCCGGAGCGTCGTGAGCTCGGCGAGCGTGGTGTCCGCCACGGTCAGCGGAAGGCCACGGTGACGCGGGCCTTGCCGAGCACGGTCTGCCCGGCGGCCGTCACGGTGAGGTCGATGCGCTGCGGACGGCCGGCGTCGTCGAGGGTGCCGACCACCGCGACGACGGTCACGGTCGCGCCCTGCTCGGGGTCGACGACGACGGGGCGGGTGAACCGGACGCCGTAGGACGCCACCCAGCCGCGGTCGCCGAGCCACTCGGACACCGGCTGCACCGCCAGACCCATGGTGAGCATGCCGTGCGCGAGGACCCCGGGCAGGCCGACGGCGGCGGCGACGTCGTCGCGGTAGTGGATCGGGTTGAAGTCCCCGGACGCGCCGGCGTAGCGGACGAGGGCGTCACGGGTGAGGTGCACCTCGCGCTCGGCGACGACGGCGCCGACCTCGAGCGGGGCGGTGGTGTCGGTCATGCGGCATCTCCTCGGACGACCAGGGTGGAGGTCGCGGTGACGACGTGCGCGCCGTCCGCGTCGGCGACGGCGGACTCGGCGGTCACCATCGCGTTGCCGCCGAGCGACTTCACGCTCGTGACGGTGAGGGTCGCCGTGAGTTCGTCGCCGGCGACGATCGGCCGGGCGTACACGAACTGCTGCTCACCGTGCACGACCCGGGAGAAGTCGATGCCCGCGTCCGGCTCGGCGAGCAGCTGGGCGAGCGTGGCCTCCTGCACGACCACGGCGAAGGTCGCCGGCGCGACGACGTCCGCGTACCCGGCGGCGCGGGCCGCCTCGGGGTCGGAGTGGACCGGGTTCGTGGCGAAGACGGCACGGGCGAACTCGCGCACCTTCTCGCGACCGACCAGGTAGGGCTGGGCCGGCGGGAACGTCCTGCCGACGAGCTCGGGGTTCACTGACACGGTCGCAGTCTACCGAGGTGCCCCGACCGCGCCGGTGTGTGCGTGTGCATGCACCGGCTATGCTGACGCTCGCGGGCCGGGGGTCGGTCCGCGAGCGGCGGGGGCACGCGATGGAGACGACGACCGAGTTCACGGTCCTCGAGCACGACCGACGCGCGGCCGTCGAGGCGGTCACTGCCGGACTACGCGGTGCCGGGCACCACGTGCACGCCGAGGCGGACCGCATCACCGCGACCTGCGGCAGCCGCTTCCTCACCGCGCTGCTCGGGGCGCTCGTGCACCCGGCGCGGGAGTACCGGCGCTACGAGCTCGACGTGGCCTCCGCGGCCGGCCGCACGGTGTTGACGCTGCGGCACACCGCCCACGGAACGGCGGTCGCCGGGGGCGCGATCGGCATCGCCCGGAAGCGGGAGTCGTGGCGCCGGACGTCCGGCGTGGTGGAGGGGGCGCTGCAGGGCGCCGGGCTCCTCCGCGGTCGGACGGACCGCGTCGACACGTCCGGCATCCCCCTCGGCGACCGCTGACCGCGGACGACCGGCACCGGGAACGACGAAAGCCCGGCGCTGTTGCGCCGGGCTTGCGGTAGCGAGGGCGGGACTTGAACCCGCGACACCACGATTATGAGCCGTGTGCTCTAACCAACTGAGCTACCCCGCCAGAGATCCGGCGCTGCATGCACGCCGGGTCGGAGCCCCGAGTCAGGATTGAACTGACGACCCCTTCCTTACCATGGAAGTGCTCTACCACTGAGCTATCGGGGCGTGTACCGCGAGCGGCACCACACGAGGATAGCAGAACCCCGAGGGTGGTCCGGCACCGGCCGTGACGCCCGGGCGCGCCGCGCTGTCCTCGTCAGTCGACGTTGGCCGTGAGCCACGCCAGCGGGTCCACCGGGATGCCGTTGATGTGGATCTCGAGGTGCAGGTGCGGCCCGGTCGAGTTGCCCGTGCTGCCGACCAGACCGAGCTCGTCACCCGCGGCGACCTGCTGGCCCTGCGTGACCATGAAGGAGTTGTCCTGCATGTGCCCGTACACGCTGACGAACTGCTTGCCGTCGACGTCGTGCTGCACCCAGACGTCGTTGCCGAACCCGCCGTCGTCCGCCTGCACCTTGATGACCTTGCCGGCCGCCACGGAGTGGATCGGGGTACCCCGACCCGGGGCGAAGTCGACGCCCTGGTGGAACGTGGAGCAGAAGGAGCAGCCGGCGACCTGCCGAGCGCCGAACCCGGACGAGATCGGGACGGTGGTCGGGAACGGCCAACGGATGTCGCCGCCGACGGAACCGGTCACCGCGGAGTCGGGGCTGGCGACCGTCGGCACCTTCGCCGCCTCGGAGACGGTGTAGGCGTCGCGGTCGACCGGTCCGGCGACGGCGTCACCGACGGAGAGCGACTGCACGGCCCCCTGCTCGGCGGAGCGCACGGTCGCGGTGCCGGTCTCCGGCACGTAGAGCGCCTGTGCGGGCAACGAGGTCGAGACGACGAGCCCGGCGGCGAAGAGCAACGAGCCGACGACCGTCACGCGCGAAGCGGTCCGGCGGAAGGACGCACCGGACGACGGGGCGGTGCTCGGCGCGGTGCGCGCGATGTGCCGGGTGGCCCGGTCGACCTTCGGCGCCGGCCCGCGGCGCGGAGGACGCGTCGCGCCACGGGGTGCCCGGGTCGGGGCGGCGGCACGCGGTGCCCGGCCGG
>JASCOJ010000147.1 GCA_029959645.1 Microbacteriaceae bacterium PS02332 | reverse complement strand
TGCCGACTCGACGTCTTCTGCTCCCTCGATGAGGGGGAGGGGGAGCGGGAGGGGGAGCGTCGTGCTCAGCGCAGGACGAGGACTCCCCGCCCTGCGAAGCGGGCCGCGTCGGTGTCGAACTCGACGTCGCCGAAGGCGAAGAGCACCTCGCCGGCGGCGCCGGGCAGCGGCACCTCGACGGTGTCGTCCGACAGGTGGACGACCACGTGCACGGGGTCCGCGGTCGGGCCGAGCAGGCCGCGCGTCAGCACGACCCAGCGCTCGTCCTCGCTGAAGCGCACGGCGTTCGCCTCGTACCGGTGGTCGACGAAGGCCTCGTCGGTCCGGCGGAGCGCGACGAGCACGCGGTAGGCGTTCAGGATCGTGGCGCCGCGCTCGGAGTCGACGTCCGCCCAGTCGAGCTTCGAGTTCGTGAACGTCGTCGGGTCCTGCGGGTCCGGCACGGTCGACTCGTCCCAGCCGTGCTCGGCGAACTCCTTGATGCGGCCCTCGGCGGTGACCTTGCCGAGCTCCGGCTCCGGGTGCGACGTGAAGAACTGCCACGGCGTCGTCGCGGCGAACTCCTCGCCCATGAACAGCATCGGCGTGAACGGGCCGAGCAGCGTCAGGGTCGCCGCGATGACGAGCCCCTCGTCCGACACGGTCGCCGCGAGCCGGTCACCGGCGGCGCGGTTGCCGATCTGGTCGTGGTTCTGGTTCGCGACCACGAGCGCCGTCGTGGGGGAGGTGCCGCGGTCGATCGGGCGGCCGTGGCGCGCACCGCGGAAGGACGACCACGTGCCGTCGTGGAAGAAGCCCTGCTCGAGGACCTTCGCCAGCGCCGACAGCGGAGCGAAGTCGGCGTAGTAGCCGTTCGTCTCGCCGGTGACCGCGACGTGGACCGCGTGGTGGAAGTCGTCCGACCACTGCCCGGCGAGCCCGTAGCCGGCGGCCTCGCGCGGCCGGAACATCACCGGGTCGTTGAGGTCCGACTCGGCGACGAGCGAGAGCGGCTTGCCGGTGAACGCCGAGTACGCGTCGGTCTCGCTCGCCATCTCGGCCAGGACGTGCGGCCGGGAGGTGTCGCGGATCGCGTGCACGGCGTCGAGCCGCAGCCCGTCGACGTGGTGGTCGCGGAACCACATGCGCACGTTGTCGAGCACGTAGCGACGGACCTCGGGCTCCTCGACGTTCACCGAGTCGCCCCAGGTGTTCGCCAGGCCCTGCACGAGGTACGGCCCGTAGAGCGGCAGGTAGTTGCCGCTCGGCCCGAGGTGGTTGTACACGACGTCCTGGATGACGCCGAGGCCGAGCGCGTGGGCACGGTCGA
Source organism: Microbacteriaceae bacterium PS02332 (assembly GCA_029959645.1). GTDB lineage: Bacteria > Actinomycetota > Actinomycetes > Actinomycetales > Microbacteriaceae > Curtobacterium. The sequence goes on along the minus strand of JASCOJ010000147.1, from coordinate 6,937 downwards.
CGAAGCGGTCGTAGGCGTCCGGGCCGCCGTACGGGGCGTGCACGGCGTACCAGGCGACCCCGTCGTAGCCCCAGTTCCACTCGCCGTTGACGCCGTTGACCGGCAGCAGTTCGACGAACTCGACGCCGAGGCCGACGAGGTGCTCGAGCTTGGCCGCGGCCGCGTCGAGGGTGCCCTCGGGGGTGAAGGTGCCGACGTGCATCTCGTACACGACGCCGCCGCGGACCGGTCGGCCGGTCCACGCCTCGTCGGTCCAGGCGAACCGGCCCGGGTCGACGACCTCGGACGGGCCGTGCACGCCCTCCGGCTGGAAGCGGCTGCGCGGGTCGGGGCGCACGGCGTCGTCGTCGTCGATGCGGAAGCCGTAGCGCGCGCCGACGACCGGCAGGACCTCGTCGGTCCGCCACCAGTCGTCGTCGCCGCGGGTCAGCGGGTACTCGGTCCCGTCGACGACGAGGCGCACGCGCTCGGGTTCGGGTGCCCAGACGCCGTAGCGGTCGGGAACGGTCATGCGTGGCCCTCCAGGATGTCGACCTCGGCCTGCGCGTCGGTCTCGGTGGTGTCGGTCGGGGCGTCCGTGCTGGAGGCCCTGCCTGCGGCCGCGGGTGCGGTCGCGGGGGTGCTGGTGTCGGGGGCGGCGTGCCCGGCGCCGTCGACGACGTCGGCGGGCACGAGGAGCGCCACCGGGTAGTCGGCCAGGAGCTCGGCGACCGGGATGTCCCGGGCTGCCGGGACGCGGCGGCCGGTGAGCAGGTCGACGCGCTCGGTGGGGACCGCGTGCAGGAGGGTGTCCGCCCAGCCGCCGACGGCCTCCAGGCCCAGCGGGAGCCGGGTGGCGACCGTGACCGCGCCGCCGCGGTCGAAGGCGAGCACGTGGTCGGCGGCGGTCCCGCTGGCCTCGAGGGGCAGGTAGCGCGTGAACAGCTCCGGGTGGTCGCGGCGCAGGCGCAGCGCCCGGCTCACGACGAGGGTCTTCGCCGCGGCCGCGGCGTCGATCGCGGGGAGCGACTCGGGGCCGTCCTCGTCCGGACCGTCGAGCATCGCGAGCACCCGACGGCGCTCGGCGTAGTCGACGGGACGGCGGTTGTCGGGGTCGACGAGCGAGCGGTCCCACGCCTCGGTGCCCTGGTAGACGTCGGGGACGCCCGGGGCGGTGATCTGGACGAGCTTCTCGCCGAGGCCGTTGAACCAGCCGGCGGCGGTGATCCGCTCGTCGAGGGCCTCGAGCACCGCGACCACGGCCGGGTCGTCGAAGGAGGCGTCGACGAGGGCGTGCATCTGCTCCTCGAAGGCCTCGTCGGGCTCGGTCCACGTGGTGCTGTCGCCGGCCTCGCGGGAGGCCTTCTCGGCGTAGGCGTGCAGGCGCTCGCGGGAGGCCGGACGTGCGCCGACGATCGCCTGCCAGAGCAGGTTCGCGAAGACGCCGTCGCCGAGCGGGGCGAGCCGGTCGAGCTCCTCGAAAGTCGCGGTCCACTCGTCGCCGAGCTCGGCGAGCACGGCGATGCGGGCGCGGGTGTCCTCACTGCGCTTGGTGTCGTGCGTGGTGAGCGTGGTCATCGCGTTCGGCCAGCTCGCCAGGCGGTCCTGCTGCGCGGCGTGGAACTCGCGGACCGTGACGTCGAACACGCTCGGGTCCGTGCCCACCTCGCTGAGCGACGACAGGCGGCTCGTGCGGTAGAACGCGGTGTCCTCGACGCCCTTCGCCATCACCATGCCGCTCGTCTGCTGCAGGCGGACGGCCGCCGCGTGGGTCGGGTCGACGAGGAACGGCGCGATGCGGTCGACGACGTCGGCGAGGTCCGGACGGGAGTCGGCGGCTCGCTCCAGGGCGTCGATCAGGTAGTGGACGCCCTCGGGGAGGTAGGTGCGGTACACCTCGAAGGACGCGATGACCTCGGCCAGGGCGTCGACGACGCGGTCCTGGGCGACGTCGGACGTGTCGGCGGCGAGGAGCCGTGCGAGGCGACGGACCTCGCTGCCGAGGATGCCGTCGGCGATGCCCCGGCGGGTGTCGTGGGTCAGGTCCGTCCACGCGACGTGCTCCCCGCGCAGGCGGTCCTCGAGGGCACCGAGCGGCTGGGCGCCGGCCGGGTCGACGAAGACCCGGTCGAAGACGCCGAGGGCGTCGTAGCCGGTGGTGCCGTCGACGGGCCAGCTCGACGGGAGCAGCTCGCCCGGCTCGAGGATCTTCTCGACGAGCGTGTACGCGCCGCCGGTCAGCGCCGCGAGGTCGTCGAGGTAGCCCGCCGGGTCGTACAGGCCGTCCGGGTGGTCGATGCGCAGGCCGTCGACGAGACCGTCGCGGAACCACTCGTTGATCGTGGCGTGCGAGGCGGCGAACACCTCGGGCTCCTCGACGCGGATCGCCGCGAGGGTGTTCACCGCGAAGAAGCGGCGGTAGTTCAGGTCCGTGTCGGCGCGCTTCCAGTGGATGAACTCGTAGTGCTGGCGCGCGTGCACGGTCGCGACGTCGTCCCCGGGCTGCACCGAGTCCGGCGCGGTGGGGTAGGCCGTCTCACCGACGAGGAGGCGCGGGCCGTCCTCGTGGTCGGCGTCGAGCGTGACACCGTCGAGCAGCCGGTCGTCGAGGACCGGGATGCGGACCCGGCCGTCGCCGGCCGCCCAGTCGACGTCGAAGGCGGAGGCCAGCGGCGACTCCTGGCCGTGCTCGAGCAGCGACCACCACCACGGGTTCACCGCGGGGGTCGCGACACCGACGTGGTTCGGGACGATGTCGACGAGGACGCCGAGCCCGGCGGCGTGGGCCGCATGGGCGAGGGCACGCATCGCCGCGTCGCCCCCGCGCTCGCCGTCCACGTGGCGGTGGTCGACGACGTCGTAGCCGTGCTGGGAGCCGGGCTCGGCCTGCAGCACGGGGGAGAGGTAGAGCCAGTCGGCGCCGAGGTCACGGACGTACTCGACGACGTCCACGGCGGTGCCGAGGTCGAAGTCGGCGGTCACCTGGAGGCGGTAGGTGGACGTCGGGACACGCCGCGACGGGTCGTGCTGCGGGGTCATGCTGCTCCTGCTGTCTGGGTGGGGTCGGTCGGGTCGGACCCGTGGTCGTCGGTGGCACTGTCGCTGTCGGCGGACGCCGTGTCGGGGTCCACCGGGGACGCCGGGGTCGCCTCGGTCGGGGCGGCGTCGGCCGGTGCCGGGTCGCTCTCGCTCGTGGCGGTCGGCGTCGCCGCGGACGGGGCGTCCGCGTCGGTGCGCCCGGTGGCGCTCGGCGCGGCGGTCCCGGCCGGGTTCGTCGGGGTCGGCGTCACGGCGGCGTCGTCCGAGGCGTCGGCGTCGGCGTCGACCGGCGTCCGCGTGATCTCGTGGTCGGGCTCGGCGCGCAGCACGATCATCGACCGGGCCGGGACGTCGAGCGGGTGCCCGGCCTCGAGCACCTCGTCTCGTGCACCGGGGTCCGCGGTGTCGATCCGGACGGTCCAGCCCGGCGAGTACTCCTCCGGCGGGAGCGTGAAGGTCACGGTGTTGTCGTGCGCGTTGAAGTAGGTGATGAACGCCACGTCGGTCACCCGCTCGCCGCGGGCGTCACGGCCGCGGATGCCCTCGCCGTTCAGGTACATGCCGACGCTCTTGCCGAAGCCGGAGTCCCAGTCCTCGGGGTCCATCGCGTCGCCGGACGGGGTGAGCCACACCACGTCGGGCAGCGGTTCGCCCTCGCCACGGCGCACCGGGCGGCCGTTGAAGTAGCGGGTGCGGCGGAAGGTCGGGTGGTCGTGGCGCAGAGCGATCACGTCCGCCGTGAACTGCACGAGCTCGTCGTCCGCGGAGGCCCAGTCGATCCAGCTGATCGCGGAGTCCTGCGCGTACACGTTGTTGTTGCCCGACTGGGTGCGCCCGAGCTCGTCGCCGTGCGCGATCATCGGCACACCCTGGCTGAGCAGGAGCGTCGCGAGGAAGTTCCGACGGCGCTGGAGGCGCAGTGCGTTCACCTCGGGGTCGTCGGTCGGGCCCTCCACGCCGGAGTTCCACGACCGGTTGTGGCTCTCGCCGTCGTTGTTGTCCTCGCCGTTCGCCTCGTTGTGCTTCTCGTTGTAGGCGACGAGGTCGTACAGCGTGAAGCCGTCGTGCGCGGTGATGAAGTTGACGCTCGCCTTGGGCGTGCGGCCGTCGTGCTCGTAGAGGTCCGCCGATCCGGAGATGCGGCTCGCGAACTCGCCGAGCGTCGAGGGCTCGCCGCGCCAGAAGTCGCGGACGGTGTCGCGGTACTTGCCGTTCCACTCCGACCACTGCGGCGGGAAGTTGCCGACCTGGTAGCCGCCGGGGCCGACGTCCCACGGCTCGGCGATGAGCTTCACCTGCGACACCACCGGGTCCTGCTGCACCAGTTCGAAGAACGCCGCGAGGCGGTCCACCTCGTAGAACTCACGGGCGAGGGCCGCGGCGAGGTCGAAGCGGAAGCCGTCGACGTGCATCTCGGTGACCCAGTACCGCAGCGAGTCCATGATGAGCTGGAGCGAGTGCGGGTGCCCGACGTTGAGCGAGTTGCCCGTGCCGGTGACGTCCATGTAGTACCGCTGGTCGTCCTCCATCAGCCGGTAGTACGCGGCGTTGTCGAACCCGCGGAACGACAGGGTCGGGCCGAGGTGGTTGCCCTCCGCCGTGTGGTTGTAGACGACGTCGAGGACGACCTCGATGCCCGCGCGGTGGAGCTCGCGCACCATCGCCTTGAACTCCTGCACCTGCTGGCCCTTGTCGCCCGCCGCGGAGTAGTGCGAGTGCGGTGCGAAGAAGCCGATGGTGTTGTAGCCCCAGTAGTTCGACAGCCCCTTGTCCTGCAGGGTCGAGTCGTTGACGAACTGGTGCACCGGCATGAGCTCGAGCGTCGTCACGCCGAGGCGCTTGAGGTGGTCGATGACCGCCGGGTGTGCGACGCCGGCGTAGGTGCCGCGCTGCTCCTCCGGCACGTCCGGGTGGGTCTCGGTGAGGCCCTTGACGTGCGCCTCGTAGATGATCGTCTCGCCGTACGGGGTGCGCGGGGGGCGGTCGCCCTGCCAGTCGAAGAACGGGTTGACGACCACGCCCTTGATCATGTGCGTCGCCGAGTCCTCGTCGTTCGTCGAGTCGGGGTCGCCGAACGTGTACGAGAAGAGCGCCTGGTCCCAGTCGATGTCGCCGCTCGTCGCCTTCGCGTACGGGTCGAGCAGCAGCTTCGCGGGGTTCGTCCGCAGACCGTTCTCCGGGTCGTACGCGCCGTGGACACGGAAGCCGTACTCCTGACCGGGGCCGACGTTGGGCAGGTAGGCGTGCCAGACCGAGGCGTCGACCTCGAGCAGCCGGACGCGCTCCTCGGAGCCGTCCTCCGCGAACAGGCAGAGTTCGACGCGCTCGGCGACCGAGCTGAAGACGGCGAAGTTCGTGCCGCTGCCGTCGTAGGTGGCGCCGAGGGGGTAGGGGCTTCCGGGCCAGGTGTGCAAACGTGCCTCCAGGACGGGGGTGGACCCCCAACGGTACTGAGCGGCGGCTGTGATGTCCGGCGCTGTCCACAGTCGCCGACCGCGCTCCGGCAGCCTGACCGCATCGGTGTGATGATGGTGACATGGGAGATACCAGTGCGATCGGAGGAGGCGGACCGCGATGACGCTGTTGCAGGGACGGGCTCATGTCGACGGGACCGTCGAGACCGCGGCGCGGGCACGGGCGAAGGAGACGCTCGACGCGTTCTGGCAGGGCGAAGGGCATCCGGTGGACCCCGTCGCGATCGCGCGACGGATGGGGCTCCTGGTCTTCACCATCGCGTTCGGAGAGGACGTCGCCGGGTACCTCCGGAAGCACCCGCGTGAAGCGCCACGGATCTACGTCAACGACGATTTGCCCCGGGTCCGACGGCGGTTCGCCTTCGCGCACGGACTCGGGCACTACGTGCACAACGTGCGGGCGGACGACGGGGAGCTCGCCGTCATCGATCACCGGGGGCCCGGAGCCGAGGATGCCTCCTCCCCGGAGGAGGTCTTCGCGAACGAGTACGCCGCAGCGCTCCTGATGCCCGAGGGCGACGTCCGAGCGGCCTTCTCCCGCGGGGAGCGCGAACTCGAGCAGGCGTGGCGGTTCGCCGTCGCTCCGGAGACCGCCAAGTCCCGGTTGATCGGCCTCGGGCTGATCCATGGCTGAACCGGCGGCGCCCATCGCTGCGATGGACTCACGGGTCACCACGGGTCCCGCGACCTTGCCGCAGGACGAGTCGCCCGCCGAGCGGCGCGACCGGGCGGCGGCCGCCGACGCCGAACTGGACGTGCGGTTGAAGGGACGCGTCGCCGACGTTGCCCTGACCTTCATGGGCGCCCAGGTCGTCGCCGCCGACGGGGTGTTCGTCGCGTACGGGATCGCGAACGGCTGGCACGCTCCACCCAGTGCGATCGTCGGCTGGCTCAGCGCCACGGTCGTCGAGGTCATCGGGGTGGTCGTCGTCATCTCCCGGTACCTGTTCCCGCGGCGCGACCTCCGCGGAGCGCGGCAGGACCAGCCGGGATCGACGGAGTAGCGTCGCCGCCATGACGAACCTCGTGACGCAGATCGCAGACAAGGTGCGCCCCGTCGGCGTCACCAGCAACTACGGCGACCCGGTGGAGGTCGGCGACAGCACCCTCATCCCGGTGTCCGTCGGCTGGTACGGCTTCGGCGCCGGTGGGGACGACGACGCGAACGGCGGCGGCGGTGGCGGCGCGGTGTCCCTGCCCGTCGGCGCGTACGTCCGCCGCCCGGGCCAGGACCTCGCCTTCGAGCCGAACCTCATCTCGCTCCTCACCGTGAGCATCCCGGTGATCTGGGTCACCGGCAAGGTCCTCACGAAGCTGGTGCGCGCATTCAAGAAGTGACGGTCGCCGAGGCGACCACCTGACGGACGGGAGGCCCCGGGGCGCGCTGCCCCCGGCCCCCCCTCCGGGGGTTCACAGCGGGTACACACCCCGGGGTCCGCCCGCGC
>JASCOJ010000146.1 GCA_029959645.1 Microbacteriaceae bacterium PS02332 | reverse complement strand
CCCCCCCGGGGGGGCCCCCGGGGGGCGCCGGGGGCGGGGCGCCCCCCCCCCGCCCGGGGGGGGGGCCTCCCGTCCGTCTGCGGCGCGGTCAGACCGCCGCTGCGCGGCGGACGAGCACGACGGTGTCATCGAGGGTCGCCGGGCTGCCGTCCGGCGCGGTGACGTCCCGGGTGCGCAGCTCGGCGACGACGACCGTCCAGCCGTCGTCGAGGGCGAGCTGCGCGACCTGCTCCTCCGGGCCGACGAGGGGCTCGGCGTGCGCATGCTCCTCGTGATCGGCCCAGGACGGCGACCCGGCGTGCCCGACGACGAGCAGGTGTCCGTCCGGCGCGACCGCGTCGGCGGCACCGCGGAGCACCGCTGCGCGTGGGAACGCGACGGACGAGTGCAGGAACGCCGCGCTCACCAGGTCGTACCGCTCGTCCGGATGCCACGTCGTGAGGTCGGCCTGCTGCCAGGTCACCCGGTCGCCCAGCCCGCGGCGCTCGGCCTCGGCGCGCCCACGGTCGAGCGCGTTCGGTGCGATGTCGACCGCCGTGACCTGCCAGCCCTGCTCCGCGAACCAGAGCGCGTCACCGCCCTCGCCGCTGCCGAGCTCGAGGACGCGCCCGGGCGGGAGCCCGTCGGCGGTCTCGACGACCGCGCGGTTCGGTCGGCCGGACCAGATCGGGGCGTCGCCGTAGCGCTCGGTCCACCAGGCCTGTGCGTCGGGCTGGTCGGCGGCGTCGGGCTGGTCGGCAGCCTCGTCCGGGCCGCCGTGGTGCTCGTCGGTGTGCATCCGAGGATGGTCCCAGGACACCGGATACCTGCGCCAGCGGCGTTGCCGGACCGGCAAGACGACGCCCGTCGGACACGCCTCGCAGAGCCCGTGAGCGCTGTCGCAACGCAGTCCCAGCCGGAATGGGGAAAGATGTGTCAGTGACGATCATGACGGACCGGCCTGTACAGGACACGACGAGCGCGGACACGGAGCGCGCGGGCAACGCCACGGCGAAGTACCGCAACAGCGCGATCCTCTCCGTCGCGACCACCGTCGCGGACCGCGTCACCACCTCCGCGGACATCGAGGAGAAGCTGCGCGGGGTGCTCCGACGCCTCCGGTTGCCGATGGGGCTGCTCGAGCGCGTGGCCGGGGTCAAGGAGCGACGCAACTGGGGCGAGGGGCAGTCCTTCCAGGACGCCGCCATCGACGCCGGTCGCCGCGCCATGGCCGAGGCGGGTGTCCGCCCGGAGGAGGTCGGCCTCCTCATCAACACGTCGGTGACCCGTCCGCACCTCGAGCCGTCGGTCGCCGTGCGGCTGCACCACGGCCTCGGACTGCCGTCGTCGGCCATCAACTTCGACATCGCCAACGCGTGCCTCGGGTTCGTGAACGCGATGAGCGTGGCCGCGGGCATGATCGACTCCGGGCAGATCAAGTACGCGCTCGTGGTCGACGGCGAGGACGCCGACCAGGTGCAGCTCAACACGATCGACCGGCTCAACCAGGGCGGCCGGAACCGCAAGGACTTCATGAGCGAGTTCGCGAGCCTGACGCTCGGCTCCGGCGCAGCCGCGGCCCTGCTCGGCCCGGCGGACCTGCACCCGAACGGCCACCGCATCGTCGGCGGCGTCACCCGGGCCGCGACCCAGTGGTACGACCTCTGCGTCGGCAGCGTCGACGGCATGTTCACCGACGCGAAGATGCTGCTCAAGGGCGGCATGGAGCTCGTCGTCGCGGCCTGGACCGAGGCCCGGGCGCACTTCGACTGGGCGGACATGGACCGCTACGTGCTCCACCAGGTGTCCGACGTGCACACGAACGCGTTCGTCGACGCGATCGGCGTCCCGCGCGACAAGGTCCCGACGACGTACGAGCGCTACGGCAACGTCGGCCCCGCCTCCATCCCGATCACCCTCGCGGACGAGGTCGCCCGCGGGTCGATCCGCCCGGGGGACCGCGTGTTCCTCGGCGGTGTCGGGTCCGGCATCAACACGGCGATGATGGAACTGCGCTGGTGACACCGCGGCTCTCCCGCGCCGCCGCGAGCACGGCTCCGGCGACGCTCCCGCCGCCCCTGCCCGGACTCGACCCGGCGTGGTCGCGCCTGGTCACCGTCCCGTCGCGACCGGTGACGCCGGATCGCGACGGCGCCGCCCGGACATGGCACGTCCTCGACACGGCGGACGCACTGGAGGCCCTGGGCGTCGAACCCGTCGGCACGCTCCTCTGCGTGCACGGCAACCCCACCTGGTCGTACCTGTGGCGCTCGGTGCTCCGGGCCTCCCTCGACGCGGCTGCAGCCGGCGGACCCGCGTGGCGCGTGGTCGCCGTGGACCAGCTCGACATGGGGTTCTCGGAGCGCATCGGCGTGCTCCGCGGACTGCCCCAGCGTGTCGCCGACCTCGGTGCGCTCACCGACGAGCTCGGGCTCACAGGGCCCGTCGTCACCCTCGGGCACGACTGGGGCGGCGTCGTCTCCCTCGGCTGGGCCGTGGACCACCCCGACCTCGTGGTCGGCGTCACGACGTGCAACACCGCCGTGCACCAGCCCGACGACGCCCCGATCCCGGCACCGCTGCGGCTCGCGCTGCGCCCGGGGCTGCTCGATCGCGCGACCGTGACCACCCCGGCGTTCCTCGAGACGACGCTCGCGATCGCCCATCCGCCGCTCGACCGCGGTGTCGCCGACGCCTACCGTGCGCCCTACCGCGGTGCCGTCCGCCGCGGGGGCATCGGTGGGTTCGTCGCGGACATCCCCGTCGACGCGTCCCACCCGAGCGCCGCCGAACTCGACCGCATCGCCGCCGGGGTCGCCGCGCTGGACGTCCCCGCGCTCCTCATGTGGGGCCCGCGCGACCCGGTGTTCCTCGAGCGCTACCTCGACGACCTCGCCGACCGCCTCCCGCACGCCGACGTGCACCGCTTCGAGCGCGCCGGACACCTGCTGCCCGACGATGCCGACGTCGCCGGGACCGTGTTCGAGTGGCTCGCCGACCGGGCCGGCCCCGCCGGCCGCCCGGGCCCCGAGACTCGCGCTCAGCGACAAGTCTCGGGATCCGGAACCCGAGACTCGTCGCTCAGCCCGAGTCTCGGGGAAGGCCACCGCCCGCTCTGGGCCCACCTCGACGCCCTGCGCGACAGCGACGACCCCGCCCTCGTGGAGATGGCGGCGCCCGGCGGCGTCCGCACCGTCAGCTGGCGGCTGCTGGCCCGGCGCATCGAGGAGGTGGCCGCGGGGCTGCTCGACGTCGGCGTCCGCCCGGGCGACCGCGTCTCACTGCTCGTGACCCCGGGTGCCGACCTGACCGCCGCCCTCTACGCCTGCATCCGTATCGGGGCGACCGTCGTCGTCGCCGACGCCGGCCTCGGCCTCGGTGGGCTCACCCGTGCGGTGAAGGGTGCCCGGCCGGACTGGGTCGTCGGCGCCCTGCCCGGCCTCACGGCGGCCCGGGCGCTCGGTTGGCCCGGACGCCGCATCGCCACCTTGGCGCTCCCGGCCCCGGTCCGGGTCGCGCTCCGCGTCGAGCACACCCTCGTCGGTGTCGCCCGCCGCGGTGCCCGCCGTCTCGCCGCGGGGGTGGCGCTGCCGCCCGCGCCTGGCTCCGACACCCCGGCCGCGGTGCTCTTCACCTCCGGCTCGACCGGACCCGCGAAGGGCGTCGTGTACACGCACGGGCAGCTCGGCGCCGTCCGCGACGTGCTCGCCGCGCAGTACGACGTCGGGGTCGGGACCGGCCTCGTCGCGGGGTTCGCCCCCTTCGCGCTGCTCGGCCCCGCGCTCGGCGCCCGGTCCGTCGCCCCGGACATGGACGTCACCGCTCCGCGGACACTCACGGCCCGTGCCGTCGCGGACGCGGTCACCGCTGCGGACGCCACCGTCGTGTTCCTGTCCCCGGCCGCCCTGGCGAACGTCGTCGCCACCGCGGACGCGCTGACCGCCGCCGACCGGGAGGCCCTCGGTCGCGTCCGCCTGTTCCTCTCGGCCGGTGCACCGGTGTCGGCCGCGCTGCTCACCGCGGCCGCCGGCCTCATGCCGAACGCGAGCGCGCACACGCCCTACGGGATGACCGAGGGGCTGCTCATGACCGACGTCGACCTCGACGGCATCCGCGCCGCCGCGCAGGGTTCCGAGGGTGTCCCCGTCGGGCGTCCCGCCGTCGGCGTGCGGGTCCGCATCGCGCCGCTCGACGAGCAGGGCCGACCGACCGGCGCCCTCACCGAGGAGCCGGACGTCACCGGCGAGGTCGTCGTCGTGGCGCCGCACGTGCGGGACCACTACGACCGGCTGTGGCGCACCGACCGGGTCTCCCGGCTCGGCGTCGACGATCCGCGGGGCCACCGCACCGGTGACGTCGGCCACCTCGACGCCGCGGGCCAGCTCTGGATCGAGGGACGTCTGCAGCACGTGGTCACGACCGCGGACGGGGTGCTGACGCCCGTCGGCCCCGAGCAGCGGATCGAGGCCGTCGACGGGGTCCGCCGCGCGGGCATCGCCGGCACCGGGCCGACCGGGACGCAGCAGGTCGTCGCCGTGGTCGAGACGGAGCCCGCGGTGCGACGCCCGGGTCTCGCCGAGCCCGGCCTCGCCGCCGCCGTCCGGGCCGCCGCGGGTGTGCCCGTCGCCGCCGTGCTCGTCGTGCCGGTGCTGCCGACGGACATCCGCCACAACTCGAAGGTCGACCGCGCCCGGCTCGCGCGCTGGGCGTCCGACGTGCTCGCGGGCGGACGGATGCGCCGCCCGTGAAGGTCCTCGTCACCGGCGCGAGCGGCTTCCTCGGCCGCGCCGTCGCCGCGGCGGTGCGTGATGCCGGGCACGAGGTACGGACGTTCCAACGCCGGGCCTCCGGGGTCGACGGCGTCACCGACCAGCGCGGTTCGATGGCCCACGCCGCCGCCGTCCGGCGTGCGGTCGACGGCGTGGAGGCCGTGGTGCACCTGGCCGCGAAGGTCTCGCTGGCCGGCGACCCGGCCGACTTCACGCGTGTCAACGTCGACGGCACCCGGACCCTGCTCGAGGCCGCCCGCGAGGCCGGGGTCCGGCGGTTCGTGCACGTCTCCTCGCCGTCGGTCGCGCACACCGGCGCATCGATCGCCGGCGACGACGCAGCCCCCGCGTCGCCGACCTCCGCACGCGGTGACTACGCCCGGACGAAGGCTGCCGCGGAGCTCCTCGCGCTGGACGCGGACGGTCCCGGGTTCGCCGTCGTCGCGGTCCGCCCGCACCTGGTGTGGGGGCCCGGCGACGAACAGCTCGTCGGCCGCATCGTCGAGCGGGCCCGCCGCGGACGTCTGCCGCTGCTCGACTCCGGCGCCGCGCTCATCGACACCTGCTACGTCGACAACGCCGCCTCCGCGATGGTCGCTGCACTCGACCGCGCCGAGGCCGTGCACGGCCAGGCCTACGTCGTCACGAACGGCGAACCGCGGCCGGTCGCCGACCTGCTCGCCGGGATCTGCACGGCCTCCGGGGTGCCGGCGCCGCGGCTGCACGTCCCCGCCGGCGTCGCCCGCGCCGCGGGGTCGCTCGTCGAGGCCGTGTGGCGGGTCCGCCCCGGCAGCGACGAACCCCCGATGACCCGGTTCTTGGCCGAGCAGCTCTCCACCTCGCACTGGTTCGACCAGCGGCGTACCCGGGCCGACCTGCGGTGGACGCCCGCCGTGGCCATCGACGAGGGACTCCGGAGACTGGCCGCCGCCGCGTCCTGACCGGCCGGCCCCGCCGGGACCGTCGCCGCACCGGTAGCGTGCAGCTGTGCAGACCTCCCGCAACGCCCCCGCCGTCGTGGGTCTCTCCGTCGCGGTCCTGGTCGTCGTCGCCGCGGTGCTCGTCCCCGGCCTGACCGGGTGGGACGTCCACGTCCGGTCCTTCGCGCCGCTGCACGCGAAGTGGGACCCGCGGATCGGCCCCGGCACGCTCCCGGCCGTGGCGCTTGCCGTGCTCGCCGTGGTGCTCGGCCCCCGCCTGACCGCCCGGTCGCGCTGGCCCTGGCTGCTCGTGGGCGCCTACGCCGTGACGGTGGCGTGGTTCGTCTCGCTGGCGCTGGTCGACGGCACCGCCGGCATCGGCCACCTCCTGGACACCCGGTACGAGTACATGGACACCGCGCGTGCCGTCGCGGGCCGGCCCTTCGCCGAGACGCTCGACGAGTACATCCCCCGGATCGCGGTCGGACCCGACAAGTGGCCGGTGCACATCGCCGGACACCCGCCGGGCGCGCTGCTCTTCTACGTCGTGCTCGTGCGCCTCGGGGCGACGACCGGCCTCGCCGCCGGGTGGGTGACGCTCCTGGTCGCGGCCACGACCCCGATCGCGGTGCTGCTGACGATGCGCCGACTCGGTGCCGCGTCCGCCGCCCGACGTGCCGCCCCGTTCCTCGTGCTCGGCCCGGCAGCGGTGTGGTCGGCCGTCTCCGCGGACGCGGTGTTCGCGGCGTTCGCCGCGTGGGCGGCCTTCCTGTTGGCGGTGGCCGCCACGAGCAGGAGGCGCGCCGTCGTCGCCGGGGCCGGGACCGCCTCCGGCCTGGTGTTCGGGTACTGCGTGATGCTCTCGTACGGCCTGCCGCTGCTCGGGGTCCTCGCGGTCGCGGTGCTGGTCGTGGCCCGGAGTGCACGGCCGTTCCTCTGGGCGGTGCTCGGTGCGGTGGTCGTCGTCGGCGGGTTCGCGCTGTGGGGCTTCGCCTGGTGGGAGGCGTACCCGGTGCTCCGCGAGCGGTACTACGCCGGGGTCGCCCACAACCGCCCGTTCTCGTACTGGGCCTGGGGCAACCTCGGCGCGTTCGCCGTCAGCGCCGGTCCCGTCGCCGGCGCCGCCGTCGCGCAGACGGCGGCCGTCGTGGCGCGCACGCTGCGGTCGGGCACGGGGCGCCTCCGCGACCGGGTCCGGGCGTGGTGGGCACTCCCTCGGCCCGTCGTCGTCCCCGTCGTCCTGGCGCTCGGCGGGATCGCGATGGTGTTCCTGGCGGACGCCTCGGGCATGAGCAAGGCCGAGGTCGAGCGGATCTGGTTGCCGTTCGCGCCCTGGGTGCTCGTGGGCACCGCGCTGCTGCCCCCGCGCTGGCGTCGCATCGGCCTGGTCGTCCAGCTCGCCGTGGCGCTGCTCGTGCAGCACACCCTCGACACGGGCTGGTGAACGCCGGGGCGGGACCGGGGCGTACCGGATCCAGGCGTCGTCCGTAGCGTGGCGGTCATGACAACCTCAGTCCTCGTCGCCGGTGCCACCGGGGACCTCGGTGCCCGCATCGTCCGCGAGCTCCTCCTCCTCGACACCCGGGTGCGGGTCCTCACCCGTCCGGGCAGCGACCGCGCCGCCGAGCAGTTCGGCGGCGAGGACCGCGTCGACGTCGTCACCGCCGCCTACGACGACCGGCCCGCACTGGTCGCTGCCCTCGCCGACGTCGAGGTGGTCGTGTCCGCCGTCAGCGGCACCCGCTCGGTGATCGTGGACGCCCAGCGCGCCCTGCTCGCCGCCGCGGTCGAGGCCGGCGTGCAGCGCTTCGTGCCGTCCGACTACGCCGCCGACTACCGCCGCGTCACCCCCGGCACCAACCGCAACTTCGAGATCCGCCGGGAGTTCGCCGCCGAGGTCGACGCCGCCTCCATCCGCGCCACGTCCGTCCTGAACGGCGCGTTCGCCGACATGCTCACGGGCCAGGCGCCGCTCGTGCTCTTCGACCGCCGCCGGGTGCTCTACTGGTCGAGCGCCGACCAGGTCCTCGACTTCACGACGAAGGACGACGTCGCCTGGGTGACCGCGCACGTGGCGCTCGATCCCGACGCACCGCGCGTGGTCGAGGTCGCGGGCGACCGCGTGACCTCCCGCGAGCTCGCGAGCACGATGTCGCAGCTGACCGGCACACCGTTCCGCCTGCAGTGGGCCGGAACGACCGGGGCGCTGTCCGCCGCGGCGCGCATCGGCCGGCGGGTGGCGAACAACGAGGACGCCACGTTCCCTGCGTGGCAGGGCATGCAGTACTTCGTGAGCATGTTCAGCGGCGAGGCCGAGCTCCGCCAGGTCCGCAACGACCGCTACGGCCCGCACGAGTGGACCTCGGTGCGGGACGTCCTCGCGGCGCACGTCGGCGCCGACTGACCCGTCGACGGACCAGCAGACGTCTGGTCGTGGGCCCGCACCCGACGTTGTCTGCTCCCTCGACGTCCGGCCGGGAGGCCCGCAGCGCGTCGGTCGTCCGGGGTACGGTCGTCGCATGGACCGTTCCGAGATCCTCGCGGCCGCCGCGGCGGCCCCCGCAGCCCGCATCGCCCCCCCGGGCGGTGACGCCGCCG
>JASCOJ010000145.1 GCA_029959645.1 Microbacteriaceae bacterium PS02332 | reverse complement strand
GGCCCGACACCAGCTGGTGTCGGGCCTCCCGTCCGTGCGCGGTCGGGTCAGCGACCCGCGCGCTCAGCCGAGCGCCGGGTACAGCGCCGGCGTCGTACGGGCGTGGGTCGCCTGCTCGAAGCCGTAGCCGAGCCCGATGACCGTGCCCTCGTCGTACGAGCGGCCGAGGAACTCGAGGTTCACACCCGCCCCGGTGATCGTGGCGTCCGCTGCGGTGGCCTGCCCCATCGGGACGGTCACGGCCGGCATGCCGGTGTTCGGGCTGAGGCGCATGTTCGTGCCCTGCGTGCCGTACGGGGTGCCGGACGGGTAGACGAGCGCGTCGAGGTCCTGCGTGTCCATCATCGTCGTCACGACCTGCTTGCCGGTGGCGATCTGCGTGGTGTGCGAGCCGCTCGGGCCGGCCCACGCCTGGTACTGCGCGTCCGTGATCGCGTCACGCTGCTGGTAGGTGCTCTTCCGACTCGGGACGTACTTCCCCGAGTCGAGGATCCCCTGCAGCGACCGAGCGGTCACGTCCGGGTCGAGGTGCTTCGCGACGTACTGGTCCAGGTCGTGCTTGAACTCGTTCGTGCTGCCGCTACCCTCGCTGAGGACCCGGTTGAACTCGGTCGTCGCGGTGACCGGGACGACGGTCGCGCCCTGTGCCTCGAGGGTGGCCTTCGCCTGCTCGAACAGCCGGAGCGTCGTGCGGTTCGTGCCGACCATCGAGGTGACGTACCCGATGCGCTTGCCCCGCAGGGCGGTCGGGTCGAGGAACTGCGTGTACGAGGTCGGGACCTTGCCTGCCTGCCCCTGGGTGACCGGGTCGGCGGCGTCGATCCCGGTGACGGCGTCGAGGGCGACGGCAGCGTCGGTGACCGAACGGGCGATCGGGCCGCCGGTGTCCTGGCTCAGCGCGAGCGGGATGATGCCGTCGCGGCTCGTCAGGCCGACCGTGGGCCGGATGCCGACGAGCTGGTTGTACGACGAGGGGATGCGGATGGACCCGCCCGTGTCGGTGCCGAACCCGATGCCGGCGAGGTTCGCGGAGATCGCTGCGCCGGTGCCGCCGCTGGAGCCACCCGCGGTCTGCGTCGTGACGTAGGGGCTCGCCACGAGGAGCGACGACCCGGCCGGCTGGTTCGAGGAGAACTCCGACACGAAGCCGTAGGCGAACTCGTCGAGGCTCGCCTTCGCGAGGACCACGGCACCGGCCTTCCGGAGGCCCGTCACCATCGTGGCGTCGGTGGCGGTCTGGTTGCCGTCCCAGCAGCCGCAGCCGCCGGTCGTGGGCATGTCCGCCGTGTCGTAGTTGTCCTTGAGGGCGATCGGGACACCGAGGAGCATGCTCGTCATCCCGTGCGCGGCACGCTCGGCGTCGGCCGCCCTGGCCGCGGTGAGCGCGGCCGCGTTCGTCGTGATGATCGAGTTGAGCGGCCGCCCCGCGGCGTCGACCTTCGTCCGGTCGTAGGCGGCGATGCGGTCGAGGTAGGCCTGCGTGATGGCGGCCGAGGTCGTCACGCCGGCGTTCATCGCCGCCTGCATGTCGATGGTCGAGGCCTCGACGAGCTGGAAGGGCCCGTCGTCGTAGATGATCCGCTGCGACAGGTCGGACACGTCGTGCAGCGTGATGGTGCCGTCGGCGTCGGTGTCCGCGACCGAGACCGTGGCCCAGTCCGGGTCGGTGGAGGTGGCGCCGAGGTGTGCGGTGAGCGCGGACAGGTCGGCCTTCGTCACCTGGTCGTCCCCGGTCAGGTCGAGCGCGGTGTAGTACGGCGCGAGCATCGCCGCGGGACCCGCGTCCACCGGGGCCGCCTGCGCGGTCAGGGCCGGGCTCGCGACGACCGCGGTACCGACGAGGGCGATGAGCGCGGCACCGACGACGGTGGTGCGGCGACGGTGGGTCGTCACGGGGGTTCCTCCGGGCTGGTCGGTGCGCGCGGTGCGGTGGTCGTCAGCTGCGCCGGCACGCTGCCGGCGGCCGGGGCGGGAGCGCGGTCCACGCGCTGCGCCGGTCATCGTGCGTCCTTCGCGGCGGCGCGGGCCCGACGACGGGCGATGACGAGTGCCGCTCCGCCGAGGAGCAGGACGGCGCTCGTCCCGATCCACGGCGCCGGGTCGGCACCGGTGAACGCCAGTGCGCCCCCGGCGGGCGTCCGGGAGGCCCTCCCCGCGGGGTCGGCGTCGGTCCCGGTGCCGCCGGCGCCGCTCCCGGTGCCGGCACCGCTGGTCGGTCCGTCGCCCGGGGTGGTACCCGGTCCCGTCGTGGGTGCCGGCGTGGGGGTCGCGGTCGGGGCGGCGGCGACCGAGACGCGGGTCGAGGCAGGGTCGGTGCGTGCGGTGGTGCTGCCGTCGGCTGCGACCAGCGTCACCCGCGTGACGGTGAGGTCGACGTCGCCGGGCGCGGTCGCCGTCACCGCGACCGAGCTCGTCAGGTCGCCGGACAGTGCGGGGGACGTGCCGAGCCGGGTGTGCAGGAGCGTGAGGGTGTCGCCGGTCCGCCGGACGGAGTCGAACCCGCCGGAGGGACCGGTGACACTGCCGTCGACGACGGCGAGCACGTCCGCGTCGGCGGTGATGTCCACCTGGTACGCGTAGACGTCACTCGCGCTCGGGATGGTCACGGCGACGTCGAAGGTGCCCCCGACGGTCGCGGTCGCCGGCGCGGTGATCGTCGGCGCCGCCGCGCCCGGTGCGGCCGCGGCCGGGGCAGCGGTGAGGGCGACGAGGCCGAGGCCGGCGCCGATGACCACGGCGGCGCGCGCGAGCGCCGCCCGGGTGGGAGCCGCGCCGGGGCGGGGCTGGGGTCGGTTCTGCATCCGAGCAGGTCCTTCGCTGGTGTCGGGATCCGACCCGTGCGGTGCGTCGCCCGCGTCGGTGCGGCGGCGTGGCACGGGTCGCGCTGCTGAGCAGGTGCTCAGAGCCCGAACGGTAACGGCACGGTGTTTCGCGCTCCGACGCGGGTGGTTTCCCGCGTGTTACGCGTGCCGGGCGCGCGAGGCGGAGGCGCGGCGGGCCTCCCGTCCGGTCGCCTGGACTGGACTTCTCCTCGGCGGTGCCGTACAGTTCATGGTTGGTGCATTGCAGCGAACCCATCTGACTCGCGCACACCGACCGTCTCGAACCGATCCCCCTGGATCGCATTCCAGCGAGACCACCGCTCCCCCGGAACCGGGCGGGCGAGCACGTCGAATGCCGACGTGCGCACCGCGTGCCATGTGCACCGACGAGACTGCGATGTCCGTCGGGCCCACGCGATGCCGAATGACCAGGAAAGACAGCACCATGACCACCAACGACGTCATCACCATCGGCGGGACCGCGATCGCGGCACCCGTCGTCTCCCCCGACCGCATCGCCGAGTTCCCCGTGCGCGAGGACCGCTCGCAGCGCGAGTTCCTCGTCCGCATGCCCGCCGACGACCTCGGCCTCTTCATCACCGGCGGCGCCCGCGTCACCGTGTCCGGCGAGGCCGGCTGGGTCGTCCCGGGCCGCTCCTGGCGGGGCGAGGCGAGCCGGACCATCCTCCTGGCTGCGTCCGTCCAGGCACCGGAACTGGCCCTCGCGGCCTGACCCGCACCTGGACGCGCTCCCGCAGCGCTGACACACCGAGACGCCGTCGATCCGACGGCGTCTCGCTGTTCGTTGCGGGGCCCGGCGGCCGACCTCCTCGCCGGGGCCGGGCTGCGGAGCTACTCGCTGGGCGTCAGCAGGTCGTCGGCGCCGAGGAACCGCTGCCGACCGTCCGAGTTCACGGGCGTCTCCGGGCCAGCGGCGCCCGCGGCGTCGCGGAGCTTCCGGATGAAGCCCGGGTCCTCGGGCTCGAGCTCGTCATCGGGGGCCTCACTCACCACGAGTTCGCTCGCCGGCCCGATCAGGACGATGGTGCGGGTCATGGTGCCGTCGTCGGCGATCGCCGGGACCGTCACGGTGTCCGTCCGTTTGTTGGCGCCGAGCACGGCCGCGTAGTCCGCCACGGCGTCGGCGATGAGATCCCCGGTGAGGATGTCCGTTCCGTCGTACCTGATGTACTTCACGTCGTGCCTCCTCGTTGCGGTGCACGGTAGGCACCGCGGCTGCGGGCCGACCGGGAGGGAGGACGAAAGCGCGGGGTTCGGACAACGGGTGTGGCTTGGCGCGCGCCGGGGCGGATGACGGCGTCGTCACCGTTCTGGTGTCACGCCGATGACGCGCCCCGTGGGGTACTCGACCCAAGATCCGGTCCCGACCTCTGGACAGTGCTCGTCCATGGCCCGCTTGACGACTTCGTAGTCCGCCGGCGCCCTGCGGTACATCAGGTCCACCAGGTGCACGTCCCTCACGATGCTGCCGTCCGGCCACGCCGCGTCGTAGTGGAGCACGCGGCGAGGACGGCGGAGGAAGCGTGAGGGTTCGATCCGGGCCTCGGCACGGAACACCTCCGGGAGGTCGTCATGTGCCGCTTCGGCGCTCATCCGGCCCTCCCGCTCGCGCACTAGTTGTTGAAGCGGAACTCCACCACGTCGCCGTCCTGCATGACGTAGTCCTTGCCCTCGATGCGGGCCTTGCCCTGCGACCGGGCCTCGGCGATGGAGCCGGTGGCGATGAGGTCGTCGAAGGAGATGACCTCGGCCTTGATGAAGCCCTTCTCGAAGTCCGTGTGGATCACACCGGCAGCCTGCGGGGCCTTCCAGCCCTTGCCGATCGTCCAGGCGCGGGACTCCTTCGGACCGGCCGTCAGGTAGGTCTGCAGGCCGAGGGTCTCGAACCCGATGCGGGCGAGCTGGTCCAGGCCGGACTCGGTCTGACCGGTCGACTCGAGGAGCTCCGCGGCGTCCGCGGGGTCGAGGTCGATGAGCTCGGACTCGACCTGCGCGTCGAGGAACACGGCCTGCGCCGGGGCGACGAGGGCGGCGAGCTCGGCCTTGCGGGCGTCGTCGGTGAGGATCGCCTCGTCCACGTTGAACACGAAGATGAAGGGCTTGGCGCTGAGCAGCCCGAGCTCCTTGATCGGCTCGAGGTCGACCGTGCTCGCGGAGAGCAGGACGCCCTTCTCGAGCTCGGCCTTCGCGGCGTTCGCGGCCTCGAGGACGGCGGGCTCGGCCTGCTTGAGCTTGAGCATCTTCTCGTAGCGGGGCAGCGCCTTCTCGATGGTCTCGAGGTCGGCGAGGATCAGCTCGGTGTTGATGACCTCGAGGTCGTCCGCCGGGGAGACCTTGTTCGCCACGTGCACGACGTCGTCGTCGGTGAAGCCGCGGACGACCTGGGCGATGGCGTCGGCCTCGCGGATGTTGGCGAGGAACTTGTTGCCGAGCCCCTCACCCTCGCTCGCGCCCTTGACGATGCCGGCGATGTCGACGAAGGACACCGGCGCGGGGACCGTCTTCTCGGAGCCGAACAGCTCGGCGAGCTGGTCGAGGCGCGGGTCGGGCAGGTTCACGACGCCGACGTTCGGCTCGATCGTGGCGAACGGGTAGTTGGCCGCGAGCACCTGGTTCTTCGTGAGGGCGTTGAACAGGGTCGACTTGCCGACGTTCGGGAGACCGACGATTCCGATGGTGAGTGCCACGGGAGGAGAGCCTACCGGCGGCGGCGTGGCGGGGCCGCCCTGGGCCTCCAGTCCGACCCACCCTGTCGTCAGGTGAGCGCGACGATCCGCGCGTCGACGATGTCCAGGACCACTTCCTGGATGCGCTGCGAGCGACGCCAGTCGCCACCGACCTCCAGCGCGTGGTCGGCACCGTCGAGCGTGTGCAGCCGCGCCCTCGTGGGGCCGACGTCGTCCGGTCGCCACAGCGGGTCGGCGGAACCGCCGACCGCGACGGACCCTGGGCCGAGGTCGCGGAGCGCGCCCGCGATCTCGGGACGGGTCGACACCGGCGTCATCCACACTCCGTCGATCCTGTGGCGGACCGCCCACGGGAGCGCCGAGCAGCCGAAGGACTTGGCGATGACGAGGTCGGGGAGGCGGGAGCCGAGCGCGGTGTGGACCGCCGCTTCGACGAAGCCGACGGGATCCGCAGCGGCGGCCGCGTCGACCGTCCAGGACGGTGCGACGACCTCGGCGCCGTGACCCTCCGCGACGGACCGCGCCCACCACAGGAGCGGCGCCTGCTGCCCGTAGTGGACCCCGGGCAACACCAAGACGAGTGGATGACGCGGGCGGCTGGGCATGCCCGAACGGTACCGAGGACGTGCGACTGTCGTGCCGCAACGCCGCATGCGGTTCCCGCGATGTCGGTTCGCCGTGCGAGCATCGACGGCGTGCTGAACTTCACCGCGATCGACTTCGAGACCGCGAACAACTCGCCGGCGAGCGCGTGTTCCGTGGGACTCGTCAAGGTGCGGAGCGGCCGTGTCGTCGACCGGGCCTCCTGGTTCATCCGACCGCCCGCCGGGCACGACGCGTTCCTGGAGTGGAACACGCGCATCCACGGCATCGTCGAGACCGATGTGCAGCGCGCGAAGACGTGGGAGCAGCAGTACCCCGACCTCGTGGCGTTCGCGGAGGGTGACGTCCTCGTGGCGCACAACGCCCGCTTCGACATGGGCGTCATCGCCGGTGGTTGCGCGGCGACCGGCATCGCGATCGCCGAGCACCACTCGCTGTGCTCGCTGCAGGTCGCGCGGAAGACCTACACGCTCGACTCGTACCGGCTGCCGGTCGCTGCGTCGGCGGCCGGGTTCTCCGGGTTCCAGCACCACGACGCGGCGGCGGACGCCGAGGCCTGCGCCGCGATAGTCGTGCACGCCGCAGGGCACCACGGGGTGCCGACCGTCGAGGCGCTCGGCGCGGTGACGCGCGTGACCATCAACCCGGTGCGGCCGCGGGCCGAGAAGCCGCAGCCGTCGACGCCGCAGCCGCGGCTGTCGCGTCGGCCGATGGTGTTCGCGGACTAGGCACCGGGCTGGTCGGGTCGCGTCCTGCGGCTCGCCGCCTGCCGGGAGGCCCGCTGTCGGTGGGACCTGCCAGGGTCGCGTCATGCAGATCCTCGCCCTGGTCATCGGTCTCGTCATCGGCATCGCCGTCGGCGCGGTGGTCGCGTGGTCGCTCGCCCGGTCCCGGGCCGGGGTCGACGCCGCCACGGCGCGCGCGACGGCGGACGGCCTCCGCTCCCAACTCGAGGCAGCCCGCCGCGACGCCGAGGAACGGCTCGACGCGCAGGACGCCCAGTACCGCCGGCAGGTCGACTCGCTCGAGCGCCGCGCGGCCGAGCTCGAGCACCTCGTGCAGCGCATGCACGGCGCCGAGGCGAACCGGGCGCAGGACGAGTCGAAGGTGCTCACCGCGCTCAGCCCGGTCGCCGACACCCTGCAGGTGATGCGGGAGAAGATCGCCGAACTCGAGCGCTCCCGGAGCGAGCAGTACGGAGCACTGTCGGCGCAGTTGCAGTCGGCCGCCGAGTCCGAGGAACGCCTCCGTGCCACGGCGGAGACGCTCGCGAGCGCACTGTCGTCGAACAGCACCCGCGGGGTGTGGGGCGAGACGCAACTGCGGAACGTGGTCGAGGCCGCGGGCCTCCTCGAGCGCGTCGACTTCGACGTGCAGACCGCCGTCACGACCTCGGCCGGGGCGGCACGACCGGACATGATCGTGCACCTGCCGGGCGGGAAGGCCATCGCCGTCGACGCGAAGGTCCCGTTCGCCGCGTACCTGCAGGCCATGGACATCCCGGCGTCCGCGACCGGTGCCGAGGGTGCCCGACGCGAGCAGCTCATGGCCCAGCACGTCAAGGCGCTCCGGGCGCACGTCGACGCCCTCGCGGCGCGGGAGTACTGGTCGGGCTACGACGCATCCCCCGAGCTGACCGTGGCGTTCATCCCGTCGGAGTCCCTCATCGCGAGCGCCCTCGCCGCCGACCCGGGGCTCCTCGACCACGCGTTCCGGAAGCGGGTGGCGCTGGCCTCGCCCGTGACGCTGTGGTCGGTGCTGAAGACCGTGGCGTTCTCGTGGCAGCAGGACGTCGTCACGCAGGAGGCCCACGAGCTCTTCCGGGTCTCGCGGGAGCTGCACGGACGGCTGTCGACCATGGCGGTGCACGTGGACAAGCTCGGACGGTCGATCCGGGGCAGCGTCGTCGACTACAACCGCTTCGTGGGGTCGCTCGAGCGGCAGGTGCTCCCGAGTGCCCGGCGGCTGTCGTTGCTCGACGAGTCGAAGGTCATCGCCGACCCGACGTCGATCGAGGACGAGCCGCGGCTGCTGACGGCGCCGGAGCTCGTCGCCGCCGTCGAGGACTGAGGCGCGGCGGCGGGGCGCCGAGGCGCCGCGCCGCGCCGGGGCGCCGGGGCGCCGGGGCGCCGGTCT
>JASCOJ010000144.1 GCA_029959645.1 Microbacteriaceae bacterium PS02332 | reverse complement strand
GCTGTAGCCGCGAGACTTGTCGCTCAGCGCGAGACTCGGGCCCGGGGGCGGGGCGGGGGCGGGGGGCTAGGCCGCCGCGAGGACCGTGCGGCCGAGGCGCACGAAGTCGTCGACGCCGAGCTCCTCGCCGCGGGCCGTCGGCGCGATGCCCGCGGCCTCGAGCACCTCGGACGCGTGGGCACTGCTGCCGAGCACGCCGGAGAGCGCCTGGCGGAGCATCTTCCGCCGCTGCTGGAACGCCGCGTCGACGAGCGCGAACACCTGCGCGCGCAGCTGCTCGTCACCGGGCTGGTCGTGGCGCTCGAAGCCGACGAGCACGCTGTCGACGTTCGGCACCGGCCAGAACACCTGGCGGCTGACCTGCCCGGCGATGCGCCACGACCCGTACCAGGCGGCCTTCACGCTCGGCGAGCCGTAGACCTTGCTCCCCGGGTCGGCGGCGAGGCGGTACCCGACCTCGGCCTGCACCATCACGAGCGACCGCTCGAGCGACGGGAAGGTCGCGAGCAGGTGGAGCAGCACCGGCACGGAGATGTTGTACGGCAGGTTCGCGACGAGGTGCGTCGGGGCGACGGGGAGGTCGTCGGCGCCGACCCGGAGCGCGTCCTGGTGCACGACCACGAGCCGCGCGTCCGGCTGCATCGCCGCGACGGTCGACGGCAGCTGTGCGGCGAGCCGGGCGTCGATCTCGACCGCGGTGACGGGCGCGCCGGTCTCGGTGAGGCCGAGCGTCAGGGAACCGAGCCCGGGCCCGACCTCGAGCACGCGGGACTCCGGCGTCACACCGGCGACCGACACGATGCGCCGGACGGTGTTGCCGTCGTGCACGAAGTTCTGGCCCAGCTTCTTCGTCGGGGTGACGTCGAGCTGTGCCGCGAGGTCGCGGATCTCGGCGGGCCCGAGCAGTGCACCCACGCCTAGTCCGTCACCAGAACGGGCTCGGCGTCCCAGGAGCCGTAGACGAGCTCGGTGTTGGAGACGATCTGGGCCGCGAGCATCGAGGGGTCGGTGCCGAGGGTCTCCGCCATCGACCGCAGCGTGAGCGGGATGAGGTACGGCGCGTTCGGGCGGCCGCGGTACGGCGTCGGCGTCAGGAACGGCGCGTCGGTCTCGACCATGATCAGGTGGCGGGGTGCCACGTGCAGGGCCTCCCGGAGCGGCTCCGCGTTCTTGAACGTCACGGTGCCGGCGAACGACATGTACCAGCCGCGCTCGGCACAGAGCCGCGCGAGTTCGGGCCCGCCGGAGAAGCAGTGGAAGACCGTGCGCTCGGGGGCGCCGACGCGGTCGAGGACCTCGACGACGGCGTCGTGCGCGTCGCGGTCGTGGATCGTCAGCGCGAGGTCGTGCTCCTTCGCGATGCGGATGTGCTCCTCGAAGGAGCGGATCTGCGCGTCTCGGCCGTCCTCGCCGGTGCGGAAGAAGTCGAGGCCGGTCTCACCGATCGCGCGGACCCGGGGCATGCCCGCGAGCTCCGCGATGCCCGCGAGGTGCTCGTCGAGCAGCCCCTGCGCCTCGAGCTCGGGCGCTTCGTTCGGGTGCAGCGCGACGGCGGCGAGGACGCGCGGCTCACGCGCGGCGATCTCGGCGGACCACCGCGAGGTCGCGAGGTCGGTGCCGACCTGCACGACACCGCGGACACCGACGCTCGACGCCCGGCCCAGCTGCTCGCGGTAGTCGAGCGGACCGTCGCCGCCCTCCCCCACGCCGTCGGCGATCTCCAGGTGTGTGTGGTTGTCGTACACGGGCACGACCAGCGCCTGCGGCAGCGGCGGGTAGCTGAGGTCGCGCTTCTGCTCGCCGTCCCCGCGGGACCGGACGTGTGCCTCGGTCACGCTGCGCCCTGCTCGCTCTGCTCGATGCGCGGGAACAGCCCGGACTCGAGCGGCGTCACCGTCGCCGACCCCTGCCACTCCCAGGCACGGTCGACCCGCTGCTCGGCGATCGAACCGCCGGCCCCGATGGACGCCCAGAGCTTCTCGGTCGCCTTCGGCATGACCGGCGAGACGAGGACCGCAACCGTGCCGAGCCCGCGGAGCGCCGTGACGAGCACGGTCGCGAGACGCTCGCGCTGCGCGTCGTCCTTCGCCAGGGCCCACGGCTCCTGCTCGGTGATGTACCCGTTGAGCGCGTCGACGAGCTCCCACACGGTCGTGATGGCGTCGTGCGGGGCGAAGGCCGTGACGGCCGCGTCCGCCCGCTCGGTGACCGAGTGTCCGAGGGCGTCGATCGCCTCGTCCGACGGGGTCAGCGTGCCACGCTCGGGTACGGCGCCGTCGAAGTAGCGGTTCAGCATCGCGACGATGCGCGACGCGAGGTTGCCGAAGCCGTTCGCGAGTTCGGCCTGGTACCGGGCGGAGATGTCCTCCCAGCTGAAGTTGCCGTCCTGCCCGAAGGTGATCGCGCGGAGGAAGTAGTAGCGGAACGCGTCGGACCCGAAGGTGTCGGTGATCTCGCTCGGCGCGATGCCGGTGAGCTTCGACTTCGACATCTTCTCGCCGCCGACGAGCAGCCACCCGTGGCCGAAGACCCGCTCGGGGACGGGGAGCCCCGCGGCCATGAGCATCGCCGGCCAGATCACGGCGTGGAACCGGGCGATGTCCTTGCCGACGAGGTGCACGCTCGGCCAGAGGCGCCGGAAGGCCTCGTCGTCGTCGGTGCCGTAGCCGAGGGCGGTGATGTAGTTGAGGAGCGCGTCGAACCAGACGTAGAGGACGTGGTCGGAGTCCCACGGGATCTGGATGCCCCAGTCGAAGCTCGACCGTGAGATCGACAGGTCGCGGAGGCCCTGCTTGACGAACGACACGATCTCGTTCCGGACGCTCTCCGGCTGGATGAACTGCGGGTTCGACTCGTAGAGGTCGAGCAGGCGCTGCTCGAAGTCCGACATCCGGAAGAAGTAGTTGCGCTCGGCGAGCACCTCGACGGGGATCGAGTGGATCGCACAGACCTGCTGGCCCTCGTACGCGCCGGTGCCGGCGACGAGGTCGCTCGGCTGCTTGTACTCCTCGCAGCCCACACAGTAGAAGCCCTCGAACTCGCCGGCGTAGATGTAGCCGTCGTCGTACAGCTTCTGCAGGAACGCCGTGACGCCACGCTCGTGCCGCTCGTCGGTGGTGCGGATGAAGTCGTCGTTGGCGATGTCGACGGTGTCGAGCAGCGGCTTCCACGCGTCGGTGACCAGCCGGTCGGCCCACTCCTTCGGCGAGACGTCGTTCGCCGAGGCGGTGCGCAGGATCTTCTGCCCGTGCTCGTCGGTGCCGGTGAGCAGCCACGTGTCGTCGCCGCGCTGCCGGTGCCAGCGCGCGAGGACGTCCGCGGCGACCTCCGTGTACGCGTGCCCGATGTGCGGGACGTCGTTGACGTAGAAGATCGGCGTGGTGATCGAGAACGAGCTGCCGTCGGCCATGCGGACCATCCTAGAGGCGCGTCCGACCCGTGTTTCAGCGCGCGGCGAGCGCCCCTTCGTAGAGGTCGCGCTTCGACAGGCCGGTGGCGTCGGCGACCGCGGCCGCGGCCTCCTTCATGCGTGCGCCCGCGGCGACCCGCTCCAGGACGAGGCGGACGCCGTCCTCGAGCGTGGCCTCGTCATCGGTCCCGGACGCACCGGCGACGACGACGCAGATCTCGCCGCGCACGCCGTCCGCCGCCCAGGCCGCGAGCTCGGCGAGCGTGCCGCGCTTGACCTCCTCGTACAGCTTCGTCAGCTCACGGCAGACGGCGGCCCGCCGGTCGTCGCCGAACCCGGCGGCCATGTCGACGAGGGTGTCCGCGATGCGGTGCGGCGACTCGAAGAAGACCATGGTCCGCTGTTCCCCGGCGAGCGCGGAGAACACGCGCCGCCGCTCACCGGCCTTGCGGGTCGGGAACCCCTCGAAGGTGAACCGGTCGGTCGGCAGCCCGGACAGGGCGAGCGCGGTGAGGACCGCACTCGGACCGGGGATGGCGGTGACGGTGACGCCGGCGGCCGCCGCGGCCTCGACGAGCGGGAAGCCGGGGTCGCTGATCGCGGGCATGCCGGCGTCGGTGAGGACGACCACGTCGGCGTCGCGGGCGAGCTCGACGACCTCGGCGGCGCGCTCCCGCTCGTTGTGCTCGTGCAGGGCGATCAGGCGCGGCCGGTTCTCGACACCGAGCGCGCGCATGAGGTGGACGGCGGTCCGGGTGTCCTCGGCGGCGACGACGGTGGCGTTCGAGAGCGTCTCCACGAGTCGTCGGGAGGCGTCGCCGAGGTTGCCGATGGGGGTTGCTGCGAGGACGATCACGGTCCCATTGTCCTCGCCAGCGGTGTCGGCATGGTCGTCGTCCGTAGGATGCTCCGCGTGACCACGGACCTGGCCGACCTGCCGACGACGACGCCGGACGTCCCCCGGGGGTCGCGACTCGACGACTGGTGGGGGCGCTTCCTCGCCGTCGGGGGGCGTGCTGCCGCGTGGCGCTGGGCGGGTCCGCTCGCCGTGACGCTGCTCGCCGCGGTGCTCCGGCTCGTCGACCTCGGCCGTCCGCACTCGCTCGTGTTCGACGAGACGTACTACGTCAAGGACTCGTGGACGATCGTCCACCTCGGGTACGAGGGCACCTGGCCGGCGAACCCGACCGACACGTCGGCGCCGACGACCGACGCCCGGTTCGCGGCCGGCGAGACCGGCATCTGGTCGAGCGCCGCGGAGTTCATCGCGCACCCGCCGCTCGGCAAGTACCTCATCGGGCTCGGCATGCTGCTGTTCGGCCCGGACAACGCCTTCGGGTGGCGCTTCACCGTCGCGGTCCTCGGCATCGCCACGGTGTTCCTCGTCGCCGTGATCACGCGCTCGCTGTTCCGGTCGACGTTCCTCGGCACGCTCGCCGGCGGCCTCCTGGCGATCGACGGGCAGGCGATCGTGATGAGCCGGGTGTCGCTGCTCGACGGCATCGTCGGGTTCTTCGTCGTGGCCGCGTTCGGCACGCTGCTGCTCGACCGGCGCCAGGCGCAGCGGCGGACCGACGCGTGGGCGGAACGCCGCGCCGATGCCGGCCGGGCGACGCTCTGGGGTCCGGTGCTGTGGTGGCGTCCGTGGCTGTTCGCGACGGGCCTGGTGCTCGGGCTCGCGACGGCGACGAAGTGGACCGGGATGTACTTCCTCGCGTTCTTCGCCGTGTACTCGGTCGTCAGCGACATGCTCATACGCCGCCGTGCCGGTGTCACGTTCTGGTCGTCGAGCGGCCTCCTCCAGCAGGCGCCGGTCAGCTTCCTGCTCACGGTGCCCGTCGCCGCGGTCACGTACGTGGCGTCCTGGACCGGCTGGTTCGTGTCGAAGGGCGGCTGGGACCGCGACTGGATCGGGAGCGCGGGCGGCCAGCGCTGGACCGGCGTCCTCGCCTGGGTCCCGGACTCCTTCCAGAACTGGTGGCACTACCAGTCCGAGATCTACGCCTTCAACATCGGGCTGCACACGCCGCACTCGTACCAGGCGAACCCGCTGCTCTGGCTCCTCATGCAGCGGCCGACGTCGATGTACTACGTGGGCACGGACGCCGGTCAGGCCGGGTGCGCGGTGGACCGGTGCGGCGCCGCGATCACCGGCATCGCGAACCCGTTCATCTGGTACGCGTCGGTGGTGGCCGCGGTCGTGCTGCTCGTGCTGCTCGTCACGCGCCGTCGGTGGGAGTACGGGTTCGTCCTGATGGGCATCGCGGCGGGCTACCTGCCGTGGCTGCTGTACGTCAACCGGACCGTCTTCCAGTTCTACACGATCGCCTTCGAGCCCTTCCTCGTGATGGCGCTGGCCGCGGTGGTCGGCGTGCTCATCGGTTCGCGGGACGATCCGCGGCCCCGACGGACGCGCGCGCTCGTCTGGCTCGGCGTGTACCTCGTCGTCGTGGTGCTCGCGTCCGCGTACTGGTACCCGCTGTGGACGGCGTTGCAGATGCCGTGGGACTTCATCCGGTCGCACTACTGGTTGCCGAGCTGGCTGTAGGCGGCGCGCACGCGCCGGACGGGAGGCCCGGAGCGGCGCCGCCCCGGGCCTCCCGTCCGGCGGCAGCCGCGTCCGTCAGGCGGAGGGCTGCAGCGCGAGCTGGATGACGCCGCGGTCGAGCGGCTCGCCGAGCATGTGCTCCGGCTCCGCCGGCGGCAGCACGCCGTCGACGAGGAGCTGCGCGTACCGACGCCAGGCGTCCGGGTCGTGCTCGCGGGTGGCGTCCGCCACCGCCCCGATCATCGTCGTCAGCAGCGGGATGTCCCGGGAGTCGAACCCGTCGCGGACCACTCCGGCGGTACGGGCACGGTCGATGATCACCGAGACCTGCTGCTCGAGCCGGTCGCGCTCCTGGAGGACGGACGGCCGGGCCTTCCCGGCGCGGACGATGGCGTCGGCGAGTGCACGGTCACGGGCCCGGAAGGCGAAGACGCCCATCAGGTAGACGCGGAGCGACTCCCGGGGGTCGAGCTCCTCCGCGGCGATGGTGGCTGCGGCGTTGAGCGCCTCGAACTTCGTCGCGAGGAGCGCCTCGATCAGGGAGTCCTTGTCCGCGAAGCGTCGGTAGACGGTGCCGACGCCGACGCCGGCCTCGTGTGCGATGTCGTTCAGCGTGACCGAGAGGCCGCGTTCGGCGAAGCACTTCCGGGCCGTCTGCAGGATCAGCTCGCGGTTCCGGGCGGCGTCGGCGCGGAGGGGGCGATCGAGGTCGGCGTGGTCGGTGGTGCTCACCCCTCGAATGTAATTGAACAATCTGGGAACAAGCGGATGCGCTTGCTCCGTTTTGAGCTACAGTGATGCGAAGCGGATGCCGAGCATCCGGTTCCCCACTCCTGAGTGCCCGACGGTGCGCGCTCACCCCCTCCACCTTCGAGAAGGAGGCTGCCGTGACGGCAGAACAGACCGCGCCCGCTCCCACCGGAGCAGCGCCCGTGACCCCGGGCACCACCCCTGCCCGCAAGGACCACCGCTGGATCGCCCTGGCGGTCATCGCCCTCGCGCAGCTGATGGTCGTGCTCGACGCCACCATCGTGAACATCGCGCTGCCCTCGGCCCAGCAGGACCTCGGCTTCGGCACCGACCAGCGGCAGTGGATCGTCACCGCGTACTCGTTGGCGTTCGGGTCGCTCCTGCTGCTCGGCGGTCGTCTCGGTGACCTCTTCGGGCGCAAGAACACGTTCATCATCGGCCTGGTCGGGTTCGCGATCGCCTCGGTGCTCGGTGGCCTCGCCGACTCGTTCGGCCTGCTCGTCGCCGCGCGTGCGCTGCAGGGCGTCTTCGGCGCACTGCTCGCCCCGTCCGCGCTCGGCATGCTGACCACGACGTTCCGTGACCCCAAGGAGCGCGGTCGTGCGTTCGGCATCTTCGGCTCGATCGCCGGTTCCGGTGCCGCCATCGGCCTGCTGCTCGGCGGCGTGCTCACCGAGTACGCGTCGTGGCGCTGGTGCCTCTACGTGAACGTCGTGTTCGCGGTGCTCGGCGTCATCGGTGCGCTCGTCTTCATGGCACGCCCGCCGAAGGTCGAGCGTCCGCGCATCGACGTCGCCGGTGTCCTCACCATCACGGCCGGCCTGGTCGGCATCGTCTACGGGTTCTCCAACGCCGAGACCAACGGCTGGGACTCGCCCCTGACCATCGGCATGCTCGCCGGCGGCGTCGTGCTCATCGTCGCGTTCGTGCTCATCGAGCTCCGGGTCGCGCACCCGCTGCTCCCCCTCCGGGTCGTGCTCGACCGTGACCGCGGTGGTGCCTTCCTGGCGATCGGCCTCGTCGCCATCGGCATGTTCGGCATCTTCCTGTTCCTGACCTACTACCTCGAGCAGACGCTCGGCTTCTCGTCGCTGCAGACCGGCCTGGCGTTCCTGCCGATGCCGCTGTCGATCATGATCTCGGCGACGCAGATCGGTGGCCGCCTGCTCCCCCGCGTCGGCCCGAAGGTGCTCATCTTCGCCGGCGGGCTCGTCGCGGCCATCGGGCTCGCGCTGCTCCTCCGCACCGACCTGGACAGCTCGTACGCCGGTGTCGTCCTGCCCGCGCTCATCGTCCTCGGCCTCGGCATGGGCACGGTGTTCTCGTCCGCGATGAACACCGCGACGACGGGTGTGGCCCGCTCCGACGCCGGCGTCGCCTCGGCGACGGTGAACACCATGCAGCAGATCGGTGGCTCGATCGGCACCGCGCTGCTGTCGACGATCTTCGCGAACGTCGTGACGAACAGCCTGTCCGGGCTGTCCGCCGCGCCGACGAAGCTGCAGCAGGCCCAGGCGGTGCTCGACGGCTACCACGTCGCCTTCGGCATCTCGTCCGGTGTCCTGGTGCTCGTCGCCCTCGCCGGCGGGCTCATCATCAACCGCCAGTCGGTCCGTCTCGCCAAGCTCGAGCGGCTCGGCTCCGGCGCGACCGGCAGCATCGCGACCGCGGCGCACTGAGCCCACCACGCACGGACAGGACGGGCGCCCCCCCCCCGGGGGGGGGGCCGGGCGGCCCGCGGCGGCGCGGCGCGGCGCCGCCGGGGTTGGGGGG
>JASCOJ010000143.1 GCA_029959645.1 Microbacteriaceae bacterium PS02332 | reverse complement strand
GTAGCGCCCCGCTGATTTCAGCGGGGCGCTACTCCGCGCTCGGTTCCGTTGTGTCTGCCGTTCCGGCGAACCTGGGTAGTCTCATGACATGCCCTCAGCTGTCTTCAAGGCCGTCGACAAGCGATATCTCATAAATGCTTACGCGGAAAACTCCACTCACGGCACCATGAGTGCCTTCGAAAGTGGATTTTCAATGGATTCAACTGAAGGCGAAACGAAGGTTGTACGGGCAGTCGCACTAATCAAATGGATGTATGACCACCCCGATACGGACCGGCACATCCTGGAGCTTCTGAACCACTTGTTTGTGGAGAATCCACACGCTAACACCACGGACGCAAATCAAACCTACGTATTGTTGCGCAACAACGTACTGAGAAAACGCAATATAGTACTGACTGACGACGGCTACGAAATCGGGACACAACCCTCCTCTGCGACGCCGCACGAGGAGCCGCTGCCGCCCGCACTTGCGCCCAACAATTCCGCATTCACAAAGGGAGTGGATTCCTTCATGGCAACTACGGCATCTGATGACTCGTCGGCGTCGTCGAGAAAAGTATTCGTGGTGCACGGGCGAGACATGCGCCCGGTGCATGAAATCGAGCGTTTCTTGCTGTTCCTCGGCATGACGATGATTAGCTGGACCGATGCTGTGAAGCTCACGAACCAGTCACAACCGCACACCTTCGACATTGTCAAGGCGGGAATGGACAACGCGGGGGCCATCGTCGTCATTTTTTCGCCGGACGATGAGGCACGAACTAACCCGGCACTTTCCTACCCCGGCGAAAACCTTATGCCGGAAGGGCAAGCGAGACAAAATGTTCTCGTAGAGGCCGGCATGGCATTTGCGCAGTCACGGTCGAAAACGATCTTCGTGCAGTCCGAACGGACCCGCGCAATCACTGACCTCGAAGGTTTCAACTGGGTAAAGCTCGACGGGAAGTGGGATAGCCGCCAGGACTTCATCAACCGTCTGGTAGCTGCGGGGGCTAAGCCCGTACCCTCACATCAGGACTTGACCCACCGGACTGCGGGCAACTTCCACATCTAAGCCGCAGACCATACCCGACTGCCTACCGCTCGCGGGCGTCGTCGCCGCGGGCCCGCTCACGGCGCTGACGCTCCCGCTCGGCCGCGTCTCGCGCCGCCGTGCGGTTCGGGTCCTGCGCGGACGGCGTCCGGCCGGCGCGACGGAGCTGCGCGGCCGCACGGTCGGCCTCGGCCTGACGGCGCGCCTGCAACGCCTCAGCGGCCGTCTGCGGCTTCCGGGCGGCGGTGGTCTGCGGCTGCTGCTGCGCGGCCTCACGGGCCCGCTGCGCCGCCGCTGTGGCCTGCTCTGCAACCCGGGCTCGAGTTGCCTGGTCGGCCGGGGGCTCCTTGATGAGCGCGGCCGACTTGTGCATCGCGGTCACACGCTGTTGCAGCTCGGCACCGATCGCGCGCTCCTGGTACTGGTTCGGGATCGCCTCGGGGGTGGACTCCTCGATCGCGTACCGGCCGCGGAACGCGTCGACCTCGGCCGCGAGGCGGTTCCACTCGCTGCGTCGCTCCGCGTCCGCCGGCACCGCCCCAAGCTGCTTGGCCCACTCCGGCTGCTCGACAGCGATCGTCGCGCCGCGCTCCTCCATGCGGACGGCGATGTACTCGTACCGCTCGGCTAGGTGCTCGCGCCAGGCGGGGTCGGTGTGCTGCGAGTCGAGGGCTCCGCGGTCGACGAGCCACGCCGGTACCCGGTTGTCGCGGTCGGCGGTGCCGAACTCGCCGGTGTACGCGCGGACGTCGTCCTGGACGCGTGCGGCCAGCACGGCCGGCTTGTTGCGGGCGTTGTCGAGGGTGTCCTTCTCCCACGCCTGGTAGAGCGCGTCGGCGGGGTCGTAGCCGGCGCGCTCCGCCCCGCGGAGCGACGCACGGAGGGCTCCCCACCCTTCGTCGTCGCGGAGCTGCTGCGCGGCCTCCGCGCCGACTGCGGTTCGGGTGATCTTCTCGAACCGCACTTCATCGGCGCGCTCGGACACGTCGCGGTACTGGTCGACGAGTGTCACCAGGTCGTCCACGCGAGCCTGCTCGGCGCGGATCGTCTCGTTGGCGCTCATCATGCCCTCCGAGTTGTTGGCGATCTGGCCGAGGACGTCGGACACGGGCTGGGCGTCGTCGACCTCGACGTACAGCCGGTTGGACTCCTTGCCTCGGGTCATGGCGACGTACGCGAGGGACCGCGACGTCGACGCGTCCGCGAGGACGTGCGACGTGTCTGCGGTGAGGCCCTGGGCGCGGTGCACGGTCGACGCGTAGCCCAACTCGACGTGCTCGCGCACGTACTCCGCCGGCAGGGTGATGCGGCCGCCGTGGCCCTCGTGGGTGACTGAGAGGGAGCCGTCGCGGTTCACCTTGTCGACGGTCCACAGGTCGTTGTTTTTCACGCGGTCGCGGCCGCGGTCGGTGCGGAGCCGGGAGTCGTTCTGCCGGGTGACGATCGTGTCGCCGCGGTGGGCGCGGAGGCCGTCGCGGAGGTCCGCGGCCTCGCGTCCGGTGACGGCACCCTCACTGATACGGAACGCCTGGGCGCGGGCGTTCAGTTCGGCCACGGTGGCGTTCTGCTGGGCGAGCATCACGGACCGCTTGCCGGCGCTGGCGTCGGCCTGCCATGCGGCGAACACTTCGCCGGTCATCCGCTCGACGTCGCCGCCGACGACGCGGCCCTCGTCGACGTACCAGGCGAACGGGTCGCCGGTCGTGGCGGGGTCGCGCAGCCGCTCGGACGCATCGGCCTCGGCCTGGTTCACGGTGCCATCCGCGTTCCGGAACCGGTGGATCGTGTCGAGCTGGACGGAGCCGACCTCGCGCTCCAAGAGGCGCAGCGCGCCGCCGGACTCCACGGCGTCGAGCTGTCGGGAGTCTCCGATGAGGCGGACGTGCGCGCCGTGCGCCTCGGCAATGTCGACGACGCGGGCGAGGTTCCGGGTGCCGGCCATGCCGGCCTCGTCGACGACCACGACGTCCCCGGCGCGGAGCTTCATCCCGGCCGGGTGCTCGCTCTCCGGAGTGGCGTCGCCGTGCAGCTCGTAGGCCTTCAAGAAGCCGTGGATCGTGTTCGCCTCGACGCCCACGGCGTCCTTGAACACGTCGGCCGCGGCGGCTGAGGGGGCGAGGCCGATCATCCGTGAGCCGGCCTGCTCGGTCGCGCGAGCGGCCAACGCGAGGGCGGTCGTCTTGCCGGCCCCGGCGGGGCCGGTGCCGACGAGAACGAGGCGGTCGGACGTGGTGAACTCGCGGGCGAGGTTCCGCTGTCCGTCATCGAGCGGGCCGGTGTGCTCTGCCGCGGTGCGGTCGAACTCGGCCACGGAGACGGGAGCGAGCGTGCGGGTGCGGGCGGCGTCGATGAGGCGATCCTCGGCGGCGAGGATGCCGGCGGACGTGTAGACCGCGCGGCCCTTGTGGACGTAGATGCTCTCCCCGTCCTGACGGGTGAGCGGCTGGAACGCCCCGTGCGGTGCCGGTGGGGTGACGGATACGGAGTCAGTGTCGAGAGCGTGCCGGGTGATCGTCTCGACGGCCCCCTCGGGGACGTCGACGCCTGCGATCCGGGCGGCCTGAACGTAGCGGCGGGCTTCGGCCTCGATCATGTGCGGGCCCCACGTGGCGTGATGCTCGGACACGGTATCGACGACCTGACGCGACGCCGACTCGACGTCGAGCGGCTGCGGTTCGTCGGTGCTGGTGTTGCGCTCCGCGGCGGCACGGACGGCGGAGAACATGTCCGCGATGCCCCGTGCGCCGATGACCTCCGCGGCGCGCGCCTGCCACGTCTCGCGAAGGGATGCGAGCGAGCGTGCGTGTTCCTTCGCCGGCCGGGTTTCGAGCGTCGCCTGCTGGGCGAGCTTGATCCGGGCGGCCTGGTCGGGCTGGCGGCCGTGGTCGCGCCGGTAGTCCTTTTCGAGGGCTCGGAGCGTCTTACGAATCTCGGTCGATCGGGTCGAGAACCCCTTGGTCAGGCGGTCGTCAACGCCGGCAATCTCGACCACGGGGCGCTTGCCGGCGGTGACCTCGCGGAGCTCGGTCACGACACCGAGCGCCTCGGATACGCGTTCCATGACGCGGGCGTTGTAGAACTCGGACGCGGCGACGCCCTGGCGGTGGAGGAGCTTGGAGTCGATGGTGCGCCACTTCCCATCGGACCCCTTCACCTTGTTGGCGATGACCAGGTGATCGTGGAGCTGGGGGTCGCCGTTGCGGGAGTCGTAGTGCCGGAACTTCGTGGCGACGATCCCGCCGTCGACGTCGATCTGTGCCACTCCGTTCTTTCCGGCGCGGGTGGCGATCGCCTCCCGTTCGAGGTAGGCAACGGTGTCTGCGATCGCGGCGTCCTGGGCCTGCTCGATCGCTTTCCGAGTGTCGTTGTCGCCCAGCGCCCAGAGCGTCGACACGCTCTTGGCGGGCGAGAACACGAGGTCGAAACCGGCGACGGCCTGACGGGTGGGACGGGTCGCCGCGGTGATGTAGCGACCCAACTCCTCCTTGTCGGCGGGCTGCCGGCCCTTGGCCTGACGGAACGCCTGTGCGCCTTCGCGGACGCGAATCGTGCGGCGCTCGTTCACGTCGGGCTCGCGGTGCTCGGTGCGTTGGAAGCGGGCGTAGCCCTCCTCGATCGCGGCCGACAAGTTGGAGCCACCGGTGCCGTACGCGTAGTAGGAGCTGCCGAGTTTGGCCGCCTCGGTGGCCTCCTCGACGCTCTTGCCGGCGGCCTGCGCGTCGGTGATGATCTGCTCCGCGTTTGGGTGCAGACCTTCGCCGTAGAGCGCCTTCATCTGCTCCTCGGTGACGGTCCCGGAGACGCCGAGCGCGGCTAGGCCGGACCCGAACCAGACACCGGGAGGGTTGCCGTCCGCGGTGTAGTAGTCGCCCAGCTCGCGACCCTGCTCGCGCTTGGCGTCACCAGTGGCCGTCTCGCTCGTGTAGTACGCGTAGCCGTCCCCTGCGCTGAGCTTGTGCAGGGTCATCACGAGCGCGACTCTACCTCATTGATAAAGATGCCAGAGGTGTGACGAACAATAAACCGAGGAACGAGGGGAGTGGGCGGCCAGTCTCGGGGAGACTGCGGCTGTGCTGTGAGACCGGGAAGTGAACGAGAGCGGCTGACGAGGAACGAGGAAAGCCGCGGGAGTGAACGTCGGTCGAGGAGCTAAGGCCGAGCCGCGCTCGCGGCTGCACGTCGGGCCCGGGTACCGGGTCCCGGGCAGGCCGAGCCCCCGTCCCGTTAGGGACGGAGCGACCCACCGGGGTCGCTCCCGGGTGCGGACGCACCCACCCCGCCCCGGGCCGCGCGCGGGTGCGGTGCATAATGGGAGGCACCAACGAGGAGGGGGCCGCTCATGGCTGAGGTTCGGAAGTCTGCCAAGCAGACTGAGGCGCGACGTCGCGCACGCGAGAGGGCGGCCGAGTTCCGCGCACGACAGGACAAGCTGGAACAGCTCGCCGTCGACTACTTCGTCGCTGCTGACTCACTCGATGAGATCGACGCGGCGGCGGAAAAGGAGATCGCCGCGGTGCGGGCGCGCGCGGAGAAGCAGAGCGCGGAGGCACGTGCGTCGGCGGAGGAAGTCATGCAGCGGATGCTCGCCCTCGGCATCACGCGGGCTGAGGTCGCGGAGCGCCTGGGGGTGTCCGTACGGGACGTCAAGAAGGCTCCGGCCGGTAACGCCGGTGCCGATTCCCCCACCGGGGAGGCGGCAGCATCCGAGGATGACACGAGCGCATCCAATGGGGCGGAGTCGTCGCACGAGCACGAGTACGAGCACTCGGGAGAACACGCGTACGCGTAGTAGGCGTTAGGTTTCGGCCCGGATCACCACAGCGTGGGTTGGTCCGGGCCGATTCCGTTCAGGGCGCGACGAATGAGGTCCAGGTCCCACCCGTTCGCGCGCACGGCGTCGCGCAGCTCGCGCGAACGACGCACGCGATCCTCCCGCGGGAGGCCCCGATACCGCTCGGCCGTCCACCTGTTCCGGTGACGGCCTTTCTGCGCGCGGTCGAGCATGTTGTCGCGATGTGTCCCGGGGCTGACGTGCGTCCGCTCGGGGTCCGCGTCGGCATGTACACAGAGCGGCACGTCGCACGCGTGCAGGAGCAGCGTGGTCGACGGTAGCGGCGCGCCCGTGACTTCCTCGAACGCGTACCGCTGAGGGCGGACCGCTCGCTGGCCACCGTCGACCGACTTCGTCCAAAACCGGCCGTATCCATCATCGGAAACGGCCCCGGTCCACAACCAACAATCGTCCGGGGCCGGCCCCTTGACGACGTATCCCCAGAACCGGTCGTGTTCGCTGAGTCGCACTCCCGCCCCCTCTCCGGCCGCGCCGGCTACGAGGCGACGGGCTCCGCTGCGAGCTGCTGAATGCGCGACGTCGTAACGCCGAACGCGGCCGCCGCGGCGTCGAGCTTGTACCCGTCCGCGCGGGATCGGCGTACCGCCTCGCGGCGCAGTTCGGCGGCGCGCTGCTGCACCGCGCGCGCTTCCTCCTCCACCTGGCGGGCTTCCTCCCAGAGGCGTTCGGCCTCCTCGGAAACGTGCACGGTCACGTGTACGGCGACGTCCTCCTCGGGGACGTCGAGGTGCAAAGCGGCTACCTCGACGGCGACCGGCTGAATGTCCCGGACGGTGCGCGCCTGCCCCACGGCGTCGAGTTCGGGAACGCGCACGAGCCACCAGCGGCCGTCGCGGGTCGCGGTGGCTTCGAGAGTGCGAGTGGTGGTCATGGGTGAATCTCCTACTAGCGCCAGTTGCTCGGGTGATCGGGGAGCATCTTGATGAGTTGCCCGACAACTCCCGCGGACACTTCGCCGTGCTTCGGGATGGTCGCTTTCACTGACTCATCGGGCAGGCCCCAGAGTTCGTGACTGCCCTTGCCCGAGCGCAGGAACACCCACCCCTGCGACTTCAGGAACTTGGTCACGTCCCGGTACTTCTGCGGCTTCGGCATGACTCTAGTATAGCCCCCCTTGTATTGCAAGCACAAGGGGGGCTATAACTTTTGTCCGGGTTCTACTGGCTCGCGGCCTCGAAGCCCTCCCGGATGCGGGCCGCGAACGCGCGCGCGGAGTCGGCGCGCTCGTGGCGGCTGGTGATCCAGTCGGTGTCGGGTCCCTCGTCGGGGTCGTAGTCCTCGGCGTCCTCGGCGCTCTGCGCGGATACCTGGGCGGCACTGTCGGCAAGCCGCACCAGTCGTTCCCAGTCGTCTCGAGTGAGGGTCACGTGGACGTGCTCGGTGGCGGGTGTGGCGCTGGTGTCGGTCATGCTCGTGTGTCCTCTCGGTGGTGGTCGGGCGGGAGTTGTTCTTCTTCGTCAGGCCAGTAGTCCCACTGCAACAGGCGGGTCCGCGCTCCCTTGTACGGCCCGTTGTTCGCGTGGATGGCACAGTCGTGGTTGTCGTGGTCGTACGCGGCTCGGTAGTACCGGTCGGCGTCGTAGTCAGCGTCGCGGTAGGCGTTCCATGCGGCATCCACCTCGGACTGTCGGGACTCCCACCCCCAACGCTGGCCCTGCCGGAAGATCGCCCACTCTCGCGGGGTGAACTCCCCCACCGGCAGCTCGTCCACGGGACGGCCCAGGGCGGTCAGCTCGTCATAGTCGGCGGGCCCGGTGAACGGGTCGGTGCGTTGGTTCGGGGACATGGCCTACGCCTCGACCGTCTCGTCCTCGGTCGCTCCTCCGGCGGCCACGCGGTCGATGTGGTCGGGTCGGAATCCGCCCCAGTGGTCGTGCTCGGAGACGACGATGACGGGGGCGGTGAGGTACCCCAGCTCCTTGACGTATTCGAGGGCGCCCGTGTTCTCGGTCACGTCGACCACCTGGTAGGCGAGGCCCTTGGCGTCCATCGCCTTGTACGTCATGCGGCACTGCATGCAGTCCGGCTTGGTGTAGACGGTAATCACGATCAGGGCCCCCTCGGTTGTGTTCCTAGTAGAAAGTATAGCCCCCCTTGTACTGCGAGCACAAGGGGGGATTGTTTTATTTTGACGTTGCTTCGGGGCGGCGGTGGAGGTCGTCGGGGTCATCGTCCCCCCGCGAGTGGCCCTCGACCCACGCGGCCGCGGCGTCGTCTGCGCCGATCGCTCGGAGCATCCCAGCGAGGGCGTCAACCTCCTTGCACGTGAAGCGTGGCCCGACGTCGTGCGCGGTGTCGACAGCCTCGAACACGGCTCGGAACTGAGCGACCTCGGGTGCGTCGGTGTCGATGGTCTTGGTCATGGCTGCTTCCCTCTCTCCCCCACGTTTTTTGGCCGTGGAGGCGACTTGTCGCCGGCAGGGCGAGCGGGTGGAGTGCAACTGGTCGTGGAATACCGGACTGAGCGAAGCGAGGGAGGATATGCCGCGAAAGCCGGTTGCGCGGAGCCCGATCGCCCGTACGCTGCCCCAGGCTCCACGTCCAAAGAAACGGCCCCGGCACGGGGCCTGGCAGTGCCGGCGGCTACGCCGGCTCCTCGTGCGGAGCTTGCTCCGCCGGGGGTGCGCGAGGGGCCGGCCCCTCGCCCCGGCCCGGGGGGGGGGGGGGGGGGGGGGGGTTGCGCGGGGGGGGGGGGGGGGGGGTGGGGGGCCGGGGCG
>JASCOJ010000142.1 GCA_029959645.1 Microbacteriaceae bacterium PS02332 | reverse complement strand
GGCCCGACACCAGCTGGTGTCGGGCCTCCCGTCCGTTCGGGGGTCGCGTCAGCGACCGGCGGCGTCGTCCGCGGAGCCGTCCAGCGGGTCGGTCCCGGCCGACCCGGCGGCAGCATCGTCCGCCGGCTCCGCCGCCGGCGCCTCGGGCGGCTCGACCGCCACCCGCTCCGCCGTGAGCCGGGTCGCCCGCCGGGAGAAGACCCGGTCGAGGACCACGGCGACGACCGCGCCGAGGAACATGCCGATCGTGACCCCGTAGAGGCTGAAGTAGCCGACGAGGCCGCCGAAGCTCGTCGTCTCCTGCTGGTCGCCGCGGTCGATGCCCATCGTGAGCGCGACGACGATCAGGGTCACGAGGAAGCCCAGGACCGCACCGCCCACGATGAAGACCCCGAACCGCGGGGCCCGTCGGATGGAGACCTCGTCGGGCGAGGTCGCGGTGTTCGGCGCCGGGACCGGTCGCTCGTCGGGTCGGTCGGTGTTGCTCACGCGTCCATTGTCCCCCACTGTGGGTCACCGCGGAGTCGGCACGGGGATGCGGTTCGCGGGAGGATGGAACACTGCGGGCGCGGCCCGGGGGATGTGGAGGTGCGCCATGGCGGAGGGGACGTCGGACGGCTCCCGTCGTGGTGCCCCGGCACGCATCGCCTGGCCGGTCGTCGCCCGACCGGAGGAGCACCGCGCCGTCGCCGTCGTGTCGGAGCACCGGTGGAGCGTCGCCCTCGTCGGCGCTCCCGGGCTCGGCAAGACCACCGTCGCCGCCCGGGTCGTCGAACGGGTGCTCGAGCGCGAGCAGGACGCCGCGCCGCTCGTCGTGCCGATCACCGCGGTGGCCGCGAACGCCTCCATGCCGTTCGGCGCGGTGTCCGACCGGTTCGGCGACCTCCCCGAGATCACGAGCGTGCCCGGGGTCGAGGCGCTGGTGGCCGAGGAGCGCCTCCGCCGGTCGGCCGAGATCGCCGACCGCGACCTCCTCATCCGGGTGGACGACGCCGGCGACCTCGACGACGTGTCGGCCCGCTACGTCGCCTGGCTCGTCCGCTACCAGGGCGCCCGTCTCGTCCTGACCTGCCGGGACTTCAGCGCCCTCGCCGAACCGCTCCGCGCGCTGTGGCAGGACGACCTGCTCGAGCGGATCGAGCTGCGGCCCCTCGACGTGCAGACGACCGCGACGCTCGTCCGGGAGGCCCTGGGTGCGCCACTCGAGTCGGCGTCGGTCGAGCGCGTCCACCGTGCGACGGAGGGCAACCCGCTGTACCTGCGCGAGGTGGTGCGGGCGGCGCTCGCCTCCGGGGCGCTCGAGCAGACGGCGACCGGCTGGTACTGGCGTGGTCGGGTGACCGCGTCGCACAGCCTGGCGGACATGTACCGGACCGAGCTCGGTGACCTCCCGGCCGACGTCCGGGACGTGGTGGACATCGTCGCGCTCGCGGAACCGATCCCGCTGTCGCAGCTCCTCGCCCTCGTCGCGGGCGGCGACGTCGACCGTGCCGTCGCGCTCGGGCTGGTCCGGATCGAGTCGCTCGGTCCGGCGGCCCCCGTCGTGCGTCCGGCGCACCCGCTCGTGGGCGAGGTGCTCCGCGCCCTCGTGCCGGTCGCCCGACGCACGGAACTCTTCGCCCGCGCCAACGCGTTCCGCACCGACCACGTCGCGGGGGCCCCGCCCGCCGCACGGCTGCGGTCGACGCTCTGGGCGCTCGAGTGCGGGGTGGTGCCGCCGGTCGACCAGGTGCTCGACGCCGCGAGCACCGCGGGTCGGCTCCAGGAGTACGAGAGCGCGATCGCGTTGACCTCGGCGGTGCTCGAGGTCGCCCTGTCGCCCGGGGACCGCGTCGCCGCCCTCTGCCTCCGGTCCCTGGCGTACGGCTACAGCGACGGTCGTGAGGCGGGCCGCACGGACGCCGAGGCCGCGTGGGCCGTCGTCCTCGACGCGGCACCGGGCAGCGTGCCCGACGCCGCGGTGATCGAGGCCTGCGAGACCCTGGCGAACATCCGGCAGTTCCACGACGACGACGCGGACGCCGCGGTGGCCATGACGGAGGCGGCGGCGCGGCTCGTCGGGCCGGACGCCGCCGAACGCCTGCGGCTCCTGCGGCTCGGGCACCTCGGCTGGGCCGGTCGCTTCGACGAGGTCCGCGCCGAGGTCGAGCGGTCCGGCATCCTGCACGCGCCGACGGTCCCGCGCCGGTTCCTCGTGATCGCACCCTGCGCCGTGATGGCCCTCGCGACCGCCGGACGGCTCGACGAGGCGATGCAGCTCGGGCAGGCGTGCCTGGCGACCGCGACGGCGAGCATCGAGCACGCGCCCTGGAGCGTGGGCGAGATCGTGTCCGTGCTGCACCAGGTGCAGGTGTGGCGCGGCGACATCGACGACATGATCACCGAGGTGCCGGTCCGGCGCGCGAGCCCGTTCCTCAAGTACGACTTCACGCTCGAACTCATCGGTGCGGGGAACCACGCGCTGGGCCAGCGGCGGTGGGCGGACGCCGTCGCGGCCTTCACCGCGGCGTGCGAGCGGTACGCCGTCGCCGACCACGGCGGGTTCGCCGCCTACGCCTGGGCGCGGCTGGCGTTGGCGCAGGCGTACGCCGGTGAGCCCGACGCGGCCGCCACGTCGCTCGAGCGTGCCCGGACGACCCCGCCGCGCGCGATGCGCATCACCGGCGACCAGATCGCCGTGACGATCGCGTGGACGGAGTCCCTGCTCGGCCACCCGGCCGGGCTGCGTCGCGCCGAGGTGCTCATCGACCGGGCGACGACCAGCGGTGCCGCCACACACGTCATGTACGGGCGCGTGCTGCAGTACGCGGCGGACCTCGCCGAGGGCACCAGCGCCGGCCCCTCGCTCGACCGGATGCGCACCGCCGCCGCCCGAGTCGACGGGCCGCTCGCCGGCGCGCTCGTGGGCTACGCCGACGCCGTCCGGTCCCGCGACCGCATGCGGATCACGACCGCGCAGGAGGTCCTCGCCGCCCGCGGGATGGCCGTCGCCGCGGGCCGACCGAAGCAGCAGCTCACGGCGCGCGAGTACGAGGTCGCCCAGCTCGCGGCGCAGGGTCGTTCGAACCGGTGGATCGCCGAGCACCTCGGCCTGTCGGTGCGGACGATCGACGCGCACCTGTCCCGGGTGTTCTCGAAGTGGGACCTGCACGCGCGCACGGAGCTGCGCGAGCTCCTCTGATCCCGAGCACCGCCTGTCGGCCACGTGGGCGACACGCCCGGACCGATCGATGGCGCAACAACGTTGCGTGATGCAGCACGACTCGCCGCGCTGGTTGACACGCGTCGCCCGTGATCGCGTAGCGTGGGGGCCGTCGCCGGGTTCGGACCCGTTCGGGTCGGGTCCGAATCCCGGCGGCCTCCGAAAGCCTATGCATGACGCTGCACCGAGTGCATCGGTAGATCCTACCTAGTTCGGTACCGACGGGTCGCGGGACGGGTCCGCAGCAGTCGCAGATGGTCCGTCCGACCGATGTCCTCCCGCGGTCCGCTCGGGATGATCGACACGTGCCCTTCACCGTGAGCCACGCCGTCGTCGCGTTCGCCGCTCGTCGGACCCCCTTGCCGGTCGCCGCGGTCGCCGTGGGCGCCATGGCACCGGACGCCGTGCTGTTCGTCCCCGCCCTGCCGCCGTACACGGTGGCGCACTCGCCGCTCGGCATCGTGACGATCGACCTGGCGGTCAGCCTCGTCGCCCTCGCGCTCTGGTGGACGCTCGTCCGCCCGGCCTGGACACCGGCACTGCCGAGTGCCCTCCGGGACCGGCTGCCGGTCGACTGGGCCCGCCGGCCGCGCCTGCGGTGGGTGGACCTCCCCCTCGTCGTCGTGTCGTGCGT
Source organism: Microbacteriaceae bacterium PS02332 (assembly GCA_029959645.1). Taxonomy (GTDB): domain Bacteria; phylum Actinomycetota; class Actinomycetes; order Actinomycetales; family Microbacteriaceae; genus Curtobacterium. The sequence continues at coordinate 4,837 of JASCOJ010000142.1, read as the reverse complement.
CCTCGGCAGCGTCACGCACGTCGTCTGGGACGCCTTCACCCACCCGCACGGGCGTGCGGTCGCCGTGCTGCCCGCGCTGCGGTCCGTCGTCGCCGGGCACCCGGTGTACACGATCGTCCAAGACCTCTCGAGCGTCGCCGGTCTGGTCGCCCTCGCCGTCGCGGTGGTCCTGTGGTGGCGCCGGACAGCACCACGGGCCGACGCAGCCGACGTCGCGGGCGCGGGTCGGGCCTCCCGTCCGGCCGGCCTGGAGGCCCGGCTCGCCCCCGCCGTCGCGGTCGCGGTCGTCCTGCTGGTCGCCGTCGTGACCGCGGTCCGCGCGCTGCTCGCCGGCGGCGGGGTCGGTGGCGTGGTCCTCGCGGAGGCGTTCCGGCTCCCGGCGGCGGTCGCCGTCGTGCTCGTCGTCGGCGCCGTGGTGCTGCGCCTCCGCGAGGGTGGTGCCGAGCGGTCAGAGCAGTCGGACGGGGAGGAACGGGGCGAGGTCCGCGCGTGAACCGGAGGCACTGACCCGGGGGCCGGTCGTCGGGTCGTCCCAGCGCAGCTGCCCGGTGGCGAGCGCGAGCCAGGTCGTGGCGTCGGTCTCGACGACGTTCGGCGGGGTGCCGCGGGTGTGGCGCGGGCCCGGGACGGCCTGGACCGCCGCGTAGGGCGGGACCCGGACCTCGACGCTGTTGCCGGGCACGTCCTCGGCGAGACGCTGCAGGGTCCAGCGCACGGCCGTGGCGACCGAGGCCCGGTCCGTCACGCCGTCGGTGACCGCCTGCAGCGCGGCCCGGCCCTCGGCGTCGGCGATGGTCCTGGGGGGCATCGCCCCAGGCTAGTCCGTGCATCGCGGCGGGCGTGGCGGGCTCGGTAGGGTGACCGTGTGCGAATCCTCGTCCTCGGTTCCGGTGCCCGCGAGCACGCGATCACCACGGCCCTCCTCGCGGAACAGGCCGGACACGTCATCACCGTCGCCCCGGGCAACGCCGGCATCGCCGCCGACGTCGAGACGGTCTCGCTCGACCCGACGAACGGTGCGCTCGTCGCGGAGTACGCGCTCGAGAACGGCGTCGAGCTCGTCGTCGTCGGACCGGAGGCACCGCTCATCGCCGGCGTCGCGGACCCGATCCGCACGCGCGGCATCGCGGTGTTCGGGCCGGGGAAGGCAGCCGCGCAGCTCGAGGGGTCGAAGGCGTTCGCGAAGCGCATCATGGGCGAGGCCGGGGTGCCCACGGGCCGCCCGGTGTACGCCCGGACGATCGACGAGGCCACCGCCGCGCTGGACGACCTCGGCGCGCCGTACGTCGTGAAGGCCGACGGGCTGGCCGCCGGCAAGGGCGTCCTCGTCACCGAGGACCGCCAGGCCGCGGTCGACCACGCCACGTACTGGCTGCAGCACGGCCCGGTCGTCGTCGAGGAGTTCCTCGACGGGGAAGAGGTCTCGCTGTTCTTCCTCAGCGACGGCCACGACATCGTCCCGCTCAGCCCCGCGCAGGACCACAAGCGCCTCGGCGACGGCGACACCGGGCCGAACACCGGTGGGATGGGCGCGTACTCGCCGCTGCCGTGGCTCGACGAGCGCTGGGGGTCGGAGCAGGCCTTCGTCGACGAGGTCGCCGCCATGGTCGCCCTCCCGACGGTCCGCCAGCTCGAGCACGAGGGCACGCCGTTCGTCGGCCTGCTGTACTGCGGCCTCATCGTGACCGAGCAGGGCGTGCGGGTCATCGAGTTCAACGCCCGCTTCGGCGACCCGGAGACCCAGGTCGTCCTGCCCCGCCTCACCACGCCGCTCAGCGAGCTGCTGCTCGCCGCCGCGACGGGCCGGCTCGCCGGTGCTCCGCGACCGACGTTCCGTCCGGACGCCGCCGTGACGGTCGTCCTCGCGAGCGAGGGCTACCCGGAGAACCCGGTGACCGGCCGCGGCATCACCGGCGTCGACGCCGCGAACGCCCGCGAGGGTGTCTCGGTCCTGCACGCCGCGACCGGGCTGCTCGACGACGGACTCGTCGCCACCAGCGGTCGGGTGCTCAGCGTCGTCGCCACCGGCACCGACTTCGCGGAGGCCCGCGAGCGCGCGTACGCCGGGGTCGCCGACATCACGCTCGAGGGTGCACAGTTCCGCACCGACATCGCTGCGGGGGTCGCCCGATGACCGCCGCGCCGACGATCGCCGGCTGGCGGCACGTCTCCTCCGGCAAGGTCCGCGAGCTCTACGTGCCCGCCGACACCGCCGACGTCGCGGGTGCCACCGAGCTGCTGCTCGTGGCCTCCGACCGGGTCAGCGCCTACGACTTCGCCCTCGAGCCGCCGATCCCCGGCAAGGGCGAGCTGCTGACGCGCCTGTCCCGCTTCTGGTTCACGCAGCTCGGCGACGTCCCGAACCACCTGCTCGCGCCGTCCGCGACGAGCACCCCGGTGCCCGAGTCGGTCGCTGCCCGGGCCATGCACGTGATGCCCCTGACGATGTTCCCGGTCGAGTGCGTCGTCCGCGGGTACCTCGTCGGCAGCGGCTGGGCCGAGTACCGACAGAGCGGGAGCGTCTGCGGTGTGCCGCTCCCCGCGGGCCTGACCGAGGGCGACCGCCTCCCGGAACCGATCTACACGCCGGCGTACAAGGCGCCGCAGGGCGAGCACGACGAGAACATCTCCTACGAGCGCACCGTCGAGCTCGTCGGCGAGGACGTCGCCGCGACCCTGCGCGACCTGTCCCTGCACGTCTACGCCGAGGCCGCGGCGATCGCCCTCCAGCGCGGGGTCGTCATCGCGGACACGAAGTTCGAGTTCGGCCACGACGCTGCCGGGCAGATCCGGATCGGTGACGAGGTCCTGACGAGCGACTCGAGCCGCTACTGGGACGCCCGCGCCACGGGTGCCGGCGACCGCACCGAGTCGTTCGACAAGCAGATCGTCCGGAACTGGCTCAGCGACCACTGGGACAAGCAGGGGACGCCGCCGGTGCTGCCGGACGAGATCGTCGAGCGGACTGCGGCGCGCTACCGGGAGCTCATCGAGCGTCTCGGCGCCTGACGCCGCTGCTGTTGCGGGCGCGGCTGCGGCTGCTGGGCCCGCTGCGCTCGCGGCCGCGGCCTCGGCTGCGGCTCGGCCCGCTGCCCCCGGCCGCGGCCTCGGCTGCGGCTCAGGCGTCGCGGGTGACGACGACCACGGTCAGGTCGTCGCCCGGGTCGTGCTCGACCGCACGCCGGCGTACACCCGCGAGGAACGTGTCGAGGTCCGGCGACTGCCGGTAGAGCGCCCCGAGCCGGCTCAGCGACGCCAGGGTCGAGTCCCAGAGCTCGAGCGCGCCGTCACTGACCACGAGGAGCGTCTCCCCCGGCGCGAGCACGAGGGAGCCGGACGCGCGTCCGAAGCCCACCGGGTGCAGGCCGATCGGGAGGTCGACCGAGCGCAGGACGGTCTCGGTGCCGTCGGTGTGCAGGTGCAGGACGAGGCCGTGTCCGGCGTCGACGAAGGCCACCTGACCGCTGCCGGTGTCGACCCGCGCGTGGAACAGCGTCGCGAACGCCTCGGCGCGGCTGAGGTCCGGGGCGACCTGCTCCTCGAGCGCCGCGACGGCGGCGTCCGGCTGCTCGTGGCGCCGGGCGATGACCGCCGCGCGCATGCCCGCCGCGAGGAGACCCGCGGCCATGCCCTTGCCCATGACGTCGGCCACCGTGACGTCGAGCGTGCCCGCGCCGAGGTACCAGTCGTGGAAGTCGCCGGAGACGGTGCCGTGCGGGATCGACGTGCCGCCGACCGTCCACCCCGCGACGTCGACCGCCCTCGGCTGGAGCCCGGAGAGCACCGCGCGCACCCGGTCGTCGTCCAGCCCGCTCGCGAGCTCCCGCTCCGCCCAGAGGCCGAGCTCCTGCAGCAGGGCGACGTCGTCGTCGGAGAGGGTGCGGGGCGACGGGTCGATCAGGCACAGCGTGCCGACCTTGGTCGCGTCGAGCCCGGCGCGGAGCGGGACGCCCGCGTAGAACCGCACGTTCGGGTCGGCGGTCACCATCGGCAGGTCCGAGAACCGGCCGTCGCTCCGGGCGTCGGGCACCACCACGGGACCGTCATGCGCGAGCGTCCGGCCGCAGAACGTGTCGAGCAGCGGGGTCGTGTCGGGGAACACCCGGTCGTACTGCTGGGACTTGTGCACGACGACGTCGTCGCCGGCGAGGTTCAGGAAGGAGCCGGCCACGCCGAAGGCCTCCCGGGCGATGCGGGTGATCCGCTCGAAGCGCTCCTCCGGCCCACCCTGCACGACGTCGAGCGCGGTGAGCAGCGCAGCCCGCCGGATCGCCTCCTGAGCGGGGTGTGGGACCGTCGCCGCCGCGTGCTCGCTGCTCATGCCCCCACGCTAACGCGGCAACCGGACAGTGCCCGTCCCCAGATCGGAGGACCCCTGGCCCCAGAAGCGGGGTCAGAGCGGTGCGCCGCGCGCGTACGCTGGGCCGGTGTCCCGCCGTGTCCTGCCCATCTCCGCCCTCGGTCTCGTGGTCGCGTTGGCCCTCACCGGGTGCGGCGCACACGACTCCACCGGTCAGGTGTCCGTGCGTATCTCGGACAATGCATCCGACCACCCGTACCAGGTGAAGGTGTTCCTGCCGAGCGGTGCCCTCGTCGAGCACCAGCAGCTCCACCCGGGTGACTCCGCCGACTTCGCCGGCGTCCCGCTGGGCGAGGTCACCGTCCGCGCGGGCGACCTCTGCCCGCAGCATGTGCGGGTGACGGACGACCACGTCGCGACGGTCACGCTCACGACCGTCGGCTGCTGACGAGCGTCAGCTGCTGACCGCCCGCCCGGGGGCCCCGGGCGGGGGCGCGCCCCGCCGCCCCGCCCGCGCCCCCCCGGCGGCGCCCCCCC
>JASCOJ010000141.1 GCA_029959645.1 Microbacteriaceae bacterium PS02332 | reverse complement strand
GGGGGCCGGGGGGTAGCCCCCCCGCGCCCGGCGGCCGGGCGCCCGGGACCCCGGGGGACCGGGGCCGCCCGTCCGTCGTGCGGGCGCGCTGCCCGCCCTGCGTGCCGTCGCCCGGGCCCACCGGTCGCGCCACCCCGCGCACTTCCGCCGAGTGGTCGCGAACTGCCGCTCGGACCCGCGCGCCGCGACCGATCCTGACCACTCGGCGATCAGCACGCGGCGTGTCGTGACTACTCGGCGACCGCGGTCGGGAGTGTCCCGGGCGCCGGTCAGCGCGGGATGCTCAGACCTGCTGGCCGTTCAGCCAGATCGGGCCGGTGGGCCAGTCCTCGAGACGGGCCGTGACCGGGAGCACCAGCCAGCCGCCCTGGTCGGTGACGGAGAGGCTGGCGCCCTCGGCGGAGAACGCCGAGTAGGTCGCGACGGCGTCGTCGAGGTGGTGCCAGCCGAGATGTGCGTAGAACGGCACCCGGCTCTCACCCGTCCCGAGGAAGCCGTAGGGCACCTGCAGGCCCTCGAGGACGAGCGCGGCCCGCTCCATCAGCTCGCGGCCGATGCCGGTGCCCTGCATCCGCGGCGTCACCGAGACGAGGCCGGTGTCGCCGACGAGGACGTCCTCGCCGCCGACCGTGACGTACATCCGTCGGATGCCGACGTGTGCGACCACGACGTCGTCGGCGTCGCGGGCGATCACCCGGCGCTCGGGCTGCATGCCGGCCCAGCTGCGGCCGCCCACGTACCAGTGGGACCAGTCCGGGAACGCCTGCGCCAGCATCGCCGCGATCGCCTCGTGGTCGGGGAGGGTCAGCGTGCTCTCCTCGACCAGCTCCCATCGGATGTCATCGCTCATGGTGTCGATCCTGCCCGAGGCGGGATGCAACATGTTCAGCCGCGGGGCCGAGTGTCCGCTAGAACATCGCGTACCAGGCGGCAGGGTGCCGTCGGGAGGAGGAACGTGATGCTGAAGAACATCGTGCTGGGCGCGGCCGTCGTGGGGACCGTCCTGACCGGAGGCGTCGTCGTCGACACAGCGACGGCACCGGACGCGAACGCGGCCTGCTACGGGTCGGTGTCCACCTGGAAGGGGACCAACTACACCTGCGGCAACGGTGCCCGTCACTGGGACGCGATCAAGAACGGCAACCCGAAGTACGGAGCGTGGGTCGGTCGGGGCAAGGTGTCGTCGCAGTTGGCGTGCTGGCCGAACGTCGTCTCCTACGGGATGACCGCGCGGTGACGGCTGGCCGGAGTCGCGGATGGCGAGGTCTCGCTTCCGTATCGGTGGGGCTGCTGTGCATCAGCAACGTCGCCGGGTGCGCCGACGAGCACGGAGAGGGCAGGGCGGAACCGAGCGTCGACGCGTCGAGCCTGGGCTTGTCCGGCCCGTGGGCAGACAACTTCGCCCGGGCTCTCGCGAAACACCCCTCCCCGTACGAACGGAAGATCCTCGAGGACGGCCGCGTGACGAGCGGGGAACTCGAGGACGCGCACTCCCACGTCGAGCGGTGCCTCCGCGACTCCGGACTCACGATCGAGTACTTCCCGGACGGGGGCTTCCAGACGGGGGCGGTGGACGGGAAGTACCCGGACGACTTCTTCGAGCGCTCCGACCCGGTGCTCCGCGCGTGCGAGAAGCGGTACGACGAGTACGTCACGATGCTGTTCCAGGAGACCCGGCGGAACCCGGAGAAGCGGGACGAGGCGGAGATCACCGTCGCGTGTCTGCGGAAGGCCGGTCTCGTCGGGCAGGACTACTCCGAGCGGCAGTGGCGCAAGGAGGACGAGACGGGGGAGTACTCGTTCCCCGGGCTCGACCCGAGGGCCCAACAGTGCCGGTTCGACCCCCTCGGTCTCTGGCGGCAGGGCTGATGCGCGGCTGGTCCGGAACACTCGTGGCGCTGGGCGTGCTCGTCGTGGCGGCGCTCGCCGCGGTGGCGGTGGTGGTGGTGCTGCCGGTCGACCCGCCCGCCAGCCTGGCATCGGCCACACCGGTGCGGGTCGCCCCGGTCACCGAGCGGAGCGACCCCGACGCCCGGCAGGTCCAGGTCGCGCTCGACACCGGCGCGCCGCGCTCGGTCGTCACGCAGCAGACCGGCATCGTCACCGCTTCGTCGTGCTCGACCGGCGGGCAGCTCACGAGCGGCAGCATCGTCGCCCGGGTCGACGACGGCCCGGTCATCGCCCTCGCGAGCGGCACACCGCTTTGGCGCGACCTGCACCTGGAGGACCGCGGCGACGACGTGCGCGGGCTGCAGCGCGAACTCACGCGGCTCGGGTGGTCCGTGCGCGAGGACGGTCTGCTCGGGCCGGCGACGCTCCGCGCAGCCACGTCGTTGCTCGTGCGACGCGGGGTCGACCGTGCCGACCTGCCCGAGGACACCGTGCCCGCCGCCCTGTTCGCCTGGATCCCGGCGCCGTCCGTGACGGTCCGGTCCTGCATCGCCGTCGTCGGCGCTCCCCTCGGTGCCGAGGGTGTGGTCGCGGAACTCCCGGCCGAACTCCGGAGTGCCCGGCTCGGTTCCCTGCCCGCCGACGCCGCTCTCGGCGCCCGGGTCCTCCAGGTCGGGACGGCGCGGGTACCCGTCGACGAGCACGGTGTGGTGTCCGACCCGGCGGCGCTCGCCGAGGTGGGAGCCCTGCCGGAGTACGAGGCCGCCGTGGCATCGGCCGATGGCGTGCCGACCCTGCCCGGGTCGTGGGAGCTCGCGGAGCCCCGGACGGTGCAGGTGGTGCCGCCCGCGGCGCTCTGGGACCTCACCGACGACGGGCATGCGTGCATCGCGCCCGAGCACGGAGCGCCGGTCGACGTGCAGGTGCTCGGGTCCGAACTCGGGCAGTCCTTTGTGCGGACACTGCGTGACGAACGGCTCGGACCTGTCGTGACCGTGCCCGATCGGAGCCGACGGTGTCGGTGATGCTCGAGGCCGTGGGGCACGGGTGGAGCGACGGCACCCGGTTGTTCCACGGCGTCTCGTGGACGTTCGAGCCGGGGTCGCTCACGGCGCTCGTCGGCCCGAGCGGTTCGGGCAAGTCCACCCTGCTGTCGGTCATCGCCGGGATGCTCCGTCCCCGGGAGGGGCACGTCGACCGGACCGGTGCCGAACGGGCGCTCTGGGTGTTCCAGAACCCGCACGGGGTGGCTCGCCGCCGTGCGCTCGACCACGTCGCGCTGCCCTTCGTCGCTCGGGGCCTCGGCCGGCGCGAGGCAGACGTCCGCGCGATGAGCGTCCTCGACCGGTTCGGCCTCGCGGACCGCGCCGACGCGCTCTTCGGCGAGTTGTCCGGTGGCGAGGCGCAGCGCCTCATGCTGGCACGCGGGTTCGCCGCCGAACCCGACCTCATGCTCATCGACGAGCCGACCGCGCAGCTCGACCGGGCGACGGCGAGCGAGGTGAACGCCGCGATCGCCGCGCTCGCCGCGTCCGGCACGGTCGTGGTCGTCGCGACGCACGACGAGGGCACGCGGGACGCCTGCACGGCGGTGCTCGACCTGGCGGCGTTCCGGTGAGCGACGTTCAGGTGAGCGACGGAGTGGAGGCCCGGCCGTGCGTCTGAGGGAAGCCGTGCGGGAGGCATGGCGTGACGTCGACAGCGGCGCCGGCCGTGCCGGGACGTGCGCGATCGTGCTCGCGGTCCTGCTCGTCGCGGTCGTGGGCACGCGGGTGGTCGCGGTGGTCGACGACGTGCGGGATGCTGCGACCTGGGTCGCCAGCGGTGCGGCCACGACCGTCGAGCAGGCGGACGGGCGGATCGACGGCCGTGCGTGCACCGCGCTGGGAGAGGTCCACGGGATGCTCGGCGCGGGCGCACTCCGGCGCCTCGAGGACGGCACGACCGTCCTGGCGCTGCCGGGCACCGCGGTCCCGACGTACGAGGCGTCGCCGTCGATCGCCGGCGTCCTCGCGATCGAGGGCGCGGCAGGCTCGTCCGGGGTCTGGGTCTCCGAGGAGGTCGCGGAGGAACTCGGCGTCTCGGCCGGTGCCACGCTCGCCACGAGCGACGGACCGGCGCCGGTCGCCGGGGTCTACGCCTGGCCGGACGACGGCCGTGACCCGGACCTGGCGTACGCCCTGGTCGTGCCGGTCCCGGTCGGTGAGGAGCCCTTCGACCAGTGCCAGGTGACGGTGTGGCCGCAGGACGCGTCGATCGGCGCGCTGCTCCGAGCGACGGTGCTGCCGTCGACGGGGGAGCAGGACGAGTCCCGACCGACCTCGGGGCAGCTGAACCCGCGGCTCGGCGTGACGTTCGCGTCGGACGGCGGAACCGACGCGGTGCTGCTCGCCGCGGCGGCTGCGGGCACGTCCGGACTCGTGGTCGGCGCGGCCGCGGTGTTCCGCCGTCGTCTGTCGCTCGCATCGGACCGGCACGTCGGCGTCCCGATGCCGCACCAGGTCCTCGGCGCGCTGGTGCAGCACGCGGTCTGGGGTGCCGTCGCAGCCGCGGTCGCGGTCGCGGCGGCTGCGGTCCTGTGCCGCGGCCTCCCGATCGAGGACGCCGGGCCCGTCGTCACCGAGGCGGTGGTGCTCGCCGGCCTCGGTGTCGTCGGAGCGGTGCTCGGAGCCGCGGCGGGGGTGGTGTCCGTCCGGGAGCGGGCACTGCACCGCTACTTCCGCACCCGCTGACGCGATGACTCCGCCTCGGTGCCGTCGCTCGATCGGCGCTCCGCGTCGTGGCCGTGCTCCGTGGTGCGGTCCGCTCCTCGGGCATCGGTCGCCGAGTCCAGCTGCCCGGTCGGGAGGGCTGGGGTGTCCACCTCGCCGGTACGGTCGGGTCATGAGCACATCACGCGGACGGCGGCCGGCTCCTGCTCGTGGGTGGATGGTCCTCGGCGGCCTGCTCGCGGCGGTCGGCCTGACGGTCGTCGTGACGCCGCTGCGGACGGTGCACTCGGGGGAGGGGGTGCCGTTCGCAGCCGTCGCCGCCGTGCTCGTCCTGGTCGGTGCGTGGTTCGTCGCCTACGCCGTCCTCGCCCGACCGCGTACTGCGGCTGCGGTACCGCTCGACCCGGCTGCGGCGCAGATGCCGCACGACCCGGCGGTCTACGACCCGGCGGACTACGACCGGAAGCCCGGGTTCGTGGTCGGCGTCGACGGCAAGTCGAACGTCCCGGCGGCCGCAGCCGTGGCGGGAGGAGCAGGGCTCTTGGCAGCCTTCTGCTTCGGCCTCCTGGGTGCGGATCGTTGGATCGCCTACGGCGGTGCCGTGCTCGTCGCGGTCGTGGTCGGCCAGGTGTCCGCCGTCGTCACCCGCGAGGGGCGACGCTGATCACCGGGTGACGGAACCCGCGCCGTGCCCCGTCGACGGAGGAGCCCCTGCGCGGGGCCCGTCGACCGCGTGGCGCCGAGCGTCAGGGCTCGTCGGCGTGGACGGGCGTCCGCCCGGGCCCCCTGCTCGCTTGCCACACGGTATTCCCGCCGACGAGTGCGAGCATGGCGACGAGGACGAGCACGAACACGGCGGGGTGCCACTCGTTGTGCTCCGCGAGTTCCCACGTCTCCTTGACGGCGATGAACGAGCCCCCGACGGCGACGACGAACCACCCGGTCGCCTTGCGGATGAACCGTTCGCGGTGCTCGCGCTGCTGCGGTGTCAGCACGGCGAGGACCGTGCGGCGGTAGGCGATGCTGCGCCGGCGTCGGAGGACGAGCATCACCGGCGGGAGGAACCACCACCACGAGGAGGGCGGCGGGGGCGGCGCGATCGGGGACGTCGGGTCGGCGCCGGTCTGGTCGGTGTCCTCCTCTCGGAGCTCGAGGACGCCCTGGTAGAGCGGTCCGGCGACCAGGAGCCAGGCGCCGAGGAAACCGCTCCACGCGACGACCGTGTCCATCAGGACACAGCCCCCCGCGCAGCGTCCCGGGCCCCGTCGGCGGCATCGCCACGGAGCGCGGCGATGCCGGTGAGGATGATCTCGATCCCCGCGCGGAACTGCTGCCGGTCGTCGTGCTCGACGAGCTGCTGCTCGATGCGGACCAGGAACGGGTACCGGCCACTGTCCGGCCCGACCAAGGGCGTCGTCGAGGACTCGATGAACCCCGCCCGGTCGGCGTCGGCCTGATCGAGGCGCTGGCCCGCGTCGTACTGGCTCGCGACGCCGAGGACGTGGTGCACGAGCGCGGAGGCTGCGTCGAACTGCGCCGTTCCCGGTACGCCGAGGGCGGTGACCTCCGAGCCGAAGCGGTCGAAGAGCTGCAGGACCGCGGGCTGCCACGGCGCTGCGACCAACTGCGATCCCAGCCACGGGCGCGCGGTGATCGCGTCGAAGACGCCTGCGGTCACCTCGCGGATGCTCGCGGTCGGATCGGCGCTCCCTGCTGCGTCGAGGACCTCGACCATCACCTCGGCGGCTGCCGCGGCGAGCAGCTCGCCCTTGTTCGCGACGTGGTGGTACAGGGCGCCGGCGCCGGTCGACAGGTCTGCTGCGAGGGCGCGGAAGGTCAGCGCCTCAGCCCCGCCGGTGTCGAGGAGCGCGATCGCCGAACGGACGATGCGGGCCTTCGTCAGCGCATCGGACCGGCGCTCGGGTCGTTGCCGTACGTCACTCACGGGACCATCTTGACACATCGTGGAACGCCGTTCCATACTTCTGGAACACCGTTCCAACGACGAGAGGAACCCCCATGGCCTTCGCTGACCAGCCCTCCTACATCATCAAGATGCGCGCCAAGCCCGGCATGGCCGATCGCCTGTTCCACCTGGCGACGGTCGGCATGGAGAAGTCCGGGTCCTCGGACCGGTTCATCATGCTGCGCGAGGACGCCGACCCGGACGTGCTGTGGAACATCGAGGTCTTCCGCTCGGTCGACGCGAAGGACGGCTACGAGGACAGCCCGATGGCGGACGAGCTCCGCGACGAGATCATCGACCTCCTCGCCGAGCCACCGGTCCGCATCGCGGCACACCCCTACGCCGCGATCCCGGTCCTGCCCGGCGACACCGAGTAGCCCCACCCCGCGCTCCGGCGAGCGACGAACCGAACCGCCGCGGCGACGCCCGCTGCGGTTCGAGCGTCGTCACCCGCGACCGGGCGCCGTCACCTCGATGCGGTTCGCCCACGGGTCCTCGAACGCGAGGGTGCGCCCGTCGTCCGCGGTCGGGACGCCGTGGTCGCGCATCCGCTCGGTGAGGGCCCCGAGGTCGTCCGCGCCGGGCACCTCGATCCGCACGAGCCCGAGGCCCAGTGCGAGCTGCCGCCGTCCGGCCCCCCGCGACTGCCACGTGTTCATCGCCATGTGGTGGTGGTACCCACCGGCGCTGACGAACAGTGCCTCGCCGAAGCCTGCGGTGGTCGCGAAGCCGAGGGTGTCGACGTAGAAGTCCCGGGCAGCGCCGACGTCGCCGACCGACAGGTGCACGTGTCCGACGCGACCCGGCCGGGCCGCGGCGTCGTCCAACGCCGTCTGGGTCAGGTGCTCGCGGAGGAACGCGTTCGGGTCGAGGTACACCGTGTCCATGTCGACCATGCCGTGCGTCCACGACCACGCCGTCCGGTCGCGGTCCCAGTACAGCTCGACGCCGTTGCCCTCCGGGTCGGTGCAGTAGAAGGCGTTGCTGACGAGGTGGTCGGCGCTGCCGGTGAAGTGGTCCGGGTACCGCGTGACGACCGAGTAGAGCGCCGCGGCGAGGTCTGCCCGGGTGTCGAAGAGCACCGCGGTGTGGAACAGGCCGGCCTGCCCCGGACCGGCGTGCCGGAGCGCGGGCTCGTGCTCGAGCACGACGATCGGCGTCGCCGCGACCGTGGGGTCCGGCGCCGGACGACCGAGCACGACACGGTTCGGCTCGGTGGCGAGCACCGCGAGGCGGACGCCGTCCCGGTAGTAGGCGGTCATCCGGTCGAGGTCGGCGACCCGGAGGGTCACGGCGCCCATGCCGGTGTCGGCGGCGAGTCGGTCCTGCTGGAGCATGTGGCCAGTCTGCGCTGGTTTGGTTGACGCGTCAACCAAATGAGCGCATCGCACTCGGTGTCCTGTCGGCCAGGCCTCCGGCGGGAGGGCCAGGATGGTCCGGTGTCTCCCTCTCCCGACGCGCACGACGCCGCGACCCCGAGCCGTACGGCCGGGCGGCAGGGCTGGAAGTTCCTCCGCGACCTCGCGATCATCGTCGTCGCGGCCCTGCTCGCGTCCTTCCTGGTCAAGACCTTCGTCGTGCGCTCGTTCTACATCCCCTCCCAGTCGATGGAGCACACCTTGCTCGTCGGGGACCACCTGCTCGTCAACGAGCTGGTGCCCGGCGTCGCACCCCTCCGCCGTGGCGACGTCGTGGTCTTCGACGACCCGGGCGGTTGGCTCGGACCCGGGCAGGGCAACGACCTCATCAAGCGCGTGATCGGTCTGCCCGGCGACACGGTCGCGTGCTGCGACGCGCAGGGACGCCTGTCCGTGAACGGCCACGCGGTCGACGAGCCCTACGTGCAGCTCCCCGCCGACACCGACGCGGTCTCGGGGACGTCGTTCCGCGTCACCGTCCCCGCCGGCCGCCTCTGGGTGATGGGCGACAACCGCTACGACTCCGCCGACTCCCGTGTGCACGGCTACGTCCGGATGCGGGACGTCGTCGGCCGCGCCTTCGTCATCACCTGGCCGGTCGATCGGTGGGCGGTCATCTCGCGGCACGCGGCCTCCTGGGACGCGGTCCCGGACCCGCGCTGACCCGCCGGCGCGGCCGGGCGCGCCGCCCGTGGTGCGGGCGGGCGGGGGGGGGGGGGGGGGCCCCCCCCCGCCCCCCCCGCCGGCGGGGGC
>JASCOJ010000140.1 GCA_029959645.1 Microbacteriaceae bacterium PS02332 | reverse complement strand
CGCGGGCCCCCCGGGGGGGGCCCGGGCCGGGGGGGGGCGGGCCGGGGCGCCCCCCCCCGGCCCGGGGGGGGGCCCGCCCGTCCGTCCTGTGGTCGGCTCCTAGCGGACCGCTGCGCGCAGCGGGGCCGTCGCGAAGTCGCGCATGCCCTGCTCGAAGTCGACGCCGGCGCGCCACCCGAGCTCGTCGGCGATGCGGGCCGACGAGGCCGTGACGTGGCGGACGTCGCCGAGGCGGTACTCGCCGGTGACGACGGGCTGCGGGCCGTCGGGCCCGGCGATCGCGGCCGCCATGTCACCGATGGTGTGCACGGTGCCGGAGCCGACGTTGAAGGCGCGGAACGACTCGGCCGGGGCGGTCTCGGTCGCGGCGATGGCGGCGGTGTTCGCGCCGGCGACGTCCTCGACGTGGACGAAGTCGCGACGCTGCGCGCCGTCCTCGAACACGCGCGGGGCCTCACCACGGGCGAGCGCGGACCGGAAGAGCGAGGCGACACCCGCGTACGGGGTGTTCGCCGGCATGCCCGGGCCGTAGACGTTGTGGTAGCGGAGCGCGATCGCCCGGCCGCCGGTCGCACGTGACCACGCAGCCGCGAGGTGCTCCTGCGCGACCTTGGTCTGTGCGTAGACGTTCCGCGGGTCGAGGGCGGCGGACTCGTCGATCAGGCCGGGCACGAGCGGGTGGCCGTCCGGGCCCATCGGGTCGAACCGGCCGGCGTCGAGGTCCTCGCGGCGGCGGGCCGGCGGACGCATCGGTTCGCCGTCCGCGGTCGTGTAGGCGCCCTCGCCGTAGACGACCATCGAGCTCGCGACGACCAGGCGGCCGATGTCGAGCCGGTCCATCGCGGCGAGGACGTGCGCGGTGCCGGCGTCGTTGCTCGAGACGTAGTCGGGCGCGTCCTGGAAGTCGACGCCGAGTCCGACCTTCGCGGCCTGGTGGCAGACGACGTCGACGTCGTGCAGCGCCGCGTCGAGCGAGACGCGGTCTCGGACGTCGCCGTGGACGAGCTCGATGCCCGCGGTCGCGTGGGCGGTGATGACCGCCTCCGGGTCGCCGTGCACGTCGGTGCGGAGGGAGTCGAGGACGCGGACCTCGTGGCCCTGGGCGAGGGCGGCGCGGACGATCGTCGAGCCGATGAAGCCGGCGCCGCCGGTGACGAGCAGGCGGGTCATGCGCGACGCTCCATGACGCGGGCCGTGGCGCTCGCCGGGACGAGTTCGCGGGGCGTGTAGTCCTCGGGGATCGCGGCGACGATCGATCCGATGGCGCGGACGATGACCTCGTTCGCGCGGGCCAGGCGGTCCATGACGGCCTGGTGGGTGACCGGGGCGTCGGTGGTCGTCGTGTCGGCGGCGGTCTCGGTCGTCGCGGTTGCGTCCGTGGTCGGGGCGAGGCCGGCGTCCGCATCGGTGACGAACGACAGGTTGACCGTGCCGATGCCGAGCTCGGCCGCGAGGGGGACCTCGGGCGTCATCGTCATGTTGATGGTGTGGCCACCGGCGTTGCGCATCCAGACCGACTCGGCGCGGCTGGAGAACCGCGGGCCCTGGATGACGACGCACGTGCCGGTCGGGCGGAACGGGACGTCGAGTGCCGCGACCGCGTCGATCGCCGCACGCCGGAGCACCGGATCGAAGGGGTCGGCGAAGGAGAGGTGCTGCACCTCGTCCTCGAAGTACGTGTCGGCACGGCCCCAGGTCCGGTCGATGAGCTGGTCGGTCACGACGAAGGTGCCCGGCGCGTAGTCGGGGTGCAGGCCGCCGACAGCGCTCGAGGACACGACGGCGCGGACGCCGAGCGACTTCAGCGCCCAGAGGTTCGCGCGGTGCTCGATGCGGTGCGGCGCGACGGAGTGGGCGCGACCGTGGCGGGTGAGGAAGGCGACGCGGCGGCCGGACATCGTGCCGACGTTGATCGGGCTCGAGGTCGGGCCGTACGGCGTCGTGACGTCGATCTCGTCGGCGGTGCCGGGCTCGAACAGCTCGTAGAGGCCGGAGCCACCGATCACACCGATCGTCGCGGTCGTTTCGTTGTCCACAGGTCCTCCGGTTCTCGTCCGCGCCGTCCGGCGCGCTCGTTACGCTACAGATGCGGGCCAGGAGCGGCTCGTGCGCTGTGTGGTGGTGGCGCACCACGTCGGGACATTCGGAGGCAGCCGTGCGAACGATCGGTCAGCACCGCGACGCCGTGCGGGCGCTCGTCGAGCCGGCGCTGCCGTCCGTCAGCGACGTCGACCGCTCGTCGGTGGTGTACCGGAGCGTGCTCGACCTGGCCGTGGAGGCCGGTGCCGGGCACGGGTACCCGGTGCTCGCCCGGACGGCGTGGAGCCCGACGCCGTTGCCGGCGTTCGACAACAGCCAGATGGACGGGTTCGCCGTCCGCGCCGCCGACGCCGGGGGCGTCCTGCGGGTCGTCGAACCGGTGCCCGCCGGGGTCGTCCCGCCGCCGCTCGAGCCTGGCACGGCCGCGCCGATCATGACCGGTGCCCGGATCCCCGACGGCGCCGATGCCGTGTTCCCCGTCGAGTCGACGTCGGCCGGGGCCTTCCCGGCCGCGCTCCACGAACCCACCGTCGTCGTGCCCGAGCAGCTCTCCGTCGGGTCGTACGTCCGCCGCGCCGGGTCCGACCTCCCGTCCGGGGTGCCGATCGCCTCGCCGGGCCGTGCCCTCACGCCCGCCGTGCTCGGCGCGCTCGCCGGGGCCGGGGTGGCCGGCGTGACCGTCCTCCGTCGTCCCCGGGTGCTCGTCGTGTCGACCGGGAGCGAACTGCTCGACCCCGCGCTCGACCGGCCCGCGGACCTCGGCGCGGGTGCGGCCATCGGCGACGCGAACGGGGTCGCGCTCTCCGCGGCGCTCGCCGAGGTCGGCGTGGAGACCCGGCGCGTCCGCGTCACCGACGACCTCGACGGCTTCACCGCTGCGCTCGAGGACGCCGTGGGGGACTGGGCCGACCTCGTGCTCACGACCGGCGGCATCAGCGCGGGGGCGTACGAGGTCGTGCGGCAGGCCCTCGAACCGCGTGGGCTCGTCGTGTCCCCGGTCGCGATGCAACCCGGGGGGCCGCAGGCGCTCGGCAGCGTCGAACTCGCCGGGCGACCGGTGCCGGTGATCGCGTTCCCGGGCAACCCCGTCTCCGCGCTCGTGTCCTTCGAGGTGTTCCTGCGGCCCGTGCTCGCCGCAGCGGTCGGGCTGCCCGTCGAACGGCCGACCCAGGTCCTCCCCGCCGCCGAGCCGGCGACCTCACCCGAGGGCAAGCACCAGGTCCGGCGCGGCCGGGTCGAGGACGGCCGTGTGCACTTCGTCGGCGGTCCGAGCTCGCACCTGCTCGTCCACCTCGCCGACGCCACCCACCTCGTCCACGTCCCGGTCGGCACCGCCGCCGTCGCGCCGGGCGACCCCCTGACCGTCTGGAGCATCCGATGACCGACCTCTCGCACGTGCGCGCGGACGGGACCGCCCACATGGTGGACGTCTCCGACAAGGACGTCACCGCGCGTTCCGCCACGGCGACGGCCACCCTCGTCACCCGTCCCGACGTCGTCGCCCGGATCCTCGACGGCTCCCTCCCCAAGGGCGAGGTGATCGGTACCGCCCGGATCGCGGCGATCATGGCGGTCAAGAAGACGTCCGACCTCATCCCGCTCTGCCACCCGCTCCCCATCGCCGGGGTCGAGGTCGACGTCACCGGTGCCGAGGACCGCGTCGTGATCGAGGTCTCGGTCCGCACCACCTCGCGCACCGGCGTCGAGATGGAGGCCCTGACCGGCGCGAGCGTCGCCGCCCTCACCGTGTACGACATGGTCAAGGCCGTCGACCGGGCCGCGACGATCACCGACGTCCGGGTGCTCGAGAAGCACGGCGGCCGCTCCGGCGACTGGGACGCCCGATGAGCGGCGAGCGGGGGCGCGCAGCCGTCGTCGTCGTGTCGACCTCGGCCGCGGCCGACCCGGCGCTCGACCGAACCGGGCCGGTCATCGTCGCCTGGCTCCGCGAGCGCGGTTTCAGCATCACCGACCCGGCGATCGTGCCCGACGGCGGCCCCGTCACCGAGACCGTCTCGGCCGTGATCACCGGGGGTGCCCAGGTCGTCATCACGACCGGTGGCACGGGCGTCACCCCCACCGACCGCACACCCGAGGCCGTGGGTCCCTTGCTCGACCTCGAGCTGCCCGGCATCGTCGAGGAGATCCGTCGCCGCGGCCTCGACGGCGCCGGACCCACCGCGCTGCTGAGCCGGGGCGTCGCGGGCATCGCTGCCGGCAACACCTTCGTGGTGACGCTGCCCGGATCCCGCGGCGGCGTCGCCGACGGGCTCGCCGTGCTCGACGGTCTCCTCGACCACCTGCTCGCTCAGCTGCACGGCGCGGGGCACGCACCGCGGAGCGCCACGTGAGCGGGGCGGCCGAGCGCGTCGTCCTCGCCGACGTCGTCGACCGGGTCGTCACCGTCGACGAGGTCAGCACGGTTGTCGCCACCGACCAGGACGGCGCGGTCGTCACGTTCGCCGGCGTCGTGCGCGACCACGACGGCGGCAAGGGCGTCACCGCGCTCGACTACGAGCGGCACCCGAGCGCCGGGGACGTCATCGCGGAGGTCGCCGCGACGATCGCCGCGGAGCATCCGGAGGTCCGCATCGCGGTGCTGCACCGGGTCGGGGCGCTCGGGATCGGGGACGTGGCGCTCGCTGCGGCGGTGGCGTCCGGGCACCGGGCCGAGGCCTTCGCAGCCTGCGGGGCCCTCGTCGACCTCGTGAAGGAGCGGGTGCCGATCTGGAAGCGCCAGCAGTTCGCCGACGGGTCGGACGAGTGGGTGGCGGCGCTCTGAGGGTCGCGTCGGCATCGCGTGCCGTTCTCGTGTTCGATCGATGACATGACGATCGATCAGGACCTCGTCGCGCGGCGGTGGGCAGCGGCGGACGCGGACGCCGATCGGGTGCTCGAGGACGAGCGGTGGTTCCTCGAGGTCCGACGACCGACCGCCGTGAGCATCGGGGTCGGACTGACCGCGGTCGTCGTCGCGCTCGTCGGGTTCCTGGTGCTGCCCCGTGGTGAGGACGACGCGGCCCGCATCGTGCTCGGAGCGGTCCTGGCGATCGCGGGCGTCATCGCCCTCGTCGCCCGCGGTGTCATCGTGTCCCGTCGCCGCCGGTTGCGCGGACAGGCCTATCCGACCGTCACCACCGTGCTCGCTCCGCGGGAGCGGCACGCCATCGCTCGCGCCGCCGACGGCCGTGCGACACCGCCGGAGGACCGGCTGCGCATCGTCCGCGCCGCTGCGGTGCTCCGGTCCGACGCCGGGCGCATCGCCGAGGTGCTGTGGCTCGCGACGGTGTACTCGTCGTTCCTCCTCATGTCGGGCTCGTACGCAGCGGTGGTGGGGGTCCTCTACGGCGTCGTCGCGGCAGTGGGCGCAGTGCAGGCAGGCTGGACCTGGTTCGACGTCGCGCGCGTCCGCCGGTACCTCCGCCGGACGATGACCCCACGAACCGGGGCGTAGCGGCAGGACTCAGTGCACCCATAGGATCCGGGGTCATGGGGATCCTGCTGTCCGGCGTGAGCGTCGTCCTGCTCGTGTTCGCGTTGATCGA
This sequence comes from Microbacteriaceae bacterium PS02332, assembly GCA_029959645.1. GTDB lineage: Bacteria > Actinomycetota > Actinomycetes > Actinomycetales > Microbacteriaceae > Curtobacterium. The sequence goes on along the minus strand of JASCOJ010000140.1, from coordinate 3,219 downwards.
CATCATCACGCGACCGGACAGTGAGACGCGCGGCCTGCCGAAGGTCGCCTGGATCCTGCTCGTGATCATCGTGCCCGTCGTCGGCAGCATCGTGTGGTTCGCCATCGGGCACGACTGGAACCCGGGCCCCCGCAACCACGGTCGCTACGTCGACCCCATGCGCCACGAGGACGGCTACGCGACCCTCGGCGCCGCCAAGACCGCGCACGGCCACAGGCGCGTCATGACGACGGAGCAGGAGCTCGCCGAACTCGATCGTGAGATCGCGTACTGGGAGGCGCAGGCGCGGCTCAAGCGGGCGAAGGAAGCCGCCGGCGAGGGCGACTCCGCCCCCGCGGGCTCGTAGCCGACGTGGAGACCCACGCCACCCCTGACGAGCACTGGCAGACGATCGAACGACGCCTGGACGGCAGCCCCGCGGACTTTGCCGTCGCTCGACGGCGTGCGCGGCGGCGCTCCTCGCTCGTGCTCCTGGCAGCCCTGCTCGTCGTCGGCGCCGGTGTCTTCGTCGGACTTGCAATGGGTGGGTCCTTCTCGGACAGTGTGACGCCCCCCGTTCCGGCCGGCACCGCGGGCGTGGTCCAACCCGTCCTCTCCGGAGCCTGCCTGCTCGGCGCGATCACGATCTGGGTCGTCGGGTTCGTCCGGACCCGGCGGCGGCAGGGATTTCCGTGGTCGTGGAAAGAACCGACTGCCGGGGTGCCACGAGTTGAACGGCGCACCATCGAGCGGACACTGACAGGACGCTCGCAGCCGGAGCCGGATCGCGTACCCGTTCTGCGCCGCCTCGCAGCCCTGCGACTGCATCAGAGCGTGTGGGCGATGTGGTTCTTCGGCGGCTGGGTCCTGCTCTCACTCGGGCAGGCCTCGAACGGCTGGCGGACCTGGGTCGGAACGCTGCAACTCGTCCTCGCCGTCTTCTGGGTGCTGATGCTCGTGATGATGTCGATCAAACGCCGCCGCTGGCGCGACTTCATCACCCAGCACGGCGACCCGACCCCGGGAACCTGACCCGAGCCTCCCGGAGGGCCGATCGAGGGAGCAGGAACCGTCGGGTCCTGGTTCGCCACTCGACGTCTTCTGCTCCTTCGACGGGACGCGGGCGCACCGCGCGCAGGCCGAACACACCACGCGCGGCGCGCGACCCCCGTGCGCCCGCCTACCCTTGACGGGTGGCTCATCTCCTCGGCGCCGAGAACGTGCATCTCGAGTTCCCCACCCGTGTCGTCTTCGACCGGGTCACCATCGGCATCGACGAGGGTGACCGGATCGGCGTCGTCGGGCGGAACGGCGACGGCAAGTCGACCCTCCTCGCCCTGCTCTCGCAGCGACTGGAGCCGGACGACGGCCGGGTGACCCAGCGCCGCGGCGTGACGATCGGGTACCTCGACCAGCGGGACATCCTGCCGGCGGGGGAGACCGTCGGCAGCGTCGTCGTCGGCGACCGCGCCGAGCACGAGTGGGCCGGCGACCCGAAGATCCGCGACGTCATCGGCGGTCTCGTGTCCGACATCCCGTGGGACGTCCTCGTCGACGACCTGTCCGGTGGGCAGCGACGCCGGGTTGCCCTGGCGCGCCTGCTCGTCGGCGACTGGGACGTGCTGTTCCTCGACGAGCCGACGAACCACCTCGACGTCGAGGGCATCCAGTGGCTCGCCGAGCACATCAACCGGCGCTGGCCGGCGAACCAGGGCGGCCTCGTCGTCGTGACGCACGACCGGTGGTTCCTCGACGCGATCTCGACCGACACGTGGGAGGTGCACGACGGCGTCGTCGACCCGTTCGAGGGCGGCTACGCGGCCTACATCCTGCAGCGCGTCGAGCGGGACCGGCAGGCGGCGTCGAGCGAGCAGCGCCGCCAGAACCTCGCCCGCAAGGAGCTCGCGTGGCTCCGTCGCGGTGCCCCGGCCCGCACGAGCAAGCCGAAGTTCCGCATCGACGCGGCGAACGCCCTCATCGACGACGTCCCGCCGATCCGCGACGGCGTGGCGCTGTCCCAGATGGCGACGGCACGGCTGGGCAAGGACGTGGTCGACCTGATCGACGCGGGCGTCACCTTCCCCGGCGCGGAGGGTCCGACGATCGAGCACGTCGAGTGGCGGATCGCCCCCGGCGAGCGGACCGGCATCCTCGGCCCGAACGGCGCGGGGAAGTCGACGCTGCTCAACCTCGTCAGCGGCACGCTCACCCCGACGAGCGGCCGGGTGAAGACGGGCAAGACCGTGCAGATCGCGGTGCTCGACCAGCAGCTCGCCGACCTGCAGCAGTTCGCCGAGGACCGCGTCCGCGAGGTCGTCGCCCGCAAGAAGACGAGCTACGTCGCCGACGGCAAGGAGATGACGCCGTCGCAGCTGCTCGAGCGGCTCGGCTTCACCTCGGAGCAGCTCTCCACCCCGGTGAAGGACCTGTCCGGCGGGCAGAAGCGCCGCCTCCAGTTCATGCTCATCCTGCTCGACGAGCCGAACGTGCTCATCCTCGACGAGCCCACGAACGACCTCGACACGGACATGCTCGCCGCGATGGAGGACCTCCTCGACACCTGGCCGGGCACCCTCCTCGTCGTGAGCCACGACCGGTACCTGCTCGAGCGCGTCACCGACCAGCAGTACGCCGTGCTCGGCGGGCACCTGCGCCACCTGCCGGGCGGCGTCGACGAGTACATGAAGCTCCGTGCTGCGGGCACCGGCGGTTCCACCGCGTCGGCGGCTGCCGCCGCATCGGCCGGGAGGCCCGACACCGCCGGGTCCTCCGCCGTCGCCGCCGCCTCGGGGCTGCGTCCGGCATCGGGCACGGCGACGGCACCCGGGCTGTCCGGGGCCGAGCGGCGCGTGGTCGAGAAGGAGATGTCGGCCCTCGACCGGCGGATCGCCAAGATGGGGGAGGACCGTCGGAAGCGGCTCGATGCCTTCGCCACCCACGACCAGTCCGACTACGAGGGGCTCGGGAAGCTGCAGGCGGAACTCGCCGCCCTCGAGGCCGAGATCGAGGCCGCCGAGGAGCGCTGGCTCGAGGTCGCGGAGCAGCTCGGGGTCTGACGGGCGGGCGCTCGCCCGACGGACGCGGGCCGGGGCTCCCGGCCGGACGTCGCTCGGGGCGGCGCGGGGCGGCGCGTCACGCGGGACGGCGCGTCGCCATCGTCACTGCACCCCGTTGCGGGCCCCCCCCCCCCCGGGGGCCGGGGGGGGGGGGGGGGTCGCGGGGGCCGCCCCCCCGGGGGGG
>JASCOJ010000013.1 GCA_029959645.1 Microbacteriaceae bacterium PS02332 | reverse complement strand
CCCCGGGGGGGGGCCCACCCGCCGGGGGGGCGGCACCCCGGGTGGTGGCGCGCCGGCCGAGTCGCGGGGCACGGTTGGGGTGGTGGCGGCGGCGTGCATGGTCTCCGTCAGGCGGTGGAGGGTTGCGATGAGGTCGGCCGCTGCGGCTGCGTCGGGGAGGCCCGTGCCGGCCGCGATACGTGTGGGGACGTGGGCGAGCTCGGCGCGGAGGGAACGACCGCGGTCGCCGGTCGTCACGGTGACGACCCGCTCGTCGGTGCTCCGACGCTCGCGGCGGACCAGGTCGGCCTGCTCCATGCGCTTCAGCAGCGGGGAGAGCGTGCCGGAGTCGAGCTGCAGGTGGTCGCCGAGCCCGGACACGGTCTGGTCGCCCTCCACCCACAGCGTCACGAGGACGAGGTACTGCGGGTACGTCAGGCCCCACGGCTCGAGGAGCGTGCGGTACGCCTGGGTGGTCGCCCGCGTCGCCGCGTAGAGGGAGAAGCACACCATCTCGTCGGTCACGGGCATGGCACGAGCATTGCACGCAACCCGGTTGTGCACAACTCATCACCTGGTGTCCGCAGCAGGCACCCAGTTCCGCACACCGTGCCACCGTCTGTGGGGCCCGTTAGGCTGGCGGCACCCACGATGACCAGCAACGACCCAGCCGCAGCACAGCCGACGACCCTCCGGGTCGGATCCGCCACGTCGCACGGCAAGACGATCCTGATCGGCGAGCACGCCGTGGTGTACGGCGTACCCGCACTCGTGCTCCCCGTCACCGACGTCCGGGTCACCGCCACGGCCACGCCGCTCGCACCCGACGCCGGGCACGCCCTCGAGTCGTCCGTGCACACCGGCCCGCTCGACACCGCACCGGCCGCCGTGCTCCCCACGGTCACCGCCGTCACCGCGACGCTGCGGCACCTGGCGGAGACCGGGACCCCGCAGGCCGCGGACGCCCGGTTCCACGTGCGCGTCGACAGTCAGGTCCCCACCGCCCGCGGCATGGGCTCCAGTGCCGCGGTCGCCGCCGCCGTCACCGCGGCGGTCGCGGACGCCCTCGGGGTGCAGCTCGACGACGAGACCCACCACGTGCTCATCCAGGAGTGCGAGCGCATCGCGCACGGCCGACCGTCCGGCCTCGACGCCCGCGGTGTGGTCGCCGACGCGCCGGTCTGGTTCGAGGAGGGCCGGATCGGACCAGTCGCGGTGACCGGCGCCTTCACCTTCGTCGTCGCCGACACCGGTGTCCCCGGGCACACCCGCGAAGCCGTCGCCGCCGTGCGCGCCCGTCACGACCGCGCCCCCGAGGAGGTCGACGCGGTGGTCGACCGGATCGGCGCCCTCGCCCGACGGGCCAGGGCCACGCTGGTCGACGGCGATGCCCAGGGCCTCGGTGCCACGATGGACTCCGCGCACGAACTGCTCGCCGCCCTCGACGTGTCGAGCGACGACCTCGACCGGCTCGTCGGCGCCGCACGCAGTGCGGACGCCCTCGGCGCGAAGCTCACCGGCGGCGGACGGGGCGGTTGCGTCCTGGCTCTCGCCACCGACGGCGGACACGCCACCCGGATCGCGGCGGCACTCCGCGAGGCGGGGGCCACCGCCACCTGGACCACTCGGATCGGAGACCGCGCCTGATGACCGCAACCGCCGTCGCGCACCCCAACATCGCCCTCGTCAAGTACTGGGGCAAGGCGGACGCCGACCTCGCGCTGCCCGCCACGGGCAGCGTCTCGATGGGGCTCGACGTCTTCCCGACGACGACGTCCGTCACGCTGACGGGGTCCGGCCGGGAGGCCCGGGACACGTTCCGCCTGAACGGGTACGACGTCGAGGACGATGCGCTGGTGCGGGTCGAGCGGTTCCTCGACCTCGTGCGGCAGCTCGCCGGCTCGGACGACCGCGCGGCGGTCGTCTCGGAGAACACCGTGCCGACCGGCGCCGGGCTCGCCTCGAGCGCCTCCGGCTTCGCCGCCCTCGCCACCGCCGCGAGTGCGGCCTACGGGCTCGACCTCTCCGAGCGCGACCTGTCCCGGCTGGCCCGTCGCGGGTCCGGCTCGGCCACCCGGTCGATCCCCGGGGGTGTGTCGGTCTGGCACGCCGGGGACGACGCGGCCTCGTTCGCCGAGCGCATCGACGCGCCGCCGATGGCCATGGTCGTGGTGACGATCGACGACGGTCCGAAGCCGATCGGCAGCCGCGAGGCGATGCGCCGCACGATCGCGACCTCGCCGTTCTACCCCGCATGGGTCACCTCGACGACCAAGACCGTGCAGGACATGCTCGCCGCGTGCGCGAGCGGGGACTTCACCCGCATCGGGGAGCTCACCGAGAGCAACGCGCTCCGCATGCACGCGACGATCGAGGGTGCCTTCCCCCCGATCCGTTACCTGACCGCCCGCAGCGTCGCCGTGTTCGACGCCGTGGCCGAGCTCCGCGCCGCCGGGCTGGAGGCGTACGCCACCGCCGACGCCGGCCCGAACGTCGTCGTCCTCTGCCGTCCGGAGGACCGGTCGGCGGTCGCCACCGCGCTCGCGTCCGAGGGGTCGGTCATCGAGTCCGGCACCGGACCAGCCGCTCGGCTCGTCGGCTCCGAAGGGACCGGGACCACCACCCGACCCGACGAGGAGACCGACACCGTGGAGACCACAGCGTGACCGAGTTCCGTGCGCACGGGAAGCTCTTCGTCGCCGGCGAGTACGCCGTCGTCGAGCCGGGGCAGCCGTCCGTCCTCATCGCCCTCGACCGGGCCATCACGGCCAAGGTCACCGAGGGCCACGGCGCCGGCAGCGTGCACTCCGCCGAGTACGGCAACCTGCCGCTGACCTGGACCCGCGCCGAGGACGGCCTCGCCCTCGACCGTGAGCACCACCCCTACGACTACGTCATGGAGACCATCGACGTCGTCGAGAAGCTCCGCGGCGAGCTCGGCATCGAACCGCGCTTCCACGACCTCCGCATCTCGAGCCAGCTCGACGACGCCAGCGGGCGGAAGTTCGGGCTGGGCTCCTCCGCCGCGGTGACCGTCGCGACCGTCGGCGCCCTCGACCGGTTCTACGGCCTCGGCCTGACGCAGCGCCGCCGGTTCATGCTCGCGCTGCTGGCCACCATCCGGGTGAACCCGCGGGCGTCCGGCGGTGACCTCGCCGCGAGCACCTTCGGCGGGTGGCTCCGGTACAGCGCCCCCGACCGCGAGGTGCTCGCCGAGGCCCTCGCGACCCGGCCCGTGTCGGAGGTCCTCGACGACGCCGACGCCTGGGCGGGCTTCGACGTCGAGCACCTGCCCGCGCCGACCGACCTGCGCCTCCTGGTCGGGTGGACCGGCTCCCCGGCGTCGACCACGAAGCTCGTCGGCGTCGTGCGGCGGCACCGCGACGGCGGGTACGCGTCGTTCCTCGACGACAGCCGGGCCTGCGTCGACGACCTGACCACGGGCCTCCAGACCGGCGACGCGGAGCGCACGCTCGGCGCGCTCCGTCGGGCCCGCGGCCTGATGCAGCGCCTCGGCGACTCCGTCGGCTCCCGCATCGAGACCGACCGTCTGACCACGCTCTGCGACGTCGTCGAGTCGGCCGGCGGTGCGGCCAAGCCGTCCGGCGCCGGCGGCGGCGACTGCGGCATCGCGCTCGTCCCCGCGGACGGCGACATCCCCAGCATCCTCCGTGAGTGGGAGGCGCACGACATCCGGCACCTCACCATCGCCGTGCAACCCCCGGAAGGCCCCCTCGATGAGCGCCCCTGAGCAGCGGACCAGCACCGACAAGACGATCACGCAGACCCCGATCCCGACCCGCTGGGTCGGGCCGATCCGGGTGAGCGGGAACGCGGTCGAGGGTGAGCACGAGGTGCCCCTCGCCACGTACGAGTCACCGCTGTGGCCGTCCGTCGGCCGCGGTGCCCGCATCTCCCGGATGGTCGAGGGCGGCATCGTCGCGACCGTCGTCGACGAGCGGATGACCCGCTCGGTCGTCGTGCGCGCCACGAGTGCCGCCGCCGCGCACATGGCCACCGGCCGGATCCTCGCGCGCCAGGCGGAACTCGAGCAGATCGTCGTCGGCCAGAGCCGGTTCGCGAAGCTCGTCGAGGTGCACCCGGAGATCGTCGGGGACCTGCTGTTCCTGCGCTTCGCGTTCACCACGGGCGACGCCTCGGGCCACAACATGGTCACGCAGGCGGCCGACACCCTGCTGCCGGCGATCCTCGCGTGGGAGCCGGAGCTGTCGTACGTGTCGATCTCGGGCAACTTCTGCTCCGACAAGAAGGCCACCGCCGTGAACGGCATCCGCGGCCGCGGACGCCACACGATCGCCGAGATCGTGCTGCCCGGCGCCGTCGTCGAGCGGTTCCTCAAGTCGTCGACCGAGCGGATCGTCGACCTCAACACCGCCAAGAACCTGGTCGGGTCGACGATCGCCGGCGCCCTGCGCTCCGCGAACGCCCACTACGCGAACATGCTCCTCGGCTTCTACCTCGCCACCGGCCAGGACGCCGCGAACATCGTCGAGGGCTCCCAGGGCATCACGTTCGCCGAGGCCCGCGGCGACGACCTGTACTTCTCGTGCTCGCTGCCGCACCTCATCATCGGCACGGTCGGCAACGGCAAGGGCAACGACCTGCCCGTCGTCGAGGACGCCCTCGTGCGCCTCGGCTGCCGCGAGGACCGCGAACCCGGCGCGAACGCACGACGGCTCGCGGGGCTCTGCGCCGCGACCGTGCTCTGCGGTGAGCTGTCCCTGCTCGCGGCGCAGACGAACCCGGGGGAGCTGATGGCGGCACACGTCGCCATGGAACGATCGGGCAACCGACCGGAAGGAGCGTCGGCATGACCGCGCAGCACCCGCTCTCGGTGGGCATCCACGACCTCGCGATCGCGACCGGGCACCACGTGCTCGAGCTCGACGACCTCGCCGCCACCACCGGGGTGGACCCTGCCAAGTACCACGTCGGCATCGGCCAGGACGCCTTCAGCGTGCCGGCGCCCGACGAGGACATCGTCACGATGGGGGCCGCCGCCGCCGCAGAGGTTCTCGCTCGCCACGGCGTCGAGGGCATCCGCACCGTGCTGTTCGCCACCGAGTCCGGCATCGACCAGTCGAAGGCCGCCGGCGTGTTCGTGCACGGGCTGCTCGGCCTGCCGCGCAACGTGCGCGTCGTCGAGCTGAAGCAGGCCTGCTACGGCGGGACCGCGGCGGTCCAGATGGCGCTCGGCATCATCGCCCGCGACCCGTCCGAGCGCGTGCTCGTCATCACCGCGGACGTGGCCCGGTACGACGTCGACACCGCGGCCGAGCCGACCCAGGGCGCCGGCGCCGTCGCGATGCTCATCGCCGCCGACCCCGACCTGATCGAGCTGGAGCCGCAGTCCGGCCTGTTCACCGCCGACGTCGACGACTTCTGGCGGCCCAACGACCGCTCGACGGCACTCGTCGACGGCCGCCTGTCGGTCACCGCCTACGTCGACGCCTTCATCGGCGCGTGGGACGACCTCGCCGCGCGGGGTGGCCCCGACATCGCGTCGATCGACCGCTTCGTGCACCACCAGCCGTTCACGAAGATGGCGATCAAGGCGCACCGGAAGCTCGCCCAGCACGTGGGCGTGACCTTCGAGGAGACCGAGCTCGCGGTCGGCTTTACCTACAACCGGCAGACCGGCAACACCTACACGGCGTCGCTCTGGATCGCGCTCGGCGCCCTGCTCGACCTCGACGACGACCTCGCCGGGGCGCGCATCGGCATGTTCAGCTACGGCTCGGGCAGCGTCGGGGAGCTCATGACCGGCATCGTGCGCGAGGGCTACCGGGAGCACCGCCGCGACGGGCGCGTCCGTGAACTGCTCGCGGCGCGCGTGCCGCTGACCGTGGCGGACTACCGCGAGCTGCACGCCGCGGGTGCCGCCACGAGCGCGGACGTCGAGCGCCCGCGGGTCACCACGGGGCCGTTCCGGTTCGCCGGGGTCGCCGGCGGGGCACGCCAGTACGAGGTGACGGACCACCAGCGCTGACACGGTGCGCGGCATCTGGACGTCGGCGTCCACCGGAGCGTAGAAGGATGCATGGGACAGCTCATCTACGGCGGCGAGGTGCTGGACCTCCGGATCGACGACCGTGCGTTGACGCACCTCCAGATCGTCATCGTCAACATGTTGCGCCGCGACCACCGGTTCGCGTTCTCGTGGCGGGACGACGCCACGCACGGTGACGGGCGGAGCAGCATCTGGCTGCACCCGAACGCGACCCTGCACTTCAAGTTCTCGGGCGGCCGTGTCCCCTCCGTCAACCGGAGTTGGCTCGAGGCGCTGTACGCGTCGGCGTCCTCGGGGGCCGGCCTCGTCCTCACCCGGGAGCCGGATGACACCAGTACGGCGCCGGACTCGCGGTGGAGCGACGCCGTGGCGCCCGACGAACCACCGCAGGGTCACCGCTAGCAGCGAGCCCGCTCTCGGTCAAGGGGTACCCACGCGGACCCAGGAGGCGTACCGTGCGAGTATCGCTCGGGTTCCCGATCGCGCTCGGCATCAGGGAGCCGACGAGGTCGACCGGACGGTCGAGGAGTGGCAGGACGACCACCTGCGTACCGGTTCGAGCGAGTCGGCACGGACGGTGGGCGTCCCGACGGGAAGTCCGGATCAGGGCGTCCCGGGGCTCCGGGAGACCCGGTGCTGGTGCGGGGTGCGGGAACGGAGGTTCGGGTCCTCCTGCCCCTGCCGACCGCATCCGCACCGGGTCACTTCCCGTCGCGTCGCCCCACCGGCTTCTCCGACCCGCTGGAGGCGACGCAGCCCAAGGCGCGACGGTACGGTGAGCGGGTGGGCCGGGTCACACTGCACGACGTCGCCGCGCACGCGGGCGTCTCGACGAAGACGGTGTCGAACGTCGTGCGCGGCTACCGGCACGTCAGCGACAGCATGCGCTCGCGCGTGCAGGACGCCGTCGACGAGCTCGGGTACCGCCCGAACGTCTCGGGTCGGTCCCTGGCGACCGGTCGGACGAACATGCTCGCCTTCGCGTTCCCCGACCTCCGGCGGCCGTACTTCGCCGAACTCGCGCACGTGCTGTCCCGCGTCTGCGCCGACCACGGCTACCAGCTGCTGCTCGAGGAGACCGCGGGCTCGTCCGAGGGGGAGCGTTCGGCCGTTCGCGGGCGCGAGGCCGGGCTCGTCGACGGCGTCCTCATCCACCCGCAGATCCTCACGCCCGACGAGATCGAGCACGTCCGGGGCGACACCGCCGTGGTCTACCTCGGCGAGGACGTCCGACCGCCGGACGCCGACCAGGTCGCGATCGACAACGTGGCGGCCGCGGCCGAGGCCGTCGCACACCTGGTCGCCCTCGGCTGTCGACGGATCGGGTTCCTCGGCCACGAGGTCGGGCCGTCGTCCCGGACCTCCGCCGTCCGGCTCGAGGGGTACCGTCAGGGCCTGGCAGCCGCCGGGTTGCCGCTCGACCCGTCGCTCTGCGTCCCGCGCGCGGTCGGCGACGCCCGCGGTGCCGAGGTCGCGTTCGGCGCTGCCCTCGACGACGGTCTCGCGATCGACGGTCTGCTCTGCCGGGACGACCTCGCCGCGGTCGGTGCACTCCGGGCGATGCGACTCCGCGGACTGGAGGCGCCGCGTGACGTGGCCGTGGTCGGCTGGGACGCCATCGGTCTGGCCGCGAGCCTGGCGCCGAGCCTGACGTCGGTCGCGCCGGACACGGTGGCCCTGGCCGAGGAGGCGCTCGGTCGCCTGCTCGAGCGGATCGCGGGCACCGCCGGCGCAGGACGGGCGGTCACCGTGGGGCACCGCGTCCGGGTGGGGGAGAGCGCGCCGTACCCGGACGGCTCCGTGGACTGAGCGGCCGGGGTTCGTCGTCAGTCGGGGGACCCGGGCGGACGATCCGTCTCGTCGTCGACGATGCGGTCGAGCCACTCGGCGAGGACCATGCGTTCGGCCGGGGTGAGCGCCGGGAGGTCCGCCGCGACGGCCCGGAGGGTGAGTGCGGCCGTCCGGACCGGCGGGACGTCCGGGGCGCGCTCGTCGCCGGGGGCGGGCGTCACGATCCGGGACATCACCGCGTCGAAGACGGCGTCCGCCAGTGTCGGGTCCCGCTCGTCCTCGGGCTCGTCGAGGACGGCGAGCACCGCGCCGGTGCCGGCTGCGTGCATGAGCCGGACCGCCTCCTGCTCGCGGACCATGAGCCTCCCGACCGCGGCGACGCGTCGCAGACGTTCCTCGAGCAGACGCAGCCCGGCGGCGACGGCGGGTGACCCACGGCCGCGCCGTGGGTCGCTCATGATGACGAACAGGTCGGGGTTGGCGAGGCCGAACCCGATCGTGCGGTCCCACCCGTCCCGGAGGTCGGCGACCGGGTCGGCGTCCCGCTCGGCGGCGTCGCGCGCGGCGGCGGCCTTCGTCCGGCTGAACTCGGTCATCGCGTGCTCGGCGACGGCGTCGAGCAGCCCGTCCTTGTCCCCGAACGAGCGGTAGATCGTCGGGACCTGCACGCCGGCCCGCTCGGCGACGGCTCGGGTCGTGACGCCCGCGGCACCGTCCTGCCGGAGCAGCTCGGCAGCGGCGGTGACGATCCTGGTGCGGACGTCGTCGCGGCTGGTCGGGGAATCGGGCACGGAACGATGGTAACAAGCCGTTGTGAGCACCGTGTTTCCAGTGCTACCTTCCTGGTGTTACCAGCGATAACCCGAGGAGACACCCATGATCACGATCACCGGAGCCACCGGCGCGCTCAACGGCGCGACCGCCGACCACCTGCTCGAGCGGATCCCCGCCAGTGAGCTCACCGTCGTCACGCGCGACCCCGCGAAGGCAGCTCGCTTCGCCGACCGTGGCGTCGCCGTCCGCCAGGGCGACTACGACGACCCGACCGGGCTGCGCGACGCCTTCGCCGGCGCCGACCAGCTCCTGCTCGTCTCCTCGAACGACCCGGCGGGCGACACCGTCACCCAGCACCGGAATGCCGTGGAGGCAGCGGTCGCCGCCGGTGTGGGCCGCGTGCTGTACACCAGCCACCAGGGGGTGGCAGCGGCGTCACCCTTCTTCCCGGCACGGCACCACCTCGCGACCGAGGAACTGCTCGACGCCTCCGGGCTGCCGTGGACCTCGTTGCGCAACGGGTTCTACGCGCACAGTCTGCAGTGGCTCCTCGGACCGTGGCAGACGACGGGCACCGTGTCCGTGCCCGCCGACGGCCCGGTGTCGTGGACGGCGCGGGAGGACGCGGCAGCGGCCGCGGCCGTCATCCTGCTCGCCGACGAACCGTTCGACGGGCCCGTGACCCTGACCGCGAGCGAGGCACCGACCTTCACCGAGCTCGCCCGGATCGCGTCCGAGGAGACGGGGAGGCCCGTCACGCTCGAGGTCCTCGACGAGGAGGAGTGGGTCGCGCGCGCCGTGCAGGGCGGGCAGCCGGAGCGGATGGTGCGGTTCCTGCTCGGCATGTACCAAGCGGCCGCCCAGGGCTACTTCGCGGGCACCGACCCGCTGCTGCGCGACCTGCTGGGGCGCGAGCCGGTCACCGCGCGCGAGGTCGTCGCCGGGCTGGTCGCGGGCGAGCAGGCGCACTGAGCCCGCAGCGCGCGGTCAGGAGCCCGCCGGGTGCACGGTCCCCAGCAGCTCCACGAGCGCGCTCCGCAGTGACTGCGGCACGTCGACCGTCTCGAGCTCGGCGATCCGGTCCGCGCGCGGAACGTCCCGGTCGACGACCTGCCACGCGGCGAGCTTCTCGGCGTTGCCGGCCTGCGCGCGCTCGAGCAGCTCCCGCGCAGCGTCCCTGGCGTCGACGCCCACGGTCGGGACCCCCGCCAGGACGAGTTCCGCGCCGTCCGCGGTGGCGACGTCGAGGTCGACCGAGAACCGGTCGGCCGCCACGGCATCCGTCTCCTGGCCCTCGGCGGCAGCGCCGAGGAACGTCACCCGCCAGTGGCGCCGCGCGGGCACGCTGCCGAGGTCGCCGTCCGCCGGGGCGATCCGGAAGGAGGCCCGGTCCCGGTCCCAGGTGAGCGTCGTCCGGCAGACTCCGCCGTCCGGCCCGGCGCCGTCGGCGGCCCCCTCCCGGTCCTCCACGAGCGTGAACGCGCCCGACGCGCCGGGCGCGACCAGGACCTCCAGGGCGGCCGGGTTCACGGTCGCGTCGACCTCCTCGGGGGCGGCCAGCGGCAGAATCCCGCCCGCGCGCAGCAGCACGGGGATCGTGTCGAGCGTCCGGTGCAGGTCGACGAACCGGTCACCGGCGTACGTGGTGCCGGTGAAGACGTCCGTCCAGGAGCCCGGCGGCAGCCAGGCCCGCGCGCGACCGCGGAGGGTGACCGGGTCGCGCGGCTCGACGATCGGCGCGACGACGAGTTCGGTGCCGAAGGCGTACTCGTTCGGCACCCGGTACGCCTCGTCGCGGTGCGGCTCCAGGTGGTACAGCGGCCGGACGAGCGCGGTGCCGGTGGCGGCGAGGTGGTTCATCGTGTGCAGGTAGGGCACGAGCCGGTGGCGGAAGCGCAGGGCGTCGCCCATGGCCGCCCGGGGCTCGGCGGGGAAGACCCACGGCTCCTTGCGGATGAACGGGTTGTTCGCGGAGTGCAGCCGCATGATCGGGGAGAACACGCCGAACTGCACCCACCGGGTGGCGAGCTCGTCGTCGCGGACGCCTCGGGTGTGCCCGCCGATGTCGTGGCTCCACCACGGGTAGCCGATGTTCGCGGCGGTCGCGGTGAACTCCGGCTGGAACGCCAGTGACGCCCACGAGACCACGGCGTCGCCGGAGAACCCCACGGCGTACCGGTGGCTGCCGGGGCCGGCGTAGCGGGAGAACGTCATGCCGGCACCGCCGTCGCGGGCGGAGTCGAGCAGGTGGAAGTGGTTCAGCACCCAGAGCGGGTCCACCCCCGGGACGGAGGAGGTCCGGCCCTGCTGCCAGTCGATCCACCAGAAGTCGACGCCCTGCGCCTCGAGGGGGCGGTGCAGGTCGGTGAAGTAGGTCTCGAGGAACCGTCGGTCGGTCGGGTCGAAGGCGACCGTCTGTTCGGAGTCGGGGTCGATCCCCATCGCGGCGGCCACGGCCGGGTAGGCGTCCTCGAACGCGCGCACGCCGTCCGCCGGGTGCAGGTTCAGCGTGGTGCGCATACCGCGGCGGTGCAGTTCGGCGAGGAACGCCGCCGGGTCGGGGAACAGCGACGGCTCCCACGAGTACCCGGTCCAGCCGTTGCCGAAGCGGGACGGCACCGAGTCGACCCGGTGCCAGTCCATGTCGATGACGGCGACGGAGAACGGCAGCCGCTCCTCGTCGAACCGATCGAGCAGGGCGAGGTACGACGCGTCCGAGTACGGGTGGTACCGGCTCCACCAGTTCCCGAGCGCCCACCGTGGCATCCGCGTCGGCGGTCCGGAGACGGCATGGAACGCACGGAGTGCCTCGGCGTAGTCGCGGCCGTAGGCGAAGACGCTGAGGTCCCGACGACCGGGGACCCGGCTGCCGACCCACCCGTCGTCCTCGAACAGGAACGACTCGCCGTCGTCGAGCGCGACGATCCCGTCGCGCGCCAGGATGCCGGACTCGAGCGGCATCCGACCGTCCACGTCGTCGAGGGTGCGTCCGGTGCCACCGAGGTCGCGGGCCTCCTGGCCGTACCGCCAGCGGTTCGCGTCCGGACCGGAGGTCTCGACGACCAAGCCGGCCGACGAGAACGGTCGGCCGTCGTAGCGGAGCGTCGCGCGGTCCGTGGTCACCTCGACGCCGTCGCCACGGCGGGTGACCGTGTACTCGGGGACGTCGAGCCGCCGGCGGATCGCGAAGGTGGACGCGCGGTCCTCGAACCCGCCGTCCTCGCTCCACTCCACCCGGAACAGGCCGTCGCGGAGGACGGTGATGCGCCAGTGGTCGCCGGTGACGACCGCGTCGTCGGACGCGACCGGGTCGGAGCCGGGGAAGGGGCGGATGGTGGGCAGGGGGCCGGTCGCGGGTGCGGTCACGGGGTGGGTCCTGTCTCGGCCGTTCCGGCCGGGGTCGGTCTGGAGGCTCGGCTCAGCTCTTGACGGCGCCCTGCGTCACACCGCTGATCACCCAGCGCTGTGCGAACAGGTAGACGACGACCGTCGGGGCCATCGCCATGAGGTACGAGGCGAACGCGACGTTGTAGTTCGTGCCGAACTTGCTCTGGAAGATGTTCTGCACGACCGGCAGCGTCTGCAGGCCGGGGTCGGCGGTGATGAGCGACGGCATCATGAAGTCGTTCCAGGACGCCAGGAAGGCGAAGATGCCGACCGTGGCGTTCATCGGGGCGAGCAGCGGCAGGATGATCCGCCAGAAGATCTGCCACGTCGACGCGCCGTCGATGCGGGCGCTCTCCTCGAGTTCGATCGGGATCGACCGGAGGAACGCCGAGTAGAGCAGCACGCTGAACGACAGTTGGAACATGGCGTGCAGGATGCCGACGCCGAGCGGGTTGTCGAGGCCGACCATCGCGGTGAGCTTGATCTGCGGCAGGGCGACGACTGGGAACGGCAGGAACATCGCCGCGAGCAGGTACACGAACGACCAGCGGAAGAACCGGCGGTGCCAGTTCCGGACGATCGCGTACGAGGCGAACGAGCTGAGCAGCAGGGTCGCGACGACGGTCAGGGCGGCGACGCCGAGCGAGACGCTGAAGGACACCGGGAAGCGCGTGAGCTGCCAGGCCTCGGCGAAGCTGGCGGGGTTGAACGGCAGCGGGAGCGAGAGCGCGTTGCCGTCGGCGGACTGGCTGCTCGTCTTGAAGGCCATCGAGACCGTGACGTACAGCGGGACGAGCACGGTGAGGGAGGCGAGCGCGAGGACGATCGTCAGCGGCCAGTTCGTTCGGTCGAGACGACGTCGTCGGTGTCCGGTGGGATCGGTGCGCGCCGCCGCGGTGGCGGGGGAGCGGGTGTCGAGGGCGGTCATGCGAGTCGCAGGTTCCTTCCACGGGTCACGGCGAGCTGGAGCACCGAGATCACGACGGTGATGATGAAGAACACGGTCGCGTTCGCCATCTGGTACGCGTAGTCGCCGCCGGTGAATCCACTGAAGATGGTCATCGCGACGCTGCTCGTCGCCGAGCCCGGGCCGCCGTTCGTCAGACCGACGATGACGTCGTACGCGCCGAGGTAGCCCTTGACGCCGAGCACGGTGTTGATGACGACGAAGCCGCTCAGCAGGGGCAGGATGATCGACCGGAGCTGCTTCCACGGCCCGGCGCCGTCGAGCGAGCTCGCCTCGTAGACGTCGGCGGGGATCGAGGTGAGCCCGGCGGTGTAGATGAGGAGCGCGCCGGGGATGGTCTGCCATGCCGACACGATCACGATCGCGACCCAGGCCAGGTTCGGGTCGCCGAGGATGCTCTGCTGGAGCGGCGCGAACCCGACCGAGGTCGCCAGCGCCGGCAAGGTGTTCGAGAACAGGTAGTTGAAGACGTAGGCGACGATGATGCCCGACACCACCATCGGGATCACGAACACCGACCGGAGGCCCGCGGCGAACCGGATGCGCTTGGCGAGCGCGATGGCCAGGGCGAGCGCGATCACCTGCGTGACGATCACCGTGACGACGGCGAACCCGAGCGTGAACCCGTACGAGCCGAGCACCGCGGGGTCGGACACGAGCGCCCGGTAGTTCGCCAGGCCCAGGAACTGCCACCGCCCGAAGCCGAGGTAGTCGGTGAAGCTGTAGAAGATGCCGACGGCGGCCGGCGCGACGACGAACGCGGTGAACAGCACGAGCGCCGGGACGAGGAACAGGTAGTACACCCACTCGGTCCGGCGCAGCGAGCCGGCTCGGCGGTGCACGCGCGTCGCTGCCGTGACCGGTCCGGGTCGTGCCGTGTCCGTCTCGGGGGAGAGGGGGGTCTGCATGGTCATGATCGCTCCTGGGGGTCCTGGTCGCGCCGGTCAGACCGTCGCCGACCGGCCGGCGAGCCGGCGCCAGTCGGCGTCGAGCCGTTGCAGCATCCCGGTGAAGTCACCGCTGCGGATCGCGGTCTGCAGGTAGTTGCCGAGCGGGATCGACGCGGGGATGAACGTGCCGGCGCCCTGCGCGAACGCGGCGTCGTCGACGTACTGCTGCAGGCCGGCCAGACGCTCGTCGGACTGGGCGGGGGCGTCCTCGGTTGTGGCGTAGGCCAGGTTGTCGCGGTTGTAGGCGTTGATCACGTCGGGTTGCATGAGGAACTCGACGAGTTCCTGCGCCTCGTCGAGGTGCGCCGTCGTGGTCGGGATGTAGAGGCCGAGGTCGATGTTCACGCGGGCCTTGCGGTCGGCGGGGTCGTTCGTCACGGGGAGCACGAAGGTCCCGACGGGGAGCTTCGGGTCGACGAGCGCGATCTGCCCGAGCGCCCACGGACCCTGCAGGTACATCGCCGCCTTGCCCTGCCCGAACGCGAGGTTGCCGTCGGCGTAGGAGCGGGTGGCGTGGTCCGGGTTGAAGAACGAGGAGATCGTCTTCGCGCGTTCCATCGGCACCGCGAAGTCCTTCTCGAACGACACGGCGGAGTCGGGGCCGACGTCGGTGCCGAGCGCCTTGAGTTCCCGGAAGAACGACCCCGTCTCGACGAGCCCGCCGACCGAGTAGTCGAAGAGGCCCTGCCAGAGCGTCCACGGGTCGCGGTCGGTCGCGTAGATCGGTGTGATCCCGGCCTTCTGCAGCGCGGTGCAGACGTCGACGAACTCGTTCCACGTCGTGGGCACCGGCAGGCCCTGGTCGGCGAAGACCTGCTTGTTGTAGATGACGCCGGCCGCCGCGAGCGAGAACGGCAGCACGGTCGTCTGCCCCCGGTACTGCGCGTACTGGTTCGTCAGCCCGTCGATGCTCTTCCGTACCCGCGCTGCCGAGGGCAGGTCGCCGAGGTCGCGGAGCACGCCCCGCTCGATGTAGCGGGCGAGCTCGAGGTTGTCGTTGAAGCAGCCCACGTCGGCGGGCTGCCCGCGGACGAACTGCGGGGCGATGGCGACGGAGCTGTCGTGGACGACGCGTGTGCCGCGGGAAGCGCGTTCGAACTTCCGCAGCAGGTCGTCGAAGTACGTGATCACCTCCTGCTTCTGCATGTAGAAGCGGAGCGTGGTGCTCCCCGTCGCCGCGCCGGCGCCGGCCGCCGACGGGGCTGCGCACCCGGCGAGCGACAGTGCACCGAGCGAGACGCCGCCGACCGCACCCGCGAGGAAGCCGCGTCGGCTCACCGCCGTCCGTGCCGTTGCTGCCGGTCTCGTGGTCCAGGCCATGTCGATCCTCCTCGCGCTCCGTCGCGCACTCCATGTTTACAGCGTTGTAAACCGGAGGTCAACACCTCCGGGCGCAGCCGTCCGTGCGGACGGGTGGACCGCCGCCCGCACGGACGGGTCAGGCGTACCGGCGGGCGGCGCGGAGTGCGGCGTCGGTGTACGAGCCGCCGAACAGGAACACGTGCAGCAGAAGCGGGGCGAGCTGGTGCAGGGCGACGCGGTCCTGCCACCCCGGTGCGAGCGGCGACTCGGCGTCGTACGCGGCGAGCACGGTGCCGAGCTCGGGCAGACCGAACAGCGCCAGGAGCGCGAGGTCCGTCTCGGCGTGCCCGCCGTGCGGTGTCGCGTCGATGAGCACGGCGCCGGTCGGGGCGTCGGCCTCGCGTGGCCAGAGCACGTTGCCGGCCCACAGGTCCCCGTGGATCCGGGCCGGGCCGTCCCCGACGAGCGCCGGCTGCGGGGACCCGAGCGTGCCGTCCTCGAGCCGGTCGCACACCCGCTCGAACACGGCGGCCTCTGCGCCGTCGTAGCCCCCGGCGTCGACGATGCGCTCGACGAAGTCCCGGATCCGGTACTCGGCGAAGAACGCTCCCCACGACGCCGGTGCCTCGGCAGCGGGGACGAACGGCGTCCGCGAGCGTCCCATCCGCAGCGGGCCGTTCGCGGGGAACCCGGGCGACGGGGCGCCCCAGTGCGATGCGCCCGCAGCGTGCGTGTGCGCGAGCGACCGGCCGAAGCGCGCCGCCTGTGCCCGGGTCGGGGAACCGTCGGCGATGAGCTCGAGGTCGAGCAGTGTCGGGTGCGGGCGGCCCAGCACCCGCGCGACCCGGGTGCCGCCGGACTCCTCGGCCTCGGCCAGCCACTCGAGTCCCGCCGCCTCGGCAGCGGCCTCGTCCGGGTCGGTGAACGTCTTCGTGTGCGTCGCGGCCATCGACCCATCCTGCCGACCGCGCACGACCGGTGGTTCAGACGGCGTCGACCAGGGCCCGGGCGAGGGGGTGCCACGGCCGCGAGGACGGCCCGCTCAGCACGAGGGTCCGCTGGTAGCTCGGGGCGACGGGCACCATGACGAGGTCGCCCGGCAGCATGACGCGCCCCAGCGTCGGCACGATCGAGACGCCCTCGCCGCGCTGGATCATCCCGAACATCGTGCTCATCTCCCGCACGCGGTGGGCGTACCGGAAGGGCTGCCCGGCCCGCTCGTGCATGAGCTGAATCTGGTGCTCACACCCGCCACCGCCCGCGACCAGGCCGTCCTCGTGCAGGTCGTCGAGGGTCAGTGCCGGGAGCTCGGCGAGCGGGTGGTCCCGGCGGACCACGGCGGCCATCTCGTCCTGCGCGACGACGACCCCGCCGTCCGGCACCACGGTCGGGTCGACGAGCACGGCGGCGTCGACCGTCCCCGCCTCGAGCCACTCCGGCATCTCGTCGTCGTCGCCCTCGTAGACCTGCACGTCGACGTCCGGCAGTGTCACCGCCCACACCTCGCGGAGGCGGGGGAGCAGTCCCTGGCACACCGTCGGGACGGCGGCGAGCCGCACCGTACCGCGCGCCGTTGCGGGCCGGACCACGGCTTCCAGGGCGTCCACCGAGGCGAGCACGCTGCGGGCGTGGGCCAGGAGTCGCTCGCCGAGCGGGGTGGCGGCGGCAGCGGTGCCGCGGAGCACGACGGGGCCGCCGACCTCGCGCTCGAACCCCGCGACGGCGTGCGACACCGCCGACTGTCCGACCCCCAGTGCGAGCGCGGCCGCGGTGAAGGAACCGGCGTCGACGGTCGCGACGAAGGCACGGAGCTGCGGGAGCGAGACCGACATGCGTCTCCTTCATGGATACATGAGCGACATGCGTTTGCCGCATGTGGACGCCTGTCCCGAGACTAAGCGACATGAACGCCCTCCTCTACCTGCTCGTCGCCCTCACCTGGGGCTCGAGCTTCTTCTTCGCGAAGATCGGGCTCGAGGGCCTGGCGCCGCAGCAGGTCGCCACGGTCCGCACGGTGCTCGGCGCGCTGACGCTCGTCGTCGTGCTGCTCGTCACCCGTCGACGGTGGCCGCGCGAGCGCCGGGTGTGGGGGCACCTGCTCGTCGTCGCGGTGTTCCTCAACGCGGTGCCGTCGTCGCTCATGGCGTGGGCCGAGCAGACCGTGCCGTCGGGCCTGGCCAGCATCTACAACGCGACGACGCCGATCATGACGCTGCTCGCCCTCGCCGTCCTGGTCCCGACCGAGCGCCTGAACCGTCGGCAGGTGGGCGGGATCGTCCTCGGCATCGTCGGGGTCCTGGTGCTCGTGGGGCCCTGGGACGTGCTCGGCGACCCGGCCGTCCTGGCGAGTGTCCCCGGTCAGGTCGCACTGCTGGGGATGACCGCGTCCTACGGCGTCGGGCTCGCCTGGCTCCGCCGCTTCGGGGTCGGTGGCGGGATCGACCCGACCACCGTCGCGACCGTGCAGCTCACCCTCGCCGCGGTGCTCATGCTCCTGGTCGCGCCCGTCATCGCGACCGGCCCGGTGCGGCTGGACTGGAGGATCGGGGCCGCGATGGTCGCGCTCGGTGCGGTGGGCACGGGGCTGGCCTACGCGTGGAACACGCGGCTGGTGGGCGCGTGGGGAGCCGGGCGGGCCTCCACCGTGACCTACCTGACGCCGGTCGTCGGGGTCGCGCTCGGGGTCCTCGTGTTGGGGGAGCCGCTGCGGTGGAACGAGCCCGTGGGCGGACTCGTCGTGCTGGCGGGGATCGGGTGGGCGGGGGGGATGCGGGGATCGGGGCGCCGGGCGGCGGCCGGGGCCGCCGCTTGAGCGGCAACGAGGCCGTGGCACGCGCGGCCGTCGTCGCCCGACGCGCCTACTCGATCCGGTAGATGTAGCCGTCCGCGGTCATCGGACGGTGCAGGCGAGCGTGGGTCGCCGCCCACATCCGCCCCATGTAGCGCAGGCGCTCGGGCGCGATGCCCCGGACGGTCAAGGCGATGTCGGCGACGCCTTCCTCCTGGAGGAAGAGCGAGCGGAGCGCGCCGCTGGGGTTGAGGGTGACGTGCGTCGAGGTGTCGGACACGAGGTGTCTCCTTCGATCGGCGCGCGGTGGAGTTGGGAGAGCTGGTTGCTCGACTCCGACCCACCGGGAGCCCCGGCGTCCTCCGCCGGGTCCCTGCGCGTGTCGCCCGTCCCGGGGATCAGGACAGGACCGCGCTCCGCCTCACGCTCCGCTCCCACGGATGCGGACACCCACAGGTTCGTCGTCGACAGGCGTCCTGGCCGACCGCCGCCGCTCGTCCGGCGGCGGCAGCGGTCCCGCTCGCTCCGTACGCTGGCGGAGTGACCTCCCCCCGCAGGCCCTCGACCGTCCGTCTGCTGTTCGCGTCGTCGCACCCCGGGCCGACGGTGACCGTGACGGTCCTCGCGACCGTGATCGCCACCGCCGTCGGGCACCCGTTCCGGGTGGTCGTGCTCGTGGCGCTCGCCGTGGTCGCCGGGCAGCTGTCCATCGGCTTGGCGAACGACTGGATCGACGCCGACCGCGACCGGGCGGTGGGGCGGAGCGACAAGCCGGTCGCCCGCGGGCTCATCGCCGTCGGTACGGTCCGGTCGGCGGCCTTCGCGACGGCCGCGGTCGCCGTCGTGCTCTCGCTCTTCCTCGGGCCGGTCGCCGCGGTCGCGCACGTGGTGCTCGTCGCCGCGGGCTGGGCCTACGACGCGGGCCTGAAGCGGAGCGTGTGGTCCGTCGCGCCGTTCGTCGTGGCGTTCGGCCTGCTGCCGGTGGTGGCCGTCGCCGCCGGGCCGGACGGCGGGTGGCCGGCGCCGTGGGCGATCGCGACCGGTGCGGTGTTCGGCGTCGCGATCCACTGCACGAACGTCCTGCCCGACCTGGTCGACGACGCGGCCACCGGTGTCCGGGGCTTCCCGCACCGGCTCGGACTGCACGCGTCCGGCGCCGTCGCGTTCGGGTCGCTCGTCGTCGCGGCGGTCCTGGTGCTCGTCGGGCAGCTCGGCGGGGACGACCCGGTGCGCGGTGCCGGTGCCGTCCTGGCCGTCGTCGGGGCGCTCGTGGTGGTGGTGCTCGCCGCGGTCGGTGTCCGGCTCGTCCTGACCGGGCCGCCGACCCGGACGCTGTTCCGGCTCGTCATCGCGTCGTCGCTCGTGCTCGTCGTCGAACTCGGCTTCGCGGGCGCCGCGCTCGTCGCGTGACCGGGGCGGCGCGCCTGGTCGGGCACTCTGTCCGACCTGCGCCGCGCGGTGCGCGGGGCCCGGCCTCGGTCGCGGTGCCGCGGGGCTCCTAGGCCCAGGCCATCGCGTAGAGCCGGGCCAGCCCGTGCGCGGTCGGGAGGGACAGGGCGGTCCGGAGCAGGGCCTCCCGGCCGAGCGTGCCGAGCCCGCGGACCGGGCGGCCCATCGCCATGTTCGCCTCGGCCTGGCGGGCTGCGCGACGCGCGGCGGCCTGCCGACGACGGGCGTGCTCGGGCCACGGTCCGACGGCCCCCGAGCGCACGGCGCCGGCGAGCAGCGGCGCGAGCTCTGCGGCGTCCAACCAGCCGAGGTTCATGCCCTGCCCGCCGATCGGGCTGATCTCGTGGGCGGCGTCGCCGACGAGGACGACGCGGCCGACGCCGATGCGGTCCGCCTCGCGGCGGCGCACGCGGAACCCGCTGAGCATGGAGCAGGTGGTCGGGTCGGGCGCGATGCCGGTGCGTTCGGTGACGACGGCGGCCAGCCGGGAGGCCAGAGCTCCGTCCGGCGCGTCGGTGACACCGCGTTCGGCACCGGCGAACGCGTCGTCGTCGGGCACGAGTGCCACGTAGCGGCGGCGACCGTCCGGCAGGGGGAACGACTCGACGACCCCGGCCGGGCCGACGTCGACGAGCGCGGCGTCCCGGGCGTCGGGGTCCTCGGGGTCGGCGAAGTCGCCCATCACGTAGCGGTCCGGGTAGTCGCGGCCGGTGGTGCCGATGCCGAGCAGGTCGCGGACGACGCTCCGGGCACCGTCGGCGCCGACGACGAACGTCGCCCGGAGGGTCACGGGCTCGCCGTCCGGTCCGGTGCCGGTGGCGTCGACGGCGTCGCGGTGGCGCAGGAGGCCGGTGATCGACGTGCCGGTGCGCAGCGCGTCCGGCAGGTCGGCGGCCAGGCGTTCGCGGAGCAACGTCTCGGTGCGGTGTTGGTCGAGCGCGGCGACGTACGGGTGGGTGTCCGAGGCACGGGCGAACGACAGCGTGCCGAGGGCCCGACCGCGGCTGCGGGCGACGCCGGAGCGGACGAGGGCCGCCTCGGCGAGGACCGGCGCGTCGAGGCCGATCGCTCCGAAGGCGTCGAGCGACGGAGGGTGGATGCCGATCGCCCGGGAGCCGGTGGGCGGCGTCGTGCGGCGCTCCCACACGCGGACGTCGATGCCGCGGGCGGCGAGGAGTGCGGCGAGGAACAGGCCGACGGGGCCACCCCCGACGACGAGGACGTCCGTGCGGTCCGTGGTCACGACCCGAGCCTAGGGAGCGCGGCGCGCATCGCGTCCAGGCACCGCGGATGAGTGTGCGGAGGAGCGCCGCGCGAGTGTCCCCGGAACGCAGCATGTCCGTCTGCGCATCGACCGCGGAGTTGTGTTCCGCACGGACCGACGAAACACCTGGAGGCCGGCCATGAGCACACCGAACGACCACACCCGACCCGACCACGACGCCGTACCCGCGGCGCAGCACGACGATGACCTCCGCGACGCAGCTCGCGATGGCGACCGGACCGAGCGCTTCGACGCCGACCGGACGCAGACCGACAGCACCGACCCGTTCGATGCGGGCCGGTCCGGCACCGACCGCTTCGACGCCGACCGGACCGGCACCGACCGGACCGCCGTAGCGTCCGCGGTCCCCGCCGAGCACGGCACGGCCGAGCACGGCACCGCCGAGCACGGCGCAGCGCAGCACGAGCACGGCACGACCCAGCGCGAGGCCGTCCTCCAGCGCGAGAAGGACGAGTTCGCTGGCTTCAAGTGGGGCTCGGCGTTCTTCGGCTGGCTCACCGCCACCGGCACCGCGGTCATCCTGACGGCGATCCTCGCCGCCGTGGGCGCCGGGGTCGGCCTCGGCCAGAACGGCGGCAACGCGGACAGCGCCGCCGAGGACGCGGCGGAGAACGGCGACGTCGTCGGCATCGTCAGTGCGATCGCCCTCGCCGTGATCCTCTTCGTCGCCTACTTCGCCGGCGGCTACGTCGCCGGCCGCATGGCCCGGTTCTCCGGCGCCAAGCAGGGCGTCGCGGTCTGGATCTGGGCCGTCGTCATCGCGATCGTCGTCGCGATCGTCACCGCCGTCGCGGGCGCCCAGTTCAACGTGCTCGGGCGGCTCAACAGCTTCCCGCGCATCCCGGTCGACGAGGGCACCCTGACCGCGACCGGCGTCATCACGCTCGTCGTCGTCGCCCTGATCAGCCTGGTCGGCGCCGTCCTCGGCGGTCTGACCGGCATGCGGTACCACCGCAGGGTCGACCGCGTCGGCCTCGGGCGCTGACCCCACAGACCTCCCCCCTGACGGGCCCGGGGACCCGCTCCGCGGCCCAGAACGTGCACCACCACGAGAGGAACCACACAATGATCGACACCAACTCCATCGACAGTGTCTTCGGCGCGAAGGTCGTCGACCCTGACGGCGAGAAGGTCGGCACCGTCAAGCAGGTCTACGTCGACAACACCGACGGTTCGCCGCTGTTCGCCAGCGTCACGACCGGCCTGTTCGGCACGTCCGAGTCCTTCGTCCCGCTCGAGGGTGCCTCGCTCACCGGCGACGAGCTCCGCGTCGGCTACGACAAGGACCGCATCAAGGACGCCCCGCGCATCGACGCCGACGGCGACCTGAGCGACGACGAGCAGGACCGCATCTTCGAGCACTACGGCCTCGGCCACGGCACGACGCAGCACACCACGGTCGACGACTCCGTCTCGACCAACGGCGTCCCGAGCGACCTGACCGACCCGGCCGGCACCGACCCCGACCTCACCACGGGCACCGGCACCGTCGGCAACGGCACCGCACAGGGCGCCACCGCCGGCTTCGCCGACTCGGACACCACCCGTTCCGCCGGGCACGACACGTCGGGCCCGAACACGGACGAGGCGATGACCCGCTCCGAGGAGCAGCTCCACGTCGGCACCGAGCAGGTCCAGGCCGGCCGTGCGCGTCTCCGCAAGCACGTCGTCACCGAGCAGCAGTCGGTCACCGTGCCGGTGTCGCACGAGGAGGTCCGCCTCGAGAGCGAGCCGATCACCGACGGCAACGTCGGCGCAGCCACTGACGGCCCGGCGCTGTCGGAGGAGGAGCACGAGGTCACGCTGAACGAGGAGCACGTCGTCGTCGACAAGGAGACCGTGCCCGTCGAGCGCGTCCGCCTCGGTACCGAGACCGTCACCGAGCAGCACACGGTGAACGAGGACGTCGCGCACGAGGAGATCGAGCTCGACCAGGACGGCAACGCCCGCCGCTGATCGGACTGACTCCGAGACGGGAGGCCCGGTGCCAGCTGGCACCTGGGCCCCCTCCGGCCGTGCCCGGAGGGGAGCCTCCCGTCCGTCGTGTGTGCCGCGAGCGGAAGCCTCTCGGTCAGTGCACCTCGAACGAGTCGACGACGGCGTCGCTCCACCACGGCGCCGGACCGCTCGCCCCGCTCCCGGGCCAGCCGAGCAGAGCCGACTGCACCTGCACCCCGAGGTACGCCGTGGTCAGCACGGTCACGGCCAGGAAGACCACGGCGGCCGTCTGGATCGCCCGGGACCGTGCGCGGGCGTCGCCGGTGTCGGACCGGCGCTGCGTGACCAGGAGCACCGCGAGCGTCAGGGCCGACACGACGAGGGCCGGGACCGTCGGGTGCGTCTCGATCGTCGCGACCTCGGACGTGCCCGTCGCGCGGGCTCCGGTCGCGAAGCCGCTCGTGAGCAGGACGGCGGCGACCGCGAACGTGATCGTCGATACGACCCGCTCGATCCGGTGCCGACGCGTGGCGTGCCGCCCGGCGGGGGTGCCTGCTGGGTCGTCGGTCCGCTGCGTCGTCGGCCCGGCGTGCTCGGTGGTCATGGCTCAGTGTCGAGCGTGAGGACCCGCCGTGGCAACCCCGCGTCCGAGGTCGGTCAGACCCGGACGCCGGTCGTCGCCTCGGGCTGCACACCGATGGATCATCTGAGGGCGCTCGAGCGCTACGTCGCTGAAGCGGAGGACTCCCAGGGCCTCGCGGCGCAGCGCGACGGCCTGCATCTCGTCCTCCGCGTTCCGCCCGTCGGTCACCCGGCGACGGCGGTGGTCTCCCGACGTCGTTCGATCCTGCGAACGACGAGAGCGACGACGGCACCCAGGAGCGCTCCCACCGTGTTCATGAACCAGTCGTTCGTGTCGCACCGACGACCGAGTGCCGGCGCGAGGGCCTGGACGACCTCGATGGCGGCGGAGAGCGCCACCGCACCGGCGAGGACCGTGAGTGGTCGGTTCGTGACGGTCCCGAGGAAGAGCACGAGCGGCAGCAGGAGCGCGACGTTGGCGAGCGTCTCGAGGCCCTGGAACGGGACGGAGAACTGCACGGTGCAGGTGACGCCGCCGGGTCGCATGCCGTCGGGGAACAGGGTGAGCACGAGCACCGCGACGAGCGACACCGCGGACAGGCCCAGCAGGATGCCGCGGAGCCGCAGGTGGTTGAGCAACCAGGCGAGGACGGCGGCGGCGGCGAGTGCCACCCAGAATGCCGCTCGGACCAGGGGTGCGTGTTCGATGAGGAACGTGGAGATCATTCGGAGCCGTCCGAGTCCTGGTCGGCGTGGTGGTCGAGTCGGTCGAGCCACACCCGCATGAGTGCGGACTCCTCCGGGAGCAACGGGCTCGATCTGCCTGCTTCGAGTCGCGCGCGGAGCTGATGACGGGAGGCCGCGTCGACGTCACCGCGTTCCGGGCTGGACGGCTGCACGAGGACGGCGCCGAGGACCGCGTCCCGGAGCGCGTCAGCGACCTCGTCGGAGTCGTCCTGGCGGTTCGCGCTCATCTCGTGCAGTGCGAGCCCGACGTTCGCGGCGAGCAGCATCGTCGCCGCGACCCTGACGTCGACACGGAGCATGCCGGCGGCTGCACAGCGGGTCAGCGTCCGCTCGAGGAGCGCGGTCACGCCGTCGCGCGCCGAGCTGCTGGCCCACGGCCGAGGAGCGAACATGAGTCGGTAGAGCGCGGCGTGCTCGCGCGCGAACGCGAAGTGGTCGTCCCAGCCGCGTCGCAGGTCCGCCGACGGGTCGTCGGACACCGCGAGCTCGGCCTTCCTGCCCGCGTACCGCTCGAGACCTACGTCGGCGAGGGCGTCGAGCAGCCCGCGCTTGTCGCCGAAGACGCGGTAGAGCACCGGCTGGGTGACGCCGACTGCTTCGCATACAGCACGGGTGGCGATGTCGCCGTCGGGAGCTGCGACGAGCTGCTCCTCCGCCGCGCGGAGCAGCGCGCTCCGGAGTGCTTCATCAGATCGGGCCACAGCACGATCGTAGCGCAGGTGGTATCGGTGATCGTATCTGTGCTAGCTTCGGCGTAGCGTTGAAATCAAAAACGCGTATCAGCGAAAGGAAGCACGATGAGCAGCACTCCAGAACGCGTCGCAGTCGTCACGGGAGGCTCACGTGGCATCGGCCGCGCGGTGTCGACCCGGCTGGCGGCCGACGGCTTCACGGTCGTCGTGAACCACGCCAGCGGGACGGCCGCGGCCGCCGCCGCCGTCGAGCAGATCCAGGAAGCAGGCGGTCGCGCCGTCGCCGTGCAGGCCGACGTCGCCGACGAGCACGCCGTCGCCGCGATGTTCGATCGGGTCGAGGCCGACCACGGCGGCGTCGACGTCGTCGTGCACTCCGCCGGACGACTCGCACTGTCGACGATCGCCGACCAGGACCTCGACGTCCTCGATGCACTGCACCGGACGAACATCCGCGGGACCTTCGTCGTCGCGCAGCAGGCGGCGCGCAGGCTCCGGGCCGGTGGCACGTTCGTCGGCATGTCGACCTCGGTGGTCGGGACGCAGTTCCCGACCTACGGCGCCTACGTCGCGAGCAAGAGCGCCGTCGAAGGCATGACGCTGATCCTGGCCAAGGAGCTCCGCGGCCGGGACGTCACGGCGAACGTGGTGGCCCCAGGACCGACGGCGACGGAGCTGTTCCTCGACGGCAAGACCCAGGAGCAGATCGACACGCTGTCGAAGGTCCCTCCCCTGGAGCGGCTCGGCACGCCGGAAGACATCGCGGCGGTCGTGGCGTTCCTCGCCGGACCCGACGGGCACTGGGTCAACGGCCAGACCATCCGCGCCAACGGCGGGATGGTCTGATGACCGCTCCACGGGTCGTCCTCGTCACGGGTGCGTCCAGCGGCTTCGGTCGGCTGACGGCTGAGGCGCTCGCGCGGGCGGGCAACGTGGTCGTCGCGGGGATGCGCGCGGTCGACCGTCGGAACGCGACGGCTCGCACCGAGCTCGAGGACCTCGCCAGCCGCGATGGCTTGCAGCTCAGCGCCGTCGAGCTCGACGTCCAGTCACAACAGTCCGTCGATGACGCCGTCGACGCGGTCGTCCGTTCGCACGGGCGGATCGACGTCCTCGTACAGAACGCCGGCCACATGGCCTACGGCCCTGCCGAAGCGTTCACGCCCGAGCAGTTCACGGCCCTCTACGACGTCAACGTCGTCGGCGCACAACGCGTCGCCCGCGCCGTCCTGCCGCACATGCGCGTCAGCCGCTCAGGACTGGTCGTGTGGGTCGGCAGCTCGTCGACCCGCGGCGGGCACCCGCCGTTCCTCGCGCCGTACTTCGCGGCGAAGGCCGGCATGGACGCCCTGGCCGAGAGCTACGCAGCGGAGCTCGTCCGCTTCGGCATCGACACCACCATCGTGGTCCCGGGAGCCTTCACCTCGGGGACGAACCACTTCACGAACGCTGCGGTCCCGACGGACGCCGCCCGAGTCGCTGCACACGACGAGGAGTACGGGGCGCTCCGGCAGGACCTCACCGACCGCCTCGCCGCGATCGTCCCGGTGGACGCCGACGTGCAGGACGTCGCCGACGAGATCGTCCGCGTGGTCAGCCTCCCAGATGGGACCCGCCCCTACCGGACACACGTCGACCCCTCGCACGACGGCAGCGAGGTCGTCTCAGCGGTCGCGGACCGTATCCGGTCCGAGTTCTACCACCGCGTCGGCATCGAGGACCTGCTGTCCTCCGACGCCGCACTTCGACCCCCGGACCGCCCGGGAAACCCCACCGAGAGGAACACCATGCCCTTCGCCAACATCAAGGTCCCCGCTGACACCCTGACCGCCGAGTCGAAGAAGAAGCTGCAGGACGCCGTCACCGACGCCATCGTCGACGTCTACGGGGAGCGAGCGCGCCCGACCACCCTCGTCATCCTCGACGAGGTCGCCGACGGCGGTTGGATGCTCGGCGGCACCATCCTCAACGAGGCGATGCTCGGCCGCGTCTGAGTCCACTGACCACACGCAGACGAAGGGACCCGGAAGACCGGGTCCCTTCGTCACCAGTTCGAGAAGACGGCGTCACACTGTCCGGTGGCCGATTGCGCACGCGCTGGAGGACGTCGCCGGCCCACGGAGCGCGGAACCGGCACGACCGCCCGATCGGTGTCTCCCTCGTCAGCCGAAGGCCGGGGTGTCTGCCGAGCACCGGACCGCCGCACCTGGCCGCGCGGACGTCTCGCTCGCGATCTCGCGCTTCCCGTCGAGCAGGATCCGGCACGTCGCCGTCGCCCCGGCACCCGGGGTGGCTCGCACCGACGCCTGCTGCTCGGCGAGGACGATCGTCTCGTGCTCCCAGTGCGACCCGTCGCCGTCCGTGGCCCCGGTCTCCTCTGTGCCGAGCCGGTGCACTCCGGGCGCTTCGCCGCGCCGCTCGGCACCTTCGACGCGCACGTCGGTGAGCTCGGCCCCCCTGGGCTGGTCGACCCGCACCTCGTAGGTCACGGACCAGGCGTCGCCGGTCTGCTGCTGGACGAAGCTGCACCCGGTCGCGAGCACGGCGACGGAGCCGGCGACGACGGCGGCGGCGACGAGACGGACGGTGGGGCGGTTGCGTTCGGACATGCGACCAGCCTGCTGACCGGTCGCTCGCCGATCGTCCCTCGCGCGGTGCGGTCCTGTGCGACGACGGGTCGATCTCGGGTCCTCCGAGCGGGTGACATCGATCTCGTGCGTCCCGGCTCTGGACCGTCGAACCATGCTCACGGAGGTCCGTGTCCCGGACGACGACGAGGCGGCACCACCGCGCCCGGTCCTCCCGGCTGCCGGCGTAGCCGGTGCTCGAGTGCTGATCACCGCGTCGCGACGCATCGACCACCGGGCGATCCGCCTCGGGACAGGAGCGGACGGGGCTGGAGGAAGCGCGGAGTCAGTGTGCTGCGGTGCCGCGGGCCGCACGGTCGGCGGCCACGAGCTTCCGGGCCTCCCGGACACGCTTGCGGAGCCGTTCCACCGGCACCTCGACGGCGTACGCGGCACCGATCGCCACGACGACCGCGGCGGCGGACAGCCAGACGTCGCCGAACCAGCCGATCGCGAAGGTGCCGAGCAGCGCGAAGACGAGCGGGTGCCAGAGGTACGCCGCGTAGGACACCCGGCGCCCGAACCAGGCCATCGGCTGCCATGACAGCGCCGCTGAGACCGGGGTGCGGACCGAGACGAGCCCGCCGATGAGGAGGGCCGACAGGACGCCGGTCAGCGGCATGAGCAGGCCGAAGGTCCAGGCGTGCTGCGTCCAGTCGTCGTCGATCCAGAACTGCACACCGAGGACCGCGGCGATCCCGAGCCAGGTGGCGACGTGACCGGCGACGCCGCTGGCGACGGCACGCACCCGGTCGACGTCGAGCAGCAGGGCGAGCAGACACCCGGTCGCGAGCGGCACGACACCGAGCACGGGGGAGAAGTACACGTCCGGGGTGGCGCTGCCGGAGGGCGTGCGGTAGCTGAGCCACGACGCCACCGACGCCCCGACGACCACGACCGCGAGACCGGCGAGCAGCACCCGGCGGCGCGACCGCACGGCCATCAGCAGGAGCAGCACGGGTGGCCACACCAGGTAGAACTGCTCCTCCATCGACAGACTCCACGTGTGCGCGAAGACGCCCTGCGTGGTGTCCCAGAACGAGCGGTAGAGGTTGCCGGTGTAGCTCAGCGCGATGAAGGCGGCCTCGCTCGCGGAGAACGACGCGCCCTTGTAGTCGCCGACCCAGTTCCAGAGCAGGAGTCCGACGACGACGAGGGCGATCAGCGCCGGGTAGAGCCGCAGCAGCCGCTTGACCCAGAACGAGCCGAGCCGGATCGTGCCGGTGGTCCGGCGCTCCCGGAGCAGCAGTGTCGTGATGAGGTAGCCGGACAGGACGAAGAACACCGTCACGCCGATCCACCCGCCCTCGAACTGCGGCACGTGCAGGTGGTAGAGGACCACGAGGGCGATCGCGAGGGTGCGCAGCCCGTCGAGCGCGACGGAGCGTGCACCGAGCGCGTCGCCGTGTGCACGGCTCGGGGTCGGGGCGGTCGTCGCCGGAGCGGGGGCGGCCTGCGCGCGGGCGGTCGCCGATGTCGCGGTCGTGGCCAAGTCGTCCTCCCGGTCGGGTCCGGCGCGCCGACGTCGGGCGGCACCGCGGCGGAGCTGCTGATCGCGTTCCAGTGTGCCCTCCGCACCCATGAACCGGCTCGGTGGTGCCCCTGGGTCCGGACAGGTCCGCGTCCCCCGGACCAGCAGGGTCAGGGCACCAGGGTCGCCAGGGCCGCGAGCCGCTCGTGGGACAACGCGACCATCGTCCGGTCCTCGTCGGCGGCGATCCACTGCGTGAACGCGAGGTGGAACACGGTCACCGCGGTCTGGGCTGCGAGGGTCGCCGTCGGTTCCGGTACCCCGCGGTCGCGCAGGACCGCGCCGAGGGTGCTGCCCAGCCCTGCGAGCTTGGCGAGTTCACGTTCCTGCAGCGCGGGGTCGGCGTCGATGACCGGCTGGCGGCGCCGCGACCACGCCCGGCGTTCCTCGGGGAAGAACGTCGCGGCACCGTCGAGCGCGCGGCGGATGAGCTCTGAGGGCGTGCTCTCCGCGGGCGCCTGCTCGATCGGCTCGACGAACAGGCGCACGAAGTCCTCCTGCCCGCTGAAGAGCACCTCGCGCTTGTCGGTGAAGTGCCGGAAGAACGTGCGCTCGGTGACCTCGGCCGCCGCGGCGATGTCCGCGACGGTCGTCCCCTCGAACCCGCGCTCGCGGAAGAGGTCCAGGGCGGTCGCCTGGAGCCGCTCCCGGGTGCCGGTCCGCCATCGTGCCATTCCCCGAGTCTACTGATGACAGCGACTGACATCGCGTGCTACGGTCTGATGTCAGCAACTGACATCATCGAGAAGGGCACCACCATGCACGTGTTCGTCACCGGAGCCTCCGGCTGGATCGGCTCAGCCACCGTCGACGAGCTCCTCGCCGCCGGCCACCGCGTCACCGGGCTGGCCCGGTCCGACGCCTCCGCCGCATCCGTCCAGGCGAAGGGCGCCGAGGTCCTCCGCGGGGACCTCGACGACCTCGACGCGCTCCGCCGCGGCGCCGACGCGGCCGACGGGGTCGTCCACCTCGCCAACAAGCACGACTTCGCGCACCCCGAGGTGAGCGACGCCGCTGAGCGCGCCGCCGTCGAGACCCTGGGCCAGGTGCTCGTCGGCAGCGACCGGCCGTTCGTGGTCGCATCCGGCCTCGCCCGGCTCGCCGCCGACCGCCCGGCGACCGAGGACGACCCGAGCCCCGCCGTCGGCCTGCACTCGATGCGCGGCGGCAGCGAGAACCGCGCGCTGGACTTCGTCGACCAGGGCGTCCGCACCGTGATCGCGCGGTTCGCCCCCACCGTGCACGGGCACGGCGACTCCGGCTTCGTCGCCGTCCTCACCGCCGCGGCACGACGCCACGGGGCCGCCGCGGTGGTCGGCGAGGGGACGAACGGCTGGGCCGCGGTGCACCGCACCGATGCGGCGCGACTCGTCCGGCTCGGCCTCGAGAGCGCCCCGGCGGGCACCCGGATGCACGTCACCGGCGAGGACGCCGTCCCCACCCGCGCGATCGCGCAGGCCATCGGCGACGCCGTCGGTGTGCCGGTCACGACGATCGACCCCGCGGACGCCGTCGCCCACTACGGATTCGTCGGTCGGTTCTTCGGGGCGCCGATGGCGGCGACGTCGACCGCGACCCGCGAGCTGCTCGACTGGCAGCCGACCGGTCCGACGCTGCTGGAGGACATCGCCGACGGCGCCTACACGGCGCCGCGCGCCTGACGTCCTGCCGGACCCGACGACGGACGGGAGGCCCACCACCAGCTGGTGGGTGGGCCTCCCGTCCGTTCCGTGGTGGCGGCTACTCCGCCTTCTGCAGCTGCCAGGGTTCCGGCTCGCGGTCGCCGTTCGGGCGCACCGGGCGGACGTCGCCGACGATCGGGATCGAGCGCTTCCGCATGAACCAGACGTAGCGGACGAAGAAGTGGGTCAGCGTCGACATCCGGTTGCCGTTGCCGAGCAGGCTCGTGATGTGCACGAACACCCACGCGGCCCACGCGACGGGGCCGACCATGGTGATGCCGCCACGGAGCTGCGCGACGGCGGCGTTCGTGCCGATCGTCGCCATCGTGCCCTTGTCGAAGTACTTGAAGCGCTCGGTGGGCTTGCCGGCCAGGCGCCGCTTGATCTGCTCGGCGACGTGCTTGCCGCCCTGCAGTGCCGGCTGGGCGAGCTGCGCGAGGGCGTCGTCCTGCGCGGCGATGTCGCCGGCCGAGAAGATGCGCTCGACACCCTTGACGCTGAGGTCGTCGTTCACCTGGATGCGTCCGCCGTGGGTCTGCGGCAGGCCCCAGTTGCGGACCTCCTTGTGGGCGGAGACACCGGTCGCCCAGATGACCTGCGAGGCCGGGATGACCTCACCGCCGGCCAGGCGCACGCCGTCGGGCATGACCTCCTCGACACCGGCGTTCAGGCGCAGCACGACGCCGCGCTTCCGGAGGATCTTCGCCGCGTACCGACGCAGGCGCGGGGCGAACGGCTTGAGGAGCTCGCCGCTGCGGTGCACGAGCGTGATCGAGATGTTGCCCCGCTCGATCTCCGGGTAGGCGCCGACGAGGGCCTGGTCGCGGAGCTCGGCGAGCGCGCCGGCCATCTCCACGCCGGTCGCCCCGCCGCCGACGATGACGACGCGGATCTCGTCCGGACCCTGCTTCGCCGCGGCCTGCTCGAGGCGCGTGAAGAGCTCGTCGCGGATGCGGAGGGCCTGCGACCGGGAGTACATCGAGTACGCGTACTCGTAGGCGCCCGGGGTGCCGAAGTAGCTCGTGTTCACGCCGTTGGCGAGGATCAGGTAGTCGTAGTGCAGGTGCTCGCCGTCGGACATCTCGGCGATGCGCTCGTCGTGCCGGATGCCGGTGAGCAGGCCGTGCCGGAAGTCGGCGTTCGCCTGCCGCGCGCGGAGACTGCGGAGGAAGTACGTCACATCGCCGGCGTTGAGCCCGCCGGTCGCCACCTGGTACATGAGCGGCTGGAACATGTTGTAGACGTGGCGGTCGACGAGGGTGACGCGGACGGGTGCGTCCTTCAGCTCGCGCATGGCGGCGATGCCGGCGAACCCACCTCCGACGATGACGACGTGCGGGCGGGTGTCCTGCGGCATGGTGAGCTCCGGGGTCGTGCGGTCTGGGCCACCCAGAAGGGTACGCCGATCGCGCGCACCTGCGGTCCACCCGCGGTGCGGGCAGCCGGGAGGCGCGGGTTCAGCCCGCCGACCCGGCGAACGGCCCGTAGGTGCTCAGCACGTTCCCCTTGCTCGTCACGGTGCTCCTGACGAGCCGGAGACGCGTGGGCGGGTCGGTCGGCTCGAACAGCTTCCGGCCCGCGCCCGCGACGGCCGGGTGGACCATGAGCTGCAACTCGTCGAGCACGCCGGCGAAGAGCAGGCTGCGCACCAGGGTCACGCTGCCGCAGACCGCGATGTCCCCACCGTCGCGCGCCTGGAGCTCGCGGACGAACGTCGGGACGTCGCCGGTGATGCGGGTGCTGTTCTCCCACGTCAGGTCGTCGCCGAGGGTCGTGGAGGCGACGTACTTCTCGATCGGGGTGATCCACTGCCCGAACGGGTCATCGGGGTGGGCCGGCCACCACGTCGACCACTCCTGGTAGCTGTTCCGGCCGAGGAGCACGGTGTCGGTCGCGGCCATGAAGGCACCCATGCCGGCGCCCAGTTCGTCGTCGAAGCTGTCGTACTGGAACCGGAACGGGTCCTGCACGACCCCGTCGACCGAGGTGAACAGCCCTGCCGTGACCTTGCGCATGGCCGCACAGTACCGGCGCACCCGGTCCGGCACCAGGGGCGATCTGGTGGACCTGTCAGCGGGCAGCGACCGGCGGCATACGCTCGACGGATGCGTGCCCTCGTCGAGACCGTCACGGTCGATGGTCTCCCCGTCCGGTTGCACACGATGGCACCCGCCGGCCGGGTCCGTGATGCCTTCGCCCCAACCGTCGTCCTCGTGCACGGCATCGGCATGTCCCACCGCTCGTTCCACCGGCTCCAGGGCGCGCTGTCCCGCACGCACCGCACCATCGCCGTGGACCTCCCCGGGTTCGGCGGCCTCCCGCCCGTCGGCCGCCGGGTCGAGCCGGCGGAGTACGCCGACCTCGTCGTCCGGGCCGTCGCCACCCGTGGGGCCTCGGACCTGGTCGTGCTCGGGCAGTCGATGGGTGCCCAGATCGCCGTGGAGGCGGCCCTCCGGCACCCGGACGTCGTCGGGTCGGTCGTCCTGGTCGGTCCGGTCGTCGACCCCCGACGGGGTTCGCTCCCGCGGCTCGGTCTGGGCCTCGGCCTCGACCGTCGGTTCGAGAGCACCCGGATGAACGTCGTGGTCTTCAGCGACTACGTCCGCAGCCTCCGGCAGTACTTCCACGAGGTGCGCCCCATGCAGCGGTTCCCGATGCTCGACCGGGTGCGGCAGCTCACGGTCCCCGTCCTCGTCATCCGCGGTGAGCACGACCCGTTGGCCGTGCACGAGTGGGCGGAGCGCGTCGTCGCCGCAGCCGACCGTGCCGCGCTCGTCGAACTGCCCGGCGGGCACCACGTGCAGGAGCGGCAACCGGTGGCGGTCGCCCGACTCGTCGACGAGTTCCGGCGTATCCAGACGCTCGAGGCCACGCGCGACGAGGTGCCGCGGTGACGCCGTGACCCCGGACCGAGCTGAAGGGACGCCGTCGACGGTAGCCGCGCCTCCCGGCCTGCTCCGTCGTGTCCGGTGGGCACTCCTCGACTGGGCCTACGCGATCCGCTGGCAGGTCCGCAGCCTCGGGCCGACGACCGCTGACGACTACCTGACCGGCGACCGGCAGGCCGTCGTCGTGATCCCGGGCGTCTACGAGACCTGGCACTTCATGCGCCCGCTCATGGACGTCCTGCACGACCGCGGCCACCCGGTGCACGTGCTGACCGGGTTGCGGCACAACGTCCGACCGGTCCCGGTGAGCGCGGAGGACGTCATGGCGTACCTGCGCGAGCACGACCTGCACGGGGTCCTCGTCCTGGCGCACAGCAAGGGCGGCCTCATCGGGAAGTACGCGATGACCCGGCTCGACCCCGACGGGCGCATCGACCGGATGGTGGCGGTGTCGACGCCGTTCGGCGGGTCGGTCTACGCGGAGCTCGCGCCGGTGCGGCACCTGCGGGCGTTCCGGGCGACCGACCCGGTGATCGCCGGCCTCGCGCGCGAACTCGACGCGAACGCGCGGATCACGTCGGTGTACGGGGTGTTCGACACGCTCATCCCGGGCGGGAGCGAGCTCGCCGGAGCCCGGAACATGCGCCTCGACGTCGGCGGGCACTTCCGGATCCTCGCCGACCGGCGGACGGCCGTCGCGGTGCTGCAGGCGGCCGACGGGTCCTGACGGGCTCGCGGGGCACGGTCAGGTCAGGTCACGGCGCGAGACGGGCCGGCCGGGTCAGGGACGGTAATCGGCCCGGCGGCGGTGCTGCTGCGCCGCGTGCTCGTCGGCGAAGGGCTTCGCGCCGTGCATCGACCCCAGCGTCTTCGCGGCGGTGACGAGCAGCCAGGCTGCGCCCCGCGCCAGCAGTGTGATCGTCCGCACGGTCGGACCTCCCCGTCCTCCCGCCCAGCATGACAGGCGGGGTGCAGCAGCGGAAGGGGCGCGGTCAGCGCCGCGCGACGCTCGCGCGCGCGACGACCCGGTGCGGCACGACCGTCGTCGTCGGCGGCACGGACCGGTCCGCGATCCGCCGTTCGAGCAGGTCCAGTGCGGCGCCGGCGAAGGCCCGGCGGTCGAAGGACACGGTCGTGAGGGCGGGGATCGCGTAGGCGGCACCGTCCACGTCGTCGAACCCCACGACGCTGACGTCCTCCGGTACGCGGACGCCGCGGGCGGCGAGGACGTGCAGCACCCCGAACGCGATCGAGTCGGTGAACGCGAAGACCGCGTCGGGCAGGTCCCGTCCGTCCAGCCAGGCGTCGAACGTCGTCGCCGCGACCGAGGTCGTCCACGCCGGCAACGGGACGTGCATCGCCGGGTCGGGCGTCAGCCCCGTGGTACCGAGGGCGTCCTCGTGACCCCGCTGCCGCTGCAGGCTCGTCGCGGTGGCGGCCCCCGGCAGCGCCGCGCCGACGAGCGCGATCCGGCGGTGCCCGTGCACGAGCAGCAGGTCCGTCAGCTCCCGCGCCGCGGCCCGGCTGTCGACGTGCACCTGGTCGACGTGTTCCGGTTCGACCTCGCCGATCACCACGGTCGGCGGCAGCCCCGCGGTCGACGCGAGGACGCTCGCGCTGAGCGACACCGGGTTGAGCACGAGCCCGTCCACGAGGTGCGCCCGCGCCCGGGAGACCAGCGTGCGCTCCTGCTCCGGGTCGGTGCCGGTCTGCTCGAGCTGCACGACCAGACCCCGCTCCCGGGCGAGTTCGACGAACCAGCGGGCCAGGTCCGCCGAGTACGCGCTGCTCAGCTCCGGGAGCGTCAGCGCGATCACGCCGGAGCGGCCGTTGCGGAGACTCCGGGCCGACAGGTTCGGCACGTAGTCGAGTTCGGCGAGTGCCGCCTCCACGCGGGCCCGGGTCTCCGGGCGCACCGCGACGGTGCCGGTGATGACGTTGGAGACGGTCTTCGGGGACACCCCGGCGAGGGCGGCCACGTCCCGCACGGTCGCGCGCATGACGCAACCGTAGTGCGGACGGGAGGCCCGGTGCCGGTCCGCCACCGCGCCTCCAGTCCGTCGTCGGGTCATCCGGCCGGCGGCGCGTCGGAGACGTGACGACCCCGGCCACCCACGCGGACGACGAGGTCGGCCGCCGGTGCCGCGGCACCGTCCGGCACCGCGACGAGCACGACCGTGCCGCCGCGGGCGACCTCGGCGAGCGCGTCGTGCACGACGGTCGTCGTCCGGTCGTCGAGTTCGCTGACCGGGTCGTCGAGCGCCAGCACGGGGGCCCCGGTGGCGATCGCGCGCGCCACCGCCACCCGCTGCTGCTGCCCGCCGGACAGCTGCTCGACGAGGTTGCCGCGGGTGGCGACGGGCATCGCGAGCGCGTCGAGGGCGCGCACGACCCGCTCGTCGTCCGCCGTGGTCGGTCGGCGTCGGGCGAGGACCCCGACGAGCACGTTCTCGGCGGCGGTGAGGCCGCCGAGCAGCTCGTGCTCCCGGGTGACCAGGCCGACGCGGTGCCGGGGATCCGCAACGTCGGCGGTGTCGGTGCCGTCGGTGTCCTCGTCGTCGAGGGTGACCGACCCGCTCGTCCCGACGC
Source organism: Microbacteriaceae bacterium PS02332 (assembly GCA_029959645.1). Lineage (GTDB taxonomy): Bacteria > Actinomycetota > Actinomycetes > Actinomycetales > Microbacteriaceae > Curtobacterium. The sequence goes on along the minus strand of JASCOJ010000013.1, from coordinate 400 downwards.
CGGGCTCGGCCTCGCCGGTCAGGGCCCCGACGACCGCGGCGAGCACCGCCGAGGTCCCGGTGCCGGCCGGTCCGGTGAACAGCACGGTCGAGCCCGCGGGCACCGAGACGGTCATGGCGACCAGGAGCCGGCCTTCCACCGTCACGGTGAAGTCCTGGAACCGGAGTCCGCTCATGACACGACCTCCTCGGTCTCCTCGGCTGCACGGACCCGGAGTCCGCCGGCGCCGTCAGCCTCGACGTGCACGAGCGTCCCCGTGGGGAACAGCCCGCGGAGGTGCTCGGGGATGGGCACCGCGCCGTCGGCCGTGACGACGGCGCGCCGTCCGGCGCCGGCGTCCTCCTCGCCGCCCCGGGCGTCGCGGCGGGGGCCCCTCCGCGGCATGCGGGCGGCCCCCCCG